>RHBS01000100.1 GCA_010030895.1 Actinomycetota bacterium | reverse complement strand
CGAAGAAGATTAACTTGGTCATTGCTATCAACAAGTGCGCAGATAATTTCCTTAGATGATGAGGTAATTACCATCGGTATGGTCAATGTGGGAGCAAAGGATTCATTTATTAGATCAGAAAGTGATGTGATTTTATCTGGTGCCTTTGAAGAGGTCACTGGAGTAAGAAGAAAGATAGTTGCAACTGTTGATACCTCAGTTACTGCAACCACTATGGCACAAAATGACGAGGATCCAGCAGATGCCAATATGTTATCTGGGGCTGAGTTATTAGCTAGTAAATTGGGCGCAAAAGTTATTAAGGAGTCCAACTAAAGTATTACTTTAGTTAAATAAATTATGTATGAAGGAATCATTCAAGATTTAATTGATGAGCTAGGAAGATTACCTGGGGTTGGACCAAAGAGTGCTCAGCGTATTGCATTTCATATTATTCAATCAGATCGAGTAGATGTAACTAGATTGGCTGAGGTTTTAAAAACTGTTAAAGAGCGGGTTAAGTTTTGTACTATCTGCGGCAATATCTCAGAGGAACAACAGTGCAAAATCTGTCGAGATCCAAGAAGAGATGATTCAGCAATTTGTGTAGTTGAAGAGAGTAAAGATGTATTAGCAATTGAAAAAACTCGAGAGTTTAAAGGTAAGTATCATGTTCTAGGTGGTGCTATCTCACCAATAGATGGGATTGGGCCAGAGAATTTAAGAATTAAAGAGTTAATGACCAGATTGGCACAAACTCAAATATCAGAGGTAATAATTGCAACTGATCCAAATCTTGAAGGTGAGGCAACTGCTACTTACCTAACTAGATTAATTAAGCCACTTGGGATCAAAGTGAGCAGATTGGCATCAGGCCTCCCTGTTGGCGGCGATCTTGAGTACGCCGATGAAGTTACCCTGGGCAGAGCTTTTGAGGGGCGCAGAAGCTACGATAATTAGATTATCTCAAAATATAAGATATTTAAGCGTCTTATTATTTGAGATAATTCTCCAAATCAATAACTCATGCCCCACAATTAGGCCATGGGATTAATAGTGCAAAAGTTTGGCGGCTCCTCAGTTGCCGATGCCGAAGGGCTTAAGCGGGTGGCTAATCGAATCGTTGCCACTAAAAAAGCGGGCCATCAAGTAGTCGTTGTAGTTAGCGCCATGGGTGATACAACAGATGA
>RHBS01000099.1 GCA_010030895.1 Actinomycetota bacterium | reverse complement strand
ATCAATCATAGAGTTTTTAGAATCTTTAATTATTGGTGTTAAGTGGCGAAGGGTGAAAACCATGGCTCCTGAGATTAAAAATGTTGCTGCATCTATACCTAAAGTTATCGCAGCTCCATAAGTATCAATTAAAAATCCAGCTGAGGCAGCTCCTAAAATCAACCCACCATTTGCCATTAATGAATTTATTGCATTTGCTTTTTGCAATCCCTCCTTTGGCACAATCGCTGGCATAACACCAGTAAATGCTGGCCAAAAGATTCCCCATAACAATCCGTAGCAACCATTAACTATTAGTAAAACTGCAATTGGAACATGGCCAGTAGCAAAGTAAGCTACTTGGACAAATAAAATGGCACCAGCTGCCATATCGGTGACTCCAACCATTCTAGCTCTGCCATATTTATCGGCAATAACTCCACCAAATGGAGCCATGATTATGAACATGGCGGTTGTTATGCCTAGGACTAGACCTAAAATATTTGCTGAACCATTTGGCAGAGCTAATATTCCAAAGGCTAATGCGATTGGGCTCATTCCATTGCCATAATTTGTTATAAACCTAGCGATAAAAAACCGCTTGGCATATGGTTGATCTAAAACCTCTTTTACTTGCACTTTTAGTATCTACTCTCTGATTAACAATTATGATTGAAAAATTATACTCTTTTAAATTTACCTCTAGTTCAAGGTTATTTGCTGACCATCACCCAACTTTTGCTGATCGATACCTTTTAGAAAATGGACCATTGCTTGACCATATATTTGCCAATTACTGCTTCCACTGCGCTTAACTATAGCCGTTAATTCATCAATACCTATCAATATTGAATCATCTGGCACATTAAGTAATAATTTAGCAGCGCTCTCTGGAATCCATTTAAAAAATTTATTAAAGTGTGGAATCACTCTAATATTTGGAATTAGATTCAAACCTTTTGTAGGCTCATTTTTGCTTAATCTAAAATGTGGAATTTGAGATGATAAAACCATTGCACCTGCTGAGCAACCAGCAAGTGATCCTCCTAATTCCCAGTTGGCAACAATTGCAGACCAAACAGGAGTATTAATTAGAGAATTAGCAAGGTAATGTGGATCCCCACCTGATAAATAAATTAAGGCAGTATCTTTAATCTGATCAACAAACTCTAAGTTGTAAGCATCCTCTCTG
>RHBS01000098.1 GCA_010030895.1 Actinomycetota bacterium | reverse complement strand
GAACGAAGAAAGTATTGGAAAAGTTGAGTGGCAACAATATCGCGATTTAGTGGATGAGTTTCTTGCACTACCTGCCGCTTCTAATGAGCGAATTCCTCTCATTGAGAAAATGGCAAGTACTGTAATTGGCGTCCTCGGACACGATCTTGCAATCTATAAGGAGATGGATAAGTTCTCTAGCTGTGTGGTGCAAGAGAAAAGAACTGAATTGCCCGGACTTATTGAAGAAACTGAATCTGCAATTAATTTTCTCAACGGCAGTACTCCAATCAATGGAAATTACTTCAACCCCGAACTAGGTACGTGGAATACTGCTTATTACGAAGAGTATCTGAGTGCACTTGATTTTCTCAAAGCTCAGTCAAAAACTACTGCTTAGTTCTAAGCGCCTCTTACCCTTAACTTTCTCAGTGTAGTTCGATCAATATCTTTCGATCGCTCATGACGTTTTCGAAGCTGTAGTTCAATTGCTTCAGCAGCCTCATCAAAAGCCGCTAAGTCATTAAATCCCGAACCTTCACCTCGCAATAAAGGACCTGAGCCATGTGAAGTCAAAATTACTCGATGAGATTGTTTACCAAAGTGTGGATTAGTCTCATGTCGGACATCAACATAGATTCGATCAATCGGTATGTGGAATCTTGCTAATCTCTCTAATCTCTCATGTGCAATTTCTTCGAAATCAGATGCCAATGCTGCTCCGTGGTTATGAATGACTATTTTCATATTCTGCCTCTAGCTCTGCCTTGAGGTGGTATCTCAAGCAGTGCCTCCGAGATACCCCAAAAGGAATTGACTCTTCGAAAATACTCTGACTGCCTTAAAGACTCAATGGTTTTTTGGTGGGAATTTCTCAAGAGAAGGTCGAGCCTTTACTCGGGATATAGTTAAAGATGAATCAAGAATTACTACAAGGGCGCGGCAACGAGCAGAACAGTTAAAAGAAATGCCAAGGCAGCAGACTGAATCAGGATTTTTAGAGCTGTTCTGCGATCGGCCTTTCTATCCTCGGGACTTTGAACTCTCGACAAATCACCAAGCTTGCCGAGATTAAACGTGCCCATAAATCCATAGGCAAGGCAGAACTTCTTCCTCGATTGGATAAAACCAACCGAAAAAACCATCAGCGGAACAAACAGTCCCCAACGCGCAGAAGATGGGGCATCGGTTC
>RHBS01000097.1 GCA_010030895.1 Actinomycetota bacterium | reverse complement strand
CTCGAGATCTCGTGATTTGCAGTTGTTGCGCCGCCTCTGAACTCTCTCCAAATGTCGCATTATTTGTCTGTGCAACAACAAAAGAGCTATCCATTGCCCCAGCTTTAGCATGGTCATCATCCAAGACTTCAAAACAAATGAGAGATTGAAAAGGCAGGCCTTTGATCTCATGTTTTACCCATGAATTCCCAGGCACGAAATCGTTGACTCGTTTAGCGTAAGGAGAGATTGCTTCGGCTAATTCTCTTAAAGGCATATATTCCCCGAAAGGGGCCAAATCCTGTTTGAGATAACGGCTATCAATCTCCCCCGAAGCTTTAAAAAGAATACTTGAATTGGTAGGGCCTTCCGCAGTTTTCTCTACCGCGCCAATTAATAGTGGAGATTTAATCTCGTTGATTACACCAAGAATGAGTGACTGAGCCTCTAAGTTTTTTATGGGATCTACATCAGAGGCATTCTCTGGCCAAATGTACAAATCTGTATTCGCTACTTTGTCGGTTTGATCTATGTGCCGTTGCAGAACTCGCATAGCGCGGTCATTGAAATCTAAACCTAGGTTATCAACTCCACCTTGTATCGCTGTTACTTGTAAAGTTGTACCGACTTCTCTTTCGAAAGAATAATTAAGAAAATAAGAGAGGCAAAAAAGAAAAACAACTACAAAAAGGTAGAACTTCTTCAAAGCGGTGATTGCAAAGGATGACGTTGCCACAAGTAATGAAACTCCAGCGACGCCCAAATATGGGTAGAGGAAATTTAATGAATCTACTTGTGTGAATCCGAGCCTGCCCCAACCAAAGCCGCCAAACGGTGCTTTCATTCGCACCAATTCCAACACCGTGAAAAGTGCCGCGAAATAGAGCGCGCTCTCCCATCGAGGCGTCCAACGAGGCAATCCAATGAGAGCAAAGATGAGAGCCTGTCCTATTGCAAGTACTAGCCAAGGAAGTGCACCAACATAAACAGAACTCCAATGCAATAAAGCAAGGAAGAAGCTCAAGCCACCGACAAAAGAGAAAAGCAACCTTTGAGATAACTTTTGATCCCTTAGCAAATAAAAAAGCAACGCAACGCCCAGGTATGGCCCGATCCAAATCTCTAGAGGTGCAAATCCACACCAGAAAAAAAGGCCCGAGAGGGCAGCCAAAAGAAGATTCACCATTGCAGTGCTGCTAGCAAACGATCAACGCTTGCTCCG
>RHBS01000096.1 GCA_010030895.1 Actinomycetota bacterium | reverse complement strand
TCAATATTCTTCAATATATCTCTCAATGTAAAAGGGATTAAAATAATCCATACTATTAACCATCTAAAAAAATTTAGTGTTAAGGGCGGAACTTCATAAAGTGTCGCAAATTTTCCAACAATAAAATTTCCTGACCAAAAAAAAGCACAAAGGATAAGCATCAGGTATGCTTTAAAATTATTATTCATTCTTTTAAATTTTATTTGTGACTTTGTAATAAGCGATACCTATTAACTCGTGCAATATCAGGCCCCAGTTACTTAGGCCTGAAGAGATATCAAAATTTATCCAAAATATCTTACTAGTGCCAGTTTTATAATCAACACTGATAGGCTCTAAAATTAAACCCTGTTTTTTAAATGTAAAAAAAGATCTTGGCATATGATTTGCTGAAGTAATTAATCCCCATGTTCCTTTATTGTTAGCAATGATATCTTTTGAGTATTTAATATTTTCAAATGTATTTCTCGATTTATTTTCAAATATTAAATTATCCATTTTAACACCCTGGTCTAAAAAGAACTTCTTGGCCATATCTGACTCGCTCCACCCTTGAGGTTTTAATTCTCCTGAAAATCCAGAAAACAGTATTAAAAGTCTTGGATTTTTTTTATAAATTTCTAAAGCCTTCGTTAACCTTTCTGCAGAATTATTTAGAGAAACTTCATTCCTCTCTTTAGATTGAAGTCCTGAATTAAAACTTCCTCCTAATACAATTACTCCAGTTAATTGCGGGACTGGATATTTTGAAGTCTGAATATAGTCTTCAATTTTATTTAATATAAAATTACTTAGAGGGGTGTAGCTAAAAAATAAAAATAAAATTAATAATAGCTTTGAAAAAAAAATAACTAATTTTTTTGATTTAGTAAAAAAAATTAAAAATAATTGTATTAATATAACTAACGAAAATACATATAAAGGATGAGTAAAAAAATTTAAAATTTTTGATAAATAAAATTCCATAAAATTTATTCTTAAATAAAATCTTCGTTATATAACTTAGAACTTAATACAACTCCAAAACCAATCATGTTAGTTAACATAGCTGTTCCACCGTATGATAATATTGGTAATGGCACTCCAACAACAGGAAGTAATCCTGTAACCATTCCTAAGTTGATAGCGATGTATAAGAAAAAGTTAAAGGCAAATGCATAACAAAATATTTTTGAAAAATTATTTTTACTCTGGTCACCAATTAAAGTTACTCGTTTAA
>RHBS01000095.1 GCA_010030895.1 Actinomycetota bacterium | reverse complement strand
CCTGACAGAAATCAGGGAGACAAAACTGCAGAGGCAAAATTCAAATTCAAGCTTCGGGTGGATTAACTGATGAAGAAATTCAAAAAATGGTTAAAGAAGCAGAAGCTAATAAAGAAGCTGATAAAAAGAAGAGAGAAGAGGTTGACGCAAAAAATCACGCTGACTCTTTAATAGCATCTACTGAACAAAGCTTAAAAGAACACGGAAGCAAAATTTCAGAGGCTGATAAAAAAGCAATTGAAAAAGATATGGAAGATTTAAAAGAAGCTATTAAATCTGACAAAACTGAAGATATTAAAACTAAAACTCAGCAATTAATGACTTCTTCTATGAAATTAGGTGAGGCTATATATAAAGCTCAGCAAGAAACTGCTGGTGCTTCAAAAACAGATGCTAAACCTGATGATAAAAAAGATGTGGTTGATGCCGAATTTGAAGAAGTAAAAGACGATAACAAAAAGAACGGCTAATCCATTTACAACTGGTTTCGCCCTAAGTCATTATGTCCAAAAAAGACTATTATGATATTCTTGGTGTAACCAAAAAAGCAACTCCTGAAGAAATAAAAAAAGCTTATAGATCTCTTGCAATGAAATATCACCCTGACAGAAATCAGGGAGACAAAACTGCTGAGGCAAAATTCAAAGAAGCATCAGAGGCCTATCAAGTTTTATCTGATCCAAAGAAAAAATCTTCCTATGACCAATTTGGACATTCTGCGTTTGAAGGTGGTTCTGGTGGAGCGGGAGGTTTTGATTTTGGGGGTTTTGAATCTGGTGCATTCTCTGACATCTTTGATGATTTTTTTGGCGACTTTATGGGATCGGGAAGAAGTGGCAGAAGTTCTAAAAAATCAAGATCTAATCGAGGATCTGATTTAAAAATTAATTTAGAAGTAACATTAGAAGAAGCTTACTTTGGAAAAAAGCAAACTATCAATTTATCTTCAAACGAAAAGTGTCAAAAATGTTCTGGTGATGGTGCAGAACCTGGTTCAAAACCAAAGAAATGTTCTACTTGTAATGGTCATGGAAAAGTAAGAACACAGCAGGGTTTTTTTACTCTACAACAAACTTGTCCCGATTGTGGGGGAGAGGGTGAAGTACTTTCTAACCCTTGCAAAGATTGTAGAGGATCTGGGGCTATTAAGACAAAAAAAAATCTATCGATTCAAATTCCAAAAGGAGTTGATGATGGAACACAAATAAGATTGTCTGGAAAAGGAGATGCGGGTTATAGAGGTG
>RHBS01000094.1 GCA_010030895.1 Actinomycetota bacterium | reverse complement strand
TAACTCCAGTAGCAAGAAGTGTTCCGATGTTATTACTTAACTTTGCTACTAACTGCACATCTTTAGTTCTAACAGTTACGGTGCGATATGCCTGGTAAGAGAGGATTCTTCCAGTTGGATTGCCATTTATATACTCCATTACTGCGTTGGAGTTAATTGGCCCAAGTTCAATCTGATTTTCAGTAACTCCACCACTTAATAAATACTTCTTTAGCGCATCAGCAGAAGCATCAATTTTTTTAACTGAGGAGGCAAGGGTTGCTTGTGATTCATTTAAATTTAAATTCCAAACTGCATTATCAGCTGTTGCATTCTCGGACGCGGTTCCAGTAACTGTAATTGCATTACCCGCGCGTGAGGCAAGACCTGAGCCAACCTTATAAAGGCCAAGGGTTAAACCTGAGGATAAAATTGCTGCAGCTAAAATACCGGTAGCAAATTTAATTCGGTCACTGGCTTCAAAGTTCATACCTTTATATTACCCACTTTTACTAACTATATCTTTCATCCCTAAGGCAAGTGATAATCGGTAAGGCTCAAGCTCTGCCTCCCATTGATTACCCAGTGCGTTCTCAAGATTATTTATTAAACGATCATGGGTAATAGAGTTTTTTAAGATGGTATTAACCTGGTTTTCATTTAAAACTACATCCCCATTGGAAGACAGAGTTGCTTGATGCAGACCTAAATCTGGGGTAGCACGATATAAAACTGCATCATTGGTATTTTTATCTACCTGGGTAATTTCAAATCGAATGTAACACCAACCTTTAAGCGCGGTTGCTATTTTGTCTGCTACTGGGTGTTGATGTTGATATTCAAACTCCATCGCTAAGGTGGCTGGATTTAATGGCTGATTGACCCATTTCAGATTGATCACCTGACCAAGTTTTTGACTGATCGCCCACTCAATATGTTGAGTCAGAGCAGCTGGCGTTGAATAAATAAGTATGCGCCCAGCGTAAAGAAGAGATTTACTCACAAGTACCTGCCTTTGGGATCACTCGATGTGACCTTCCCCAGCCCACCAGTGCCAAAAGTGCAGTAAGAGATTTATACATCTCTTTTCGCAATTAGCCAATAGCAGGTTAGACTTTAGGCAGTCCGACGCTTGGCAGTACCCGCTCTACGGTTTGTTGATTGGGTCTAGCTGTATAAGAAGAAAGACCGGCGCTTGTTAAATTTACTAGCGTCCAACATAACCAAAGGAAAAAAGCTAAATGGCAACAGGTACAGTTAAGTGGTTCAACTCTGAAAAGG
>RHBS01000093.1 GCA_010030895.1 Actinomycetota bacterium | reverse complement strand
CCAGTGTGGCCGGTCGCCCTCTCAGGCCGGCTACCCGTCGTTGCCTTGGTGAGCCATTACCTCACCAACTAGCTGATAGGCCGCGAAGTCATCCTCCACCGAAATTCTTTCAAAACTCAGTGATGCCACTTATGTTTCAATATTCGGTATTAGCACCGGTTTCCCGGTGTTATCCCAAAGTGGAGGGCAGATTCTTCACGTGTTCCTCACCCGTTCGCCGCTAATCCATTTCCGAAGAAACTTCATCGCTCGACTTGCATGTGTTAAGCACGCCGCCAGCGTTCGTCCTGAGCCAGGATCAAACTCTCCATAGAAAATTTGATCTGACAAAAAGACAAACATGGCTATCCAATTAATAAATTTATTAATCGGAGTTCGCTTATGTTTATAGTCTTTATCAATTGTTTTTTGTTTTGTACTTAAAGCAAATATATCTATTAATATAAATAAATATATTAGTTAATTAAGTTTCAAAGGTATTTATAAAACAAAAATGAAATTATTAATTTTAAAAATTTAAAATTAACAACGTCAATTAATGCCTTCGATTTCTTAAAGAAATCTTTGGCATTGACTTTATTGCACGTTGTTGAGTTCTCAAGGTACGACTGCGCACTGGTTGCAAAATTTCTTTTGCGTGCAGGGCAACCCGGTAATTAAGTTTCTAGGCATGCCTACAAACCTTAAAAATCGGGGTTTTCCATACCCGGCCTTCTTCTGAAGTCCGTCTCGTATGGGGAGGTGAAATATAGCCCCCCGCTTGAAGGGGGGTCAAATCGACATTTCGGGCAAAAAGGCCGGCTCTAGCCCACTATCTCAACTGCGGCCAGGTCCCGTTTTCCCTTGCGCAAAAGTAGGTATTTACCATGCAAAAGGTCAGTTTGTGATGGGGTGAAATCCTCATTTTCGACCTTTTTATTATTCAAATACGCTCCGCCCTCCTTCACAATCCGCCTTGCAGCAGATTTTGAATCCACTACGCCGGTTGCTGCCAACAGATCAACCCAGGTTGGAAATGGCTCACCCTTTTTTACCTCTGTTTTTGGCAACTGTGAAAGGGCGGAATCCAGGGTGGTCAGATCCAGCTCTGAAATCTCACCCTGGCCAAACAATGCTTTTGCAGCCTCTTCTACTTTTTTAGCCATATCTGCACCATGAATTAATGTAGTCATCTCTCTAGCTAATTCTCGATGGGCCTCACGTGAACCCGGGTTTGTATTAACCGTTTCAATTAATCGCTCGATCTCTTTTCGGTCTTTC
>RHBS01000092.1 GCA_010030895.1 Actinomycetota bacterium | reverse complement strand
AGATGATCTTTTTAGAACGCCAGGAATAAAAATAGGAAAACTTGGAATTGAAAAAATATTAAATAGAGAGCTTATCGGCACTCCAGGTTTTACTCGTTTTGAAGTAAATGCCGCAGGTAGGGCAGTTAGAACAGTTGAATTTGTAGATGGAGTAAGCGGAAATGCTTTAAAAACTTCACTTGACCTTGAGCTTCAAAAATTAACTTATCAAAAATTAGGACGATATGCTGGATCTGCAATTGCAATGGATATTAAAACAGGAGAAGTTTTAGCATGTGTTTCAACACCTTCATTTGATACAAATAAATTTGCTTTTGGTATAAGCCAGCCAGAATTTAACGAGTTATTAAAGAACGAACGAAAACCATTAATTAATAAATTTTTATCAGGTCAATATCCACCAGGATCAGTAGTAAAGCCAATTATAGCTTTAGCAGCTTTAGAAAATAAAATTGTTGATCAAGACTATATTCATTTTTGTCCTGGAAAGATCGAGCTATATGGACAAGAATTTTATTGTTGGAAAGACGGCGGTCATGGAAGAATTAATTTAAAAGATGCCATAAAAAAATCATGCGACATATATTTTTATGAAGTTGCAAGATTATTAGGAGTAGACCGATTAGCAGAAACAATAAGAAAATTTAATTTTGGTCAGACAATTTTAATTATTAGGAGTAGACCGATTAGCAGAAACAATAAGAAAATTTAATTTTGGTCAGACAATTTTAAAAGATTTTGATGAAGAAAAGAAGGGTTTAGTCCCAGATACAAAATGGAAAAAAAATGCTCTGGGTAAGCCATGGCTTCTTGGAGAGACTTTAATTACAGGAATTGGACAAGGTTATATATTAGCAACCCCAATGCAGATTTGTAAATCAATGGCTCAATTTGCAAATGGCGGTTATGTTGTTAATCCAACTTTTTATCTTGATGAAAAATCTAAATTAAGTCGTATGGATTTTGATGTGGACAATATAAAAATAATCAATGAAGCTTTAGTAGCAGCAACAAATGAACCTGGAGGAACTTCGTATGGTTCAAGACTAAATGGAAAATTAAAATTTGCCGGAAAAACAGGAACTTCTCAAGTCACTAAATTAACCATTAAAGATAGAGAGGATAATGCAAATCCAAATGCCAGAGAATATAAATATAGAGATCATTCTCTATTTGCAGGTTTTGGTCCTATAGAAGAACCTAAATATGCAGTGACGGTAGTAGCAGAGCATGCTGGACCAGGATCGAGGATTGCAGCTCCAATTGCTAGCAGTATGTTTGATTTTTTATTCAAAAAAAGAGTATCCAATGCGTGAAAC
>RHBS01000091.1 GCA_010030895.1 Actinomycetota bacterium | reverse complement strand
CTGGTTTTGGGATTAAGGACAGCTTTTTAGATAGTGATTTAAACCGCGAGCAAGAGTTGCTTGATGTTTTAGTTACCGCTCCGATGCGTTTAACCCACGCGGTGCTTCCTGCAATGGTTAAGCGCAACAAGGGAGTGATTGTTAATGTTTCAAGTGTGGCAAGTTTTATTGCAGGTGGAACCTATAGTGCGGCAAAATCTTACCTAACTGTTTTTACCGAGTATTTGCATACTGAGCTAAGAGATACCAATATAAAGGTTTCTGCTTTGTGTCCAGGCTTTACCAAAACTGAGTTTCATGCCCGAGGAAAAATGAAGATGGGCGGCTTGCCAAATTACATGTGGACTGATGTAAATGATGTGGTTAAAAAATCTTGGAAGTATGCCAAAGCAGGTAAAGTAATTTGTATTCCAGGTTGGCAGTACATGCTGCTAAGTACTATTGCCAGAATTGCTCCCCGGCCAATAGTTCGTAAGGCTGGAATTAATGTTCGACGTAAACAACGATAAAACCCTATATTTCACATCAAATTCACTGACTTACCTCAGCCACATACCTACTCCTTGAATAATGCTCAAGTAGAATAAAGCCATACCTACTTAAGGAGTAATCAGTGAAAAAAAAGATCTCAGCTTTAGCCCTTAGCGGGTTTTTAATTCTTGGAGTTGCTTCCCCTGTACAGGCGGCTACCTCAGGTGGCTCATGTACAACAGCTGGTGCTACAACCAAGATCGGAAAAAATGATTACGTCTGTGCAAAAAATCCATTTTTTAATACAACAAAATTAACCTGGGTTTGGGACGGCTGCATTGAGTTAAATACCGATTACGCAGCAGGGAATAAGGAAGCAATAGATGCCCTTCGCGCTTCTGAATCAAACCGCGCAATTCAAATTGAACCAGTTGGTGCACCACTACGTGATTTGATCACATGGAACTCTTTGATTACCTATAAGAAATCTGATGTGGTCTATTACGCAAATACTTATTATTCAGCGACCAAAACTGGTACCAATAAAGCTCCAACCTCAGCAAATATTGGCTCTACTAAATTTTGGGTAGTACACCAACCAACTAATGCCAATTCAAAAATTGGCCAGATGCCAGCGCCAGCAACTGTACTTGCTACTGCAAATGCACAGGTTGCTGCTTTAACCTCAGCTGCAGTTAAGACCACAAATGCTGCTCTAAAGGTTAAATACAATGATCTTTCAAGCTCACTTGCAACAAAGATTGCAGCACTTGAAAGTGGAAAATCTGCAATTCAAGCTGTTGTAGATTCGATTGATCCAGCATTAGCAGAGTTCAAAAATAGTTACAG
>RHBS01000010.1 GCA_010030895.1 Actinomycetota bacterium | reverse complement strand
CTTCGCGTTTTAATAAAATTTGAGCACCACCTGCATGCTCTGAAAATCTTTTCGCATCCGTAATTACACTTGGTCGACCAGTGTAGGTACGGTGCAAATGATCCAACTCTTTATGAAACTCAGGATCTGCTTGAGCTTTTTGGTGAGCTTCAGCTAACTCATCTAGCGCTGCAATCAGAGCCTCTGGTACAAACCGGCCACCGTATGGTCCAAAGTGGCCCAATACATCTGAGTCAGGAATTTTTACTTTTTTAGTGTTCACAGGAGGAGTTTATTCGATATCTATTGATTAAGGAGATCTTTAATTGTATGAACTGGGTTACTTGACTTAACTAGTGTTTCACCCACTAGTACTGCATTTGCGCCCAATTGAGCAACCCTTTCTACATCAGATCTGGCGCTAATTCCCGATTCAGCAACCTTAACAATAGACTGGGGCAAAATAGGCAGGATTAGTTCGAAAGTATTTTTATCAACCTCTAAAGTTTTAAGATTTCTACAATTAACACCAATTATCTTGGCACCGATGTCGAGTGCTATTTCAGATTCTGCAACTGTATGCACCTCAATAAGAACGCTCATTCCAAGCTCAGTAGCTAATTGATGGTAATCGATTAATTGTTTCTTATTTAAGCCAGCAACAATTAGTAAGAGCAGATCACTGCCCAATAATCGTGATTCAAAGATCTGGTACTCGGTAACAATAAAATCTTTACGGAGCACTGGTAGGTTTATTGATTGCCTAACGCTAGTTAGATCAGTAATGCTTCCTTTAAATTTCCTGCTTTCAGTTAGGACACTGACTATGTCAGCGCCTCCTATTTCATAACTTTTAGCTAATGAAATAGGGTCAGATATATTCGCTAAATCTCCTTTACTTGGCGACGAGCGCTTAACCTCAGCAATTAGGCTCATATCTTTACTGCTAAGTACCTTATGGGCATCACGTAACTGTGGGGCGGTTGCCAGATTATCTTGTAGTTCTGAGATCGGCAAAGATCGATTTGCAACATCTTCGAGCACGCCTTCAATTATTGCCGTAAGTGCATTTGACTCACTCAATTGTTGGGTCCTTACCCTCGGATAGTAACGTCCATTTATTTTTCGGCTTTGCTTGGTATTTATTTGAATTTTCACCCTTACCCAATCGCCTTATTAGGTAGAGTGCAATGATTATGAGAAAGATACTTCCAAATATTGATGACCTCATTATTTTACCCCTATTGCATTAGCCGAAGCGATTGCCCCCAAAACTGCTGCTGCTTTATTGATGCACTCTTGATTCTCAAGCTCAGGATTTGAATCTGCAACAATTCCGGCTCCCGCTTGCACATACGCAGTTCCATCCTTAATTACAGCAGTTCGAATTGCAATACAGGTATCAATGTTTCCCATGAAATCTAAGTATCCGATCGTGCCACCATAAATTCCACGTTGATTGATTTCATTTTCCTCAATAATTTCCATTGCCCTAGGTTTAGGAGCTCCGGACAAGGTGCCAGCTGGAAACACTGAAAGTAAAGCCTCAATTGGTCTCACCTCTGAACGCAATCTCCCGATTACCGTGGAAACAATGTGCATAACATGAGAGTACTTTTCGATCTGCATAAATTCGGTGACTTCAACAGATCCAGGAGTACAAACTCGACCTAAATCATTTCTACCAAGATCAACCAGCATTAAATGCTCTGCCCGTTCTTTTGGATCATTTAGAAGCTCATCGGCAATTTTGTCGTCAACTGCTTCATCAAAGCTTCTTGCTCGAGTGCCAGCAATGGGGTGAATCATTACTTGATCACCGTTTACTTTTACCAATGCCTCTGGACTTGAACCGACAACCGCTAATCCGTTATCAAATCTAAATAAATACATGTAAGGACTAGGATTTTGTTCTCTAAGTACTTCGTAAATGTCATATGGGTCGCAGGTAATTTGCATTGAGAATCTCTGCGAAAGCACAACTTGAAAGGCCTCACCAGACTTTATTTCCTCTTTAATTCTAAGTACCTTTGAAATGTAATCCTCATCTGTCGTATTTCGCAAATATTCAGGCTTCAATCGCTCCGTAATATGAACAGATCTAGTCGCACTATTTTGGTTTAAATCTACCTCCATTTTATCCAAGCGACTTAATGAGTTTTCATAAGCAGAATCCACTCTCTCACTACTTCCGTCCCAGTTGATAGCGTTTGCTATCAAAGTTACTTCACCTTTTAAGTGATCAAAAACTGCTAAGTCCGAGGTGAGCATCATCGCAATTTCCGGAATTTGAATATCCTTGATCGTAAGCGAAGAAATTTTCTCTAGTCTTCTAACAATTTCATATCCGAGGTACCCGACAAGTCCGCCAGTCAAGGGTGGCAGATTTGATAATTTCGGTGAACGCAAATGTGATGTCGAAATTCTCAGGGCAGATAATGGATCTATGCCACTTGGAGCACCAGCCGGCATAACACCACTCCAAAAAGCTAGACCATTTTCCTCTGTAAGTGTTGCCTGGCTATTAACGCCAATAAATGAGTAGCGTGCCCAAATTCCGGATTCAGCAGATTCGAGTAGAAATGTTCCATCTCTATTTCCAGCGAGTTTTGAATATATAGATAGTGGAGTCTCATTTTTGCTTATTATTTTTCTTGCAACCGGAATCACATTGTTCCCGCGAGCGTGCTCACGAAATTCCTCTAACGACATTAATGTTTTTTCCACAACCATATTGTGCCGTACAGTATTACTGCCAGGTTACCAATAAATATGTGTAGACCTGAGTTGAAGTCTCTCTAAACCGGAAGGCAATCAGGACCAAGAACAGTTTTAAGATCTGCACTCAAACTTGGTGAGGATGTTACTTTTAAACCTTCATCCAACTTCAAAACTGTGTTTTTTGATCCATCTGCCAATCGCAAGTGAACCTCTCGCCCTCCCGGATGAGAACGCAATATCTCCTTTACTCGATCAATTACCGGTGGTGTACACCGTGCCATCTCCATAGAAATAACTAGAGGCCCAGTTGGAACTATATTTAAATCTGGCAAACTCAGGTCAAGTGCTGAGACTCTTGCTTGTTCTTCTCGTTTATCAACCCGTCCTCGGATCGCAACAATTCGATCCTCAACCAAGTTAACGCCATGAGTTGCATACGAGTTAGAGAAAAACAAAACATCTATGGCTCCCTCTAAATCTTCAACAGTAACTATTGCCCATGGTGTTCCTTGTTTTGAAACTTTACGTTGAATCTGAGTGATTAGCCCACAGATAGTAATAATCTGATCATGTGAAACTTCAGATATTTGGCTAATTGTAAAATCTGAAACCGATTTCAATATGTGCTCTACACCCAAGAGTGGGTGATCTGAAACGTATAGTCCTAGCATCTCTCTTTCATATCCCAGCAAGACCATCTTTTCCCATTCATTTTTAGGAATATCCAGTTCAACACCACTTACTGAAGTTGTCGCATTTGTTGCTCCGAATAAATCAAACTGTCCAATAGATTCTGCTCGTTTTGCTTCTGAAACTGCATCCAAAGCTTCAAGATAGACCATCATTAATCCACGTCGTGTATGACCTAAGGAATCAAAGGCTCCTGCTTTAATCAACGATTCAATACTCTTCTTATTACAAACAATTGCATCTACTTTTGCTAAAAAATCTCCAAAACTAGAGTACTTACCTTTTTCGGATCTATTCTGAATTATTGATGCAACTACATTTTCTCCAACATTTCTTATTGCTGTAAGTCCAAATCTGATATCAACTCCGCGAGGAGTGTATTCAGAATCTGATTCATTTACATCCGGAGGTAAAACTTTGATACCCATACGGCGACATTCATTTAGGTATAAAGCGCTCTTATCCTTGTCATCACGAACACTAGTAAGCAGTGCAGCCATGTATTCAGTTGGAAAATTAGCTTTCAAATATGCTGTCCAAAATGAGAGTAAACCATAACCTGCACTATGGGCTCGATTAAACGCATAATCTGAAAATGGGATTAACGTTTGCCATAATTTTTCAATTGCATCAGAAGAAAAACCATTAGCTGTCATGCCCTCTTCAAAATGCACCTTTTCTTTATCTAGAATCTCCTTATTCTTCTTACCCATTGCCTTTCTGAGCAGGTCAGCTCGGCCCAATGTGAAGCCTGCAACTTTTCTTGCAATAGCTAACACTTGCTCCTGATAAACAATTAGGCCATAGGTGTCCTTCAGTATTTCATTTAACGGCTTCTCTAACTCAGTATGAATAGCGACTGGATTCTTCCTGCCATTTTTATAATCAGCATACTTATTATGCGAATCTTCACCCATTGGACCTGGTCGATATAAGGCAATAACAGCTGAAATATCCTCAAAACTATCTGGTGCCATAGACCTAAGAAGTGCTCTAATCGGTGCACTATCTAATTGAAATACGCCTAAGGTATCTCCTCTGGAAAGTAACTCAAAAGTCTTTTTATCCTTGAGTGGTAAATCTTCAAGGACAATTTTTTTACCAAGATTCTTCTCTATATTTATTAGACAATCATCTAATACAGATAGGTTTCTCAATCCCAAAAAATCCATTTTAAGCAATCCGATTGCTTCGCAGGCACCCATATCAAATTGAGTGATTACTGCCCCATCTGATTCACGCCTATGAATAGGAATTACATCGAGCAAAGGCTCTTTACTTAAAATTACACCAGCTGCATGCACACCCCATTGTCTTTTCAGACCCTCAATACCTCGGGCAGTGTCAACAATGCGTTTGGAATCTGGATCACTTTCATACAAATTTCTAAACTCAGAAGCTTCGCCATACCGATCATCCTCAACATCAAAAATTCCACTCAGGGAAATATCCTTGCCCATTACCGAAGGAGGCAATGATTTTGTAAGTCTTTCACCAAGTGCATAGGGATATCCGAGCACTCTGGTTGAATCTTTAATGGCTTGTTTTGATTTAATTGTTCCGTAGGTGATTATTTGAGCTACCCGATCATCACCATACTTAGCGGTGGCATATTGAATCATCTCCGATCTGCGTCGTTCATCAAAATCTAAATCGATATCTGGCATTGAAATACGCTCTGGATTTAAGAATCTTTCAAATAATAATCCAAATTTAATTGGATCTAATCCAGTAATACCAAGAGCGTATGAGACTAGAGAGCCAGCAGCAGATCCTCTTCCTGGTCCAACTCTTATTCCAACCTTTCGAGCATGATTGCATAGATCCGATACAACCAAGAAGTAGCCAGGAAATCCCATCTTTATCATTACATCTAGCTCAAAATCTAATCTCTCTTGATACTCATTTGGAATCTCGCCATTTAGTCTGTTTGCTAAACCCAAATTTGCAACCTTTACCAGCCAACTATCCTCCGTCTCACCCTGAGGTACCTCAAATCGAGGGAGTAAGTTCTCACCTTCACGCATTTTGACTTCACATCGTTCAGCAATAATTAGAGTATTGTCACAGGATTCAGGAATATCCTTGAATATCATTCTCATTTGTGCAGCACTCTTCAAGTAAAACTCGGAGTTTTCAAACTTAAATCGCTTTGGATCAGCTAGTGTGGAACCCGATTGAACACAAAGCAATACCTCATGAGCTGATGCATCCTTATTAAAGGTGTAGTGAAGATCATTTGTTGCAAGTGGTGGTAAATTTAAATCTTTTCCAAGTTTAAGTAAATCAGTAAAAACTCTCTTTTCGATATCGATTGAGTGGTCCATCAACTCTAAAAAGAAATTATCTGCTCCAAATATGTCTTTCATTTCACTGGCAGCTTTAAGTGCTTCACTATAAGCACCCATTCGCAAGCGAGTTTGAATCTCACCGCCTGCACAACCAGTTGTACCAATTAATCCAGATGCGTATCGTGATAGTAACTCTCTATCAACTCTGGGTTTATAGTAAAACCCTTCTAGTGAAGCTAGAGATGATAATTTAAATAAATTAGATAAGCCTTCATTATTCTCGGCTAGAATCGTCATGTGGGTATAGGCACCGCCAGCTGATACATCATCCTCTCCGCCTTCTGCCCATTTAACCCGTCGCTTATCAAATCTAGATTCAGGTGCTACATAAGCTTCAATTCCAATAATTGGCTTAATGTTGTTTGCTTTTGCAGTTTTGTAGAACTCATAGGCCCCGAAGACATTGCCATGATCGGTCATAGCTATTGCCGGCATCTTTTGATTTGCAACCTCTTGCACTAACTCAGAAATCTTCGCGGCGCCATCCAGCATCGAGTATTCAGTATGGACGTGCAGGTGAACAAAGTTATTTAAGTTCTCTGAACTTCCAATTGAGTTAGACATGGATGGTGAGATTACTACTGACCCTTATTTTTAGCGCGATAAATCTGAAAGTAGCGCAAGTGAGCGTGTCAGATCCTCTGGATACTCGCTAGTGAAGAAGATTCGTTCCCCACTTGCTGGGTGAGTGAAGGCGAGCTTTCTGGCATGAAGCCACGGCCGAGAAATCTTTAACCGCTGGGCTAAGGCTGGATCTGAACCATAAGTCTGGTCTCCAACCAAAGGGTGGTGCAGTGCAGAAAAATGAACTCTAATCTGATGAGTACGACCAGTTTCTAATTCAATTTCTAATAAAGTTACAGCTGGAAAAACTTCTAAAGTTTTATAATGCGTAATGCTTGGCTTTCCATTTGCGACTACCGCAAAACGATAATCCTCTCTTGGGTGTCGATCTATAGGTGCATCAATAGTTCCTACTGTTGGGTCCATATGCCCTTGAACTAGTGCATGATAGACCTTTGAGACAGTTCGCTGACGGAATTGATCCTTCAAACTAGCATAAGCAATTTCATTTTTTGCAACCACCATCAACCCAGATGTTCCGACATCTAATCTATGAACAACTCCTTGTCGCTCAGCTGCGCCAGAGGTTGCAAGCTGATATCCAGCAGCAAATATTGCACCGACTACTGTTGCTCCATGCCAACCTGGACTTGGGTGAGCTGCTATGCCAACTGGTTTGTCTATAACAATTAAATATTCATCATCATAAACAACTTTAAGGCCTTCAATCGGAGTTGCTACCAATTTAGATTCACCCTTGACTTCAGGCATTAAAATCTCGATGACATCTCCAGAAATTACTTTGTCAGATTTTCCAACGACTGTGCCCGATTTAAGGATTTCACCAGATTCTATTAATCCAACAATTACGTTTCGGGAAAGTCCAAGCAATCTGGATAGTGCTGTGTCGACTCGCTCCAGATTAAGGCCCTCTGGAATAGACAAACTCTTACGTTCACGATTACTCATTTTGAATCCGTTTTTCTAATTGCTGGAATATTCTTCCAACTTAAATATGTGATTAAAATAGCCGCACTAACTACTGACATATCTGCAATATTGAAGATTGGCCAATTTGGTAGCTGAATCCAATCTACGACTTCGCCCTTTAAACCGCCTGGAGTTCTAAAAATCCGATCACTTAAATTACCAAAAATCCCGCCTAGTGCTAGCCCAAGTGCAACTGCCCATCTAGTTGAAGTAATTTTTCTACCATAGTAAAAAATAGATGCCGCAACAACTAATGCAAAAGATGATAAAAAAATAGTTGCGTTAGATGCCAAGCTAAATGCCGCGCCTGAATTAAAAGCTAACCGGAGCTGCAAAAATGTACCTAATAATTGGATTGGTGCATCTGATAAATATCTAAGTGCTAGCTCTTTACCAATATAATCGAATACGAAAATAATAAAAGCGGTAACCGCTAACCATTTTCGCTGACTTAAATTCAGCGTCGTTCCTCTTTTTGTTTACAAACCATACAAAGGGTTGCTCTAGGAAAAACCTGCAATCTTGCCTTTCCAATAAAATTTCCACACTCTTCACATTTGCCGTAAGTTTTATTGGCAATTCGCTCTAAAGCCCTTTCGGCTTGCTCAACCATATCTCTGGCGTTATAGACCAAAGACATCTCATGTTCTCTTTCAAATGTTTTTGCTCCAGCATCGGCTTGATCATCGCCAGCGCCAACGCCTGCTGCTTCAACCAAATCTTCCATTTCTGCTTCAGCTACTTCTAACTCCTTTCGCAACCGATCTAAATCTTTTGAAAGCTCAGCTTTCATATTTTTTAATTCAGTTGGACTCCAAGCCAATTCCTCAGATTGGACAACTAGCGGTGCGGGTGCGGACTTTATTGGCTTTAGTGCGGCAGCCTTTTTAGACTTAATCACCGGTTTCGGTGGCGGCAACATAACAAGTCTGCGCTCTTCAATCACCGGTGCAGCATTTGAATTTGGCATGGTTGATGTTACGGAGATAGTTGTTGATGACCCAGATGTAGAAGTTTGTAATTTAGCTGGGAATGGCTTCCCTGGTGCCTTTTTCTTCGGAGATTTTGCAGCTAACTTTGGTTTAACAATATTTGATGAACGCTTAGCAATTTTTGCTGCGGGCTTTTTCGCCACTTTTTTAGCAGTTGTTTTTTTTACTGTTGGAGCCTTGGTAGATTTTTTTGCACCATTACCTTTGGGCTTTTTGGCTATCGCCTTCTTACCTTTAACTGGTGATTTCTTAAACAATTTTCTTATAGCCACAATACCCCCCGGAGGGGCAAAGATTATGGCTTGGCCGAAGTAATTACCAACCGCCACCCCCGCAGCCAAATAAGGAGTTCTCAGAAATCTTATCCTCCGCGTTAGAATGCAGGGTGAGCATGAGTCCAAAGCGCGAAATAAATAGCCTTCCGGCGCAAATTGATTTACCGGCAGTAGAGGTCGAGATTTTAGATTTCTGGACACAAAATCAAATTTTTGAAAAATCAGTAGAAAATCGAAATGGTGCTAAGCGCTGGAGCTTCTATGAAGGTCCACCCACAGCAAACGGAAAACCTGGAACTCATCATATTGAAGCAAGAGTTTTTAAAGATTTGTTCCCTCGCTTTCAAACTATGAAAGGCAAACAGGTAATCAGAAAGGCTGGCTGGGATTGCCACGGTCTACCGGTCGAGATTGCCGTTGAAAAAGAGTTAGGTTTCTCTGGCAAGTCAGATATTGAAAAGTATGGTGTTGCTGCTTTTAACGAAAAGTGCAGAGAATCTGTGCAACGTCATGTCGGTGAATTTACTGAAATGACTAAGCGAATGGGATTTTGGGTAGATTTTGATGAGGCTTACTGGACTATGTCTCCGAAATACATTGAGAGCGTTTGGTGGTCTCTTCAACAAATTTGGAATAAGGGATTACTTGTTCAAGACCATCGAGTTGCACCATATTGCCCCCGATGCGGAACGGGCCTTTCCGACCACGAGTTGGCTCAAGGGTATGAAACCATTCAAGACCCTTCGGTATTTGTAAAATTTAAAGCAACTTCTGGAAAATTAGCAGAACTTGATGCAAGTTTATTGGTTTGGACAACTACGCCATGGACACTTGTATCAAATACGGCAGTTGCTGTTAACCCAAAGGTTGAGTATCAAGTTATTGAGATTTCAAACGAAGTTGGAAGTGAGAGATTAGTAATTGCAACTGAACTGGCAGGTTTACTGGGGGGTGACAACAAGATAGTAGCCACTTTTACAGGATCTGAATTAGAACTAACCAAGTACCAGCGACCATTTGACCTTATCGATATTGAAAATGCTCACATTGTGGTTTTAGCCGATTATGTAACTGTTGAGGATGGAACTGGCCTGGTTCATCAAGCTCCAGCATTTGGTGCAGATGACTTAGAGGTATGCCGAAAGTATGGATTGCCAATTGTTAATCCAATTAATCCAGATGGTCATTTTCAAGACAAAATTGAGTTAGTTGGTGGATTATTTTTTAAAGATGCGGATAAAGCATTGATAAAGGATTTAAAGAGTAGGGGGCTAATGTTTAAAAGCTCTCAATTCGAACACTCTTATCCACATTGCTGGCGATGCCATACCGCGTTGATGTATTACGCTCAGCCTTCTTGGTATGTAAAAACTACTGCTATTAAAAGTGAGCTTTTAAGAGAGAATTCAAAAACTAATTGGCACCCAGAGACAATAAAGACTGGGCGATTTGGTGACTGGCTAAATAACAATATTGACTGGGCGGTATCTAGAAATAGGTACTGGGGAACGCCACTGCCTATTTGGCGATGCGAGAATAAGCATGAATATTGCGTTGGTTCTTTAGCTGAGCTGGGAAAGTTATCAGGTAAAGAGTTAAGTACATTGGATCCTCATCGACCATTTGTTGATGAAATTAAGTTTAATTGTGCAAAATGCTCTGCCTCAATGTCTCGCGTACCAGAGGTTATTGATTGTTGGTATGACTCAGGTGCCATGCCCTTTGCGCAATGGGGATATCCGCATACTCCAGGATCAGTTGAAGAGTTTAAATCCGCTTATCCAGCAGATTTTATCTGTGAGGCTATCGATCAAACACGTGGTTGGTTCTACACATTAATGACTATTGGCACATTAGTTTTTGATCAATCCTCATACAAAACAGTTTTATGTCTGGGACATATATTGGATAAAGATGGGCGCAAAATGAGCAAGCACTTAGGAAATGTACTTGAGCCTATGCCCTTAATGAATCAACACGGTGCTGATGCAGTTCGCTGGTATATGTTGGCAGCTGGTTCACCTTGGAGTGCAAGGCGAGTAGGGCATGATGCGATTTCTGATGTAGTCAGAAAAACTCTGTTGACATATTGGAATACGATTTCATTTTTTACCTTATACGCTCATGCCTCAAACTTCAATGTAGGCTCACTTTCAAAAAATTTAACCTTGTTGGATAAGTGGATACTTTCTGAATTAAATAAAGTTATTAAGGGAGTAGATAAGGCTTTAGAAGATTTCGATTCACAATTAGCTGGTGGATTAATCGCTGCATTTATTGACGACTTATCTAATTGGTATGTTCGCCGGTCAAGGCGTAGATTTTGGGACGGCGATGAAGAAGCGCTCAACACCCTCTATTACTGCCTAAAGCAATTAACTTTATTGCTCGCACCTATGGTTCCGTTTATTTCAGAGCATGTGTGGCAATCATTAATAAGAGTTGCAGAATCTCAGCAAAAAGAATCGGTGCACTTAGAGGATTTTCCAATTGCGGATGAGAAATACATAAATGATGCCTTATCTACTTCTGTCTCACTTTCTCGAAGGTTAGTTGAACTAGGAAGGGCTGCCCGAGCTGAATCTGGTGTGAAAATCCGCCAACCACTTTCAAGAGCATTGGTTTCAGCCACTGGCTGGGATCAAATCTCTGAAGAGATTAAAGTTCATATTGCAGATGAACTAAATATTTTAAAATTAGAAGGGATCAATGTTGCTGACCAAGAGTTAGTGGATATCTCAGTTAAAGCTAACTTTAGAAGTTTAGGCGCAAAATATGGAGCCGATGTTCAACAGATTGCAAAAGCCATTGCCGCAACCGATGCCGTACAGATGGTCAAGCAACTGCGCTCTGGTAAATCATTTGAATTAGAGGCCAAAACCTCTGACACAACCGCTCGTTATTCCATCGAGCTCGATGACCTGGTAATTACCGAGACCCCCCGTAGTGGCTGGGCAGTCTCGTCTCATAATGGCGAAAGTTTGGCACTTGATTTAGAACTAACACCAGAACTAATTCGCTCCGGTTTAGTTCGTGAAGTAATTAGAGCAATTCAGGAGGAGCGTAAAAAAATCGGATTAGATGTTAGTGATCGAATCGTAGTTCAATGGCATGCCCCTACCGATGTTGCTGAAGCGATAAAGTTTGCCAGTGGTGAAATAAGTACTGAGGTACTGGCTAAGAAATTGGAGCAAACTGAAGCTGATGGTTCGACAGACAGCGAATTAGGTCTTTGGTTAAAAGTAGAGAAGATAGATTAAAGAGCGACCACTAATCTCATCAATAATTGCACTACAAAAAATACAACGATAAAGGATAGATCCAACGCAATGCCTCCTAGCCTTAGTGGAGGCACAAATTGCCGAGTGAAAGACAACGGCTTATCCGTAACCGAATAAACTAGTTCAGCTGCAGCTAAAACAACGCCTTTGGGTCTCCAATTGGGTGAAAACATTCTTACGTAATCCAGAATTAATCGAGCAATAAGGGCAAATAGAAATAGATTTAAAACCCAGTAAATTAAACCAAGAATTGAGCCCATTAAATTAAACTAAATTAGCTTTGATTAAAGAAACTTGCTTGTGCTGCCGAATTCTTATCCTCAACACTGACTGAAACATTTGGAGGAGTAAGCAAAAATACTTTTGGTGTTACACGCTCAATGCTGCCATGGTGACCAAAAACCAAGCCAGAAGCAAAATCGACTAATCTTTTACGCTCAGTTTCTTCCATGTCACTCAGATTCATAATTACTGGCTTGCCTTCACGATAATGCTCGCCGATTAATCTCGCTTCGCTGTAAGTTCTAGGAGTTAATGAAATAATATGATCCATAATTTTATTGGAATCAACATGATTAACTATTTCAACATTTGCTTTTGCAGCTGACCTGCTATCAGATTTAACCAGACGAGGAGCACGTTGAACAGGTTGAGTTGCTCCATGATCTAACTCTTCCTCATCCATCAATCCGAGGTATCCAGCGACTTTTTTGAATGCACTAGCCATGTCTAAATGTTATTAGAGTGGCACCCTATTTCCGAGGATTGAACTACCAATCCGAAGATGTGTCGCACCATGCAATATTGCCACTTCTAAGTCGCCACTCATTCCAGCCGAGAGGGACTTAGCCAATGGGAATTTACTCTTGAAATTGGTGTGAATATGCTGGAGATTTATAAATGCTTGCGCATCAGCATTATCAGCTGGAGCCACAGCCATCAGCCCCTTAATTTTTACTCCCGGCAATTTTGTAATCTGAAATGCTAACTCCTCCAATTTGGCAGGATCTACCCCACCTCTAGACTCTGGTGGATCATCAAGTGAAACTTGAATAAAAATAGATTTTGGTGAATCAATACTTAAATCTGAGATGATTTGTGCGTGTTTAAGTTGATCCACAGATTGTATGCAGTTAGCCCAACTGCAAATAGACTTTAATTTATTGCTTTGGATCTGACCCTGAAAATGCCAATTTATATCATCAGGTAAATCTTTGCATTTTTTACTCGCCTCTTGATCCCTATTTTCGCCAAACTGGCGTAGGCCAAGGGAGTACAAAAGTTTTAAATCTTCAACCCCAAATGTTTTAGTGACAGCAATTAATGTTATTTCGTTAACATCTCGTTTCGCTTTTTCACATGTAACTCTAATGCGATCTTGAACCACTCTAAGATTATGCGCAATCTCATCTAGCCGACTCACAAAGAGATCACACCTACCTGCCGCCCAGGCTCTGCGGAATTTCGATATGAAAAATACTGATTATTTTCCTTGGTGCAGATATTTACATTCTCTAGGTTTACCTCTTTAATCTGGTCCTTAAGCCCAGCAAATAAATTTAGATGGCCCTTCTTTCCTCCAGTGGTTGGATGGCTTTTATGTATTTGCTCAGCCATATCATCACCTACCTCATAACAATCTCCACAAATATGTGGCCCTGCTACTCCACTGATCTCAATAGCACCAAGTGTTCTCATTTTTGCCACAGTTTTTGCTGCAACTTCATTTATTAATCCTCGACGACCAACATGAACTGCAGCGATTAAACTCGCTGAATAGAGTAAAAGCGGGATGCAATCTGCCACTCTTACCGCTAAAGCTAAATCCTTATTTGAAGTAATTAATGAATCTGTATTTTGCTTAATGTTCTCAAAACTTTTCACCTCGAATAGATTATTACCATGGGTTTGCTGCATTAATTGCACCGGCTTACCAATTAAAGTTTCAAGATTTTCTATCGCTGCTGGATTTACCGGATCAGCTAGTGAGCCGAATTCTCTAGCAGTAAAAAGCAGTCGAGCCATAATGGCTACTACCGCATGAAATCAGGTATATCGATTTCGTCTTCAGCCACTAAGTCTTCAAAAGTAATTCGCTTGCGAGGGCGATCTGAGTTTTCCATACCTAAGTCCAGAGCGACAGCAAGTGGATCATTTGCTGCTATTGGATTGGCTTCACCACTAATTGAAGCGGTATCAATAACTGGCATCGCTACCCGCTTTGGCTGACCACCATCGAAACCAGCAGCAATCACAGTGACTCTAACTTCATCACCTAAGGCATCATCAATCACGGTTCCGTAAATAATATTTGCGTCCGGATGGGCAGATTTCGCTACTAGCTCGGCAGCTTCAGATATTTCAAATAATCCTAAATCAGAACCACCAGCAATTGAAAGTAGAACTCCATGGGCACCATCAATAGAGGCTTCAAGCAGGGGACTAGAGATCGCTAACTCTGCAGCGCGAATTGATCTTGCTTCTCCACGAGCAGAGCCAATTCCCATAAGTGCTGAACCTGCTCCAGCCATAACACTTTTAACATCTGCAAAATCTAAATTTATCAAACCAGGTGTTGTAATTAAATCTGTAATTCCTTGAACACCTGAAAGCAAAACTTGATCTGCAGTCTTAAATGCCTCTAGTGCACTAATTGATCGATCTGAGATTGCTAAAAGTCGATCATTTGGAATTACTATTAAAGTATCGACCTCAGTTCTTAAGTTTTCGATTCCCTCTTCAGCTTGAGCAGTTCGTCGCTTACCTTCAAATGTAAATGGTTTAGTAACTACACCAACAGTTAGCGCACCTAAATCCTTGGCAACTTTTGCAACTATTGGAGCGCCACCGGTTCCAGTTCCACCACCTTCACCTGCTGTTACAAAAACCATATCAGCTCCACGTAAAACTTCTTCAATTTCATCTATGTGGTCTAAGGCTGCTTGTCTTCCAATTTCCGGTGCAGCGCCTGCACCTAATCCTCTTGTTAATTTTCTACCAATATCTAATTTGACATCTGCATCAGACATTAACAAGGCTTGAGCATCTGTATTTATTGCAATGAACTCAACACCTTTTAAGCCAACATCAATCATTCTGTTAACAGCATTAACTCCGCCGCCGCCAATTCCAACAACCTTAATGACAGCTAAGTAATTTTGTGGAGTTGCCACTTTTCGCCTCTTCCCTAGCCCTAACTCTCAAGTTGAGAGTTAAAGTTAACGCTTTCTGATTACGTAAAACTAGGCATTAAGCAGTACGCAATCAAACACCGACACGATCTTTTAATTACTTTAATTGCTATCAAATAATTGCCAAAGAAAAACAAATCTTTTGATGCCAATTGAAGTTAGTGAATTTAACTGACTATGGGCAGCTCAGGCTGAGATAAATCCACCCGGCTAATATCCTTGTTTTCTGGCAACTTTAGTAAAGCATTAAGAACCCTTACTTTCAGAGCAATATCCCTCGCTAGGCCCCAATTTATTTGAAGAGATTGTGCCCTGATTGATGTCTCCATCTGAATAAGTCCTGAACTACTTACCGAAATGGATTTTAGGTTAACCACTAGCTCCGAACTCTTAGGTGGTAATTGAGACAATAATGTGGCAACTGAGGCCAGTAATGATTTTTCATCTTCGGCAACTATTACTAATGGCAGCTGCTTCTGAATTGATAATTGCTTAATTGAAACAGGTTTGAAAATGGCACCGGAAGCATCAAAATTTATCAAACCATCTTTTATGCTTACCGACTTTGCCACCGCCTGTTTTTCAACAACACTTATCTTGACACTTCTTCCCAGCCAATTTCGAGAGACTTTTACTTGATCAATCCAATCAAGCATTTCTACTGATTTTGCAACAGCGCGTGGTTCTACCCGTGCAAGTTTGGATCCAACCGAGAGTTCAATTGAATCAGCATTCAACTTGCGCATGATTTCTAATTGAGAGGAGGTTCCCTCGACAGCTACTGAATTAACACTTAA
The DNA here is from genome assembly GCA_010030895.1 of Actinomycetota bacterium. Taxonomy (GTDB): domain Bacteria; phylum Actinomycetota; class Actinomycetes; order Nanopelagicales; family Nanopelagicaceae; genus Nanopelagicus. The sequence goes on along the minus strand of RHBS01000010.1, from coordinate 12,759 downwards.
GACTGATGACCAACCAAGCAAATATGCTGTACCGATTAGTGTTGCACTTACCAGAGTTGCCACCAGTAATCGCTTTAGTTTGAAATCCTTAAGACTTAACATTTATTTATAGATTGGCAATTGCTTGCAAGATAGGCTCACCAAGCGAACTTACATCTCCTGCTCCTAAAGTAAGAATTACATCACCACTTTTAGCGCGTTTAGATACCTCTTCAACAACTTTAGGCATTGAAGGTTCAAATGTAACTCTGCTGGAATCCATTCCCTTTGAAATATTCAGTGCGGAGATACCAGGAATTGGTGCTTCACTTGCTGCATAAACTTCTAGTAAATAAGTAAAATCTGCCTCGCTTAGAGCAGCACTAAACTCCGATGCAAAGGCTGCAGTTCTGGAGTAGCGGTGCGGTTGAAAAACTACAATCACTTTTCCGCCTTGAGCCAAATTCTTCGCTGCAGTTAAGGTAACTGAGATTTCAGTTGGATGATGACCATAATCATCAATAACCTTGATTCCTGAAACTTCACCCTTTAATTCAAATCTCCGTCGAGTCCCGGTAAAACTCTTTAAGCCCGCCAGTAATTTTTCCTCAGATATAGATAGGGCGACACCGGCGGCAAAGGCTGCCAAGGCATTTAGAAGGTTGTGTTTACCAACAACTACAAGATTCAATTCACCAATCTTTCGGCCTGTGCTTGATACGGTAGCAACTGAAGTCTTAGGTGCTAGATGTATTCGATCAATCTTAAAATCATTGCTACTCCCTTCGCCATAGAGGATTACTCTTAAATCCTTACGGTCAACTCTGCTAAGAAGTTTCTGAACTCCTAAATCATCTCCACAGGCAATTAAGAATCCATCTTGCTTTATTGAATTAATGAATTGTTCAAATACCTTAAATACCGCCTCTTCATCAGCAAAGTGGTCCACATGATCAAGTTCTACGTTTGTGATAATTGCTCCACTTGGCTTATATGCCAAAAATGATCCATCTGATTCATCAGCTTCAGCAACAAAAATTGAACCACTTCCATTATGTGCATTTGTCCCTGCAGTATTAATGGTTCCACCTATTGCGAATGACGGATCCACGCCCGCCGACTGCAATGCAACAGTGAGCATGGCAGTTGTAGTTGTCTTCCCATGGGTGCCTGCCACAGCAATCGATGTTAAATCTGACATTAACCAAGCAAGAGCTTGTGCCCGTGCTGTTACCTGTATGCCCTTTGATTGAGCCAATAGTAGCTCTGGATTGTTTTCTAAAATTGCTGATGAGACGACCACTAATTGGCAATCCTTAATATTATCGGCAGCATGACCAATATAGATTTTAGCTCCCAAAGCGCTCAAAGATTTAAGTACCGGTGAATCACTTTTATCTGAACCAGAAACAGTAAAACCTTTCGCCAACATTATTCGAGCAATTCCACTCATTCCCGCTCCACCAATTCCTATGAAATGCACCTTAGGATTCATAAATTTATCGAGCGAAATTTCATTACTTAAGTTCATTGCACTTTTTCCAATTTATCAATTATTGATTTACCGATTACCTCACTTGCTGAAAATTCTTGCTTAATTGAGGGTGTATAAGATTTAGCCTTTCGCCATATCTCATCCCAATTACTAATTAACCAATCGGCATTGAATTTACTATCCTCAATTACCTCAGCGGCTCCTGCTGCTTGTAGGTCAAGCGCATTGGCAGATTGCTCTCCATTTCCAATTGGTAACGGGATTAAGATGGCAAACTTTCCAACTGCGGCTAATTCTGCACAAGTTAGAGCACCACTTCTTGCTATAACTAAATCCGAAGCTTGATAGGCAGCTGCCATATCATCTATATAGGAAAGAGGCAGATAATTTTCAGTACTAGTTGGTAGTGGATTGTTTTTACCTACAGAGTGCACTACTTGAACACCTTTTTCGGTAAACACTGAAAGTGATTGCAATATTGCTTCATTTATATGCCTAGACCCTTGTGAACCACCAAATACCAACACAGTTGGCTTATCAAGGGTGAGTTTCCATTTTTCTATTTGTCGATTTCTCTCTTCAATTTTCTCTGTCCCAGATTTTTCTCCGCTTGATATTATTTCTGACCTAATTGGCATTCCGGTCAATTTTGCATCTTTCCAGCGGCCCAATTTATTTGTAGCCCGATTAAAGGCAATGAATATCTCTTCTGCAAATGGAGCACCTAATCTATTGGCCCAACCAGGGATTGCATTCGCTTCATGAATAAATATTGGTTTGCGCAAAATGGCCGATGCTAAATAGATCGGAGGACAGGCATAACCTCCAAAGCCCATAACTAAATCGGCATCTTTACATATTTTAATCGCCCTCCAAGTAGCAACAATAATCTGAAACGGCCAAATTAAAGTTGCTGGAGTTAATTGTCGCGGCATTAAAACTTTAGGAATCTGATGGATTGCAAATCCAGCCTTTGGTACCAGTTGATTTTCCAATCCATTTTTTGTGCCTACAAAAACCAAATTCCACTTAGGTCTATTAGCTCGAAGCCAATTAGCCACTGCAAGAGCGGGTTCAACATGACCTGCGGTACCGCCCCCAGCAAAGATAACTTTTTTCATTGAGTTAATTTTCGCACTCTATTGGCTTTAATGCCCGCTGCAATATCTGGAGTTCTTCTTGCAACTCCCAATACATATCCGACGGCAAGCAAATTTGCCAGCAATGAGGAACCTCCATAGGAGACAAAGGGAAGCGTTACTCCAATTACCGGAATAAGGGATGTAGCAGAGCCAATATTGACCGCCACCTGTGCAATAAACCAACAAGCGATTGCAGCACAGACATACCTAGAAAAATCATCTTTAGTTTTTAATGCAACTCGAATAATGGCATATATCAGTGCAGCATATAGAGTAAGCACAAGAAGTGAACCGAGTAATCCAAGCTCTTCGCCAATAACTGAAAAAATAAAATCGGTATGTGCCTCAGCCAAGTTTGCCCACTTTTGTTTACTTGCGCCTAATCCACTTCCCCACAGTCCACCACTTGCCATCCCCATAATGCTGTGCGCAGGTTGCCAGCCGGAGAATTTGTAATACCTTTCGTCGAAAGGATCCAGCAGGGCTGCAAACCTCTCCATTCGATAAGCACTACTAAAAATAAGAGCGCTACTTAGCACAATTATGGGTAAGGCAGTTGCAGCAAAAAATTTAAGTGGAGTTCCTGCAATAAATAAAATTCCGGCAAATATCAAAAATACTAAAAGTGCAGTTCCTAAATCTTTTTGTAGAATAATTATAAGTTCTATGACGAGAAAGCCAGGAAATAGAAAAAATGAGCTTCGCCAAGGATCTTTAAGAAAATCTAAATTTCTTAGGTGATAAGCAGTCCAAAGAATTAAACCAAACTTTGCAAACTCAGAAGGCTGTAAAGTAAATCCGGCAAACTCAATCCAATTTCTGTTTCCCTTAATATCTTTACCTAGGGCTGGTACAAAGGGCAACAGCAAAGTAATTACTGAAACTGTTAATGAAACTCTTCCAATTTGTGACCAAACTCCACCTTTTACTTTAAATGCCCAGTACGCTGCTGCAGTACCCAGTAAAAGAAAGAAAAATTGTCTTATAAATATCGAATAAGTGTTTCCATTATCTTGCAACGATGTAACTGTTGATGCTGAAAGCACCATTGTCAATCCTAAACCTGACAAAAGGACTGTGCTCCAAATTATTAAGTAAAATGGCAGTTCAGGTCTTGAAAAAATTTGTGAGACCTTCTTACTTTGAATTTGACCACTCACCTATACCAACTCCTTAACTGCCAACTGGAAAAGCTCTCCACGCTCGGTATAGGAAGTAAATTGGTCCATTGAAGCACACGCTGGTGCGAGTAAAACAGTATCCCCGGGTTGGGCCAGTTCTTTAGCTTGCCTTACTACATCAAACATTAACTGCTTTGCACTGCCTAACTTATCTATTCGTTTTAATAAAATATTTTCAGATACATGCTGTAATGATTGTGCGATTAATTCCCTATCTTCCCCAATCAAGATGACTGCCTTAATTCGATCAATGCATCGTTTTGCTAAAGCTTCCATACTTGCACCTTTGGCCAATCCACCAGCGATCCAGATAACATTAAAGTTTGACAAAATTGAAGCAATTGCTGCGTGTGGATTAGTGGCTTTAGAATCATCTATCCATCTAACTTGATCTTTTTCCAAAACTAATTCCATGCGATGGTGATCTGGTTTAAATTTTTTCAAGCCTTCTCTTATATTTTCGTAACTGATGCCTATAGAAAGTGCAAGCGCAGAGGCGGCAAGAGCATTAGAGATGTTATGAGGAACTGAAGGAGAGACATCTGATAATTCTGCAATCTCATGTGCACTTGAAGCTGATTGTGAAAATGCTCGATCAATTAAAAGGTTTTCAACCATCCCTAATTCACCAGGAGCAGGAGTGCCAAGTGAGTACCAAATTATGGCAGAGTTGGTTAAACGAATTGAGAGTTCAGGATCATTCTTATTTGCGATAACTAATTTACTATGATCAGATAGCTTTAACTTCGCACTTACATAATTCTCAAAACTACCATGCCAATCTATATGGTCCTCAGATATATTTAATAATGCAACAGCTTCGTATTTGGCAAAATTACTCCATTGAATTTGAAATGAAGAAAGTTCTAGTGCCAAATAATCAAGAGGCTTTTCTTGGCAGACTGAATCAATTACGGTTTGACCAACATTTCCACAGGCCCTACCGTTTATATTTGCTGATTCAAAAATGGACTCCACCATTTTTATCGTTGTAGTTTTACCATTAGTTCCAGAGAGTGCTATCCATTTTTGGTTTGGTGCAATTTCTTGCTTAACTTTCCACGCAAAATCAATTTCGCTCATAATTTCAGCGCCACTTTTTCGCAATTTATTGAATACTTTGTGGTCTTGACGCCATCCTGGTGAAACAATTGCTAATTCGATATCAATTGGGATCTTGTTTACAACATCTTGATGGTTACTTTTATTCTCATCAAACAAAATAGAAGCTGCCCCGTATTTTAAAAGAGCTTTATGAACTGACCTACCAGTAACTCCAGCTCCAATGACTAAACAGTTTTTACCGTCTAACTGCTCTACAAAATTCATCAGGAGGAAATCCATTGGGCGTAAAATAAGCCTAAACCAGCGGCCACACCTAGACTTGCAATAATCCAGAAGCGGATAACAATTGTTACCTCTCCCCATCCCATTAATTCAAAATGATGTTGAAGAGGAGCCATTTTAAATATTCGCTTACCGCCAGAGATTTTAAAATATATAACCTGAATAATTACTGATGCAGTGATCAAAACAAATATGAAACCTAGTATTACCAGCAATAACTGTGTCCTTAGGGTGATTGCAATTCCAGCAAGTGCTCCACCCAGAGCAAGAGATCCAACATCGCCCATAAATATCTTGGCTGGAGATGCATTCCACCATAGAAACCCTCCGCAAGCTCCTGCTAAAGCGGCGGCTAATACAGCCAGATCTAACGGATCTCTCACCGCATAACATTTAGCTCCAGGTGAAATTGCACAACTTTGCCCAAACTCCCATACTCCTATAAGGATAAAGGAGGTAAATACCATTACAGCTGCACCAGTTGCGAGGCCATCTAAGCCATCAGTCAAGTTAACACCATTACTAGTTCCTAAAACCATAATAATTACCCAAATAATTACTACGACTAGAGATAATTTAATTGAAGTATCTCTAAAAGTTGAGAGGTAACTTGATACTGGAGTTAAGCCAGTCTGGTCTGGGAATTGTAAACCTGCGTATCCGAATGAACCTGCGACTATCGCCTGACCTAAAAGTTTTTGCTTGGCATTTAATCCTAGTGAACGCTGCTTAGCTACCTTTAGCCAGTCGTCAATAAATCCAACTAGGCCTAATCCAATTATCAATGCAATTACTAATAAAGCTGAGGTAGTTGTCGATATTCCAGTAATTAGGTGGCTTGAAAAATAACCTACTATCGTTGCAGCAATCAATACTAATCCGCCCATTGTTGGAGTTCCCCGTTTTACATGGTGAGAGGTTGGGCCATCATCTCGAATAATTTGACCATATCCTTTTTTTGCTAAGAATCGAATTAGAGCTGGAGTGGCAAAAAAGGCAAATAATGCAGATATTCCGCCAGAAAGTAATATCCCTCTCATTGCTGTGCTCCAATCCACTTTCCCTTGATTGCTTGAGCTAAATCTTCAAATCTTTCAGATCTTGATGCTTTTAATAAAATTACATCTCCAACGGAAAAACTATCCACCAACTCTAAAACAGCCTCTACATTTTTGCACTGATGTAGTACCAAGTTTCTGCCTTTAGTTTCACTAGAATTTACTTGATATAGATCGGTGCCAACACTTATCAAATGGTCTACTCCTACATTTTCACAATACTCAACGATACTAAGGTGTGAAGAAGTCTCAATTTCCCCCAACTCATGCATCTTTCCCAGTATGGCCCATGAGGATCCACCACTTTCTTGTGTTAGCAGAATCAAAGTTTTAATAGCGGCTTTCATACTCTCAGGATTGGCATTGTAAAAATCATTAATTATCTGCAGTCCATTAAGCTCTTCAACTTGCATCCGCCATTTGCTATCCAATTTGGCTACCGTCAAACCAGTTGCAATGCTTTCGTTACTAATTTCAAGGGCGTGAGCCGCTGCAGCTGCTGCAAGTGCATTTGGTATTTGTTGTTCGCCAATTACTTGTAATTCCACTGAATTACGACCCGAAGGAGTGACTAAATCAAAGTGAGCAAATCCACCATGGATTTCAATATCGGCTGCTCTCACATCTTGATTATCACCAAAAAGAATTCTTTTTACTTTCAAGCCATTAGCCATATTTGGTGTCCACTGATCATAACTGCCTAAAACTGCGGTCGCTTTTTCGTTTAAGCCAGCAATTAATTCACCTTTTGTTTTTGCTATTTTCTCAACAGAACCAATCTCTCCAATATGGGCAGTTCCAACGACTAGGACTACACCCACATCAGGGTTTGCTACCTGTGTTAACTTTAAAATATCTCCTTGATGTCTGGCACCCATTTCAATAATGCAATATTTAGTATTTTCATTGCAATTTAGAATGGTTAATGGAACGCCAATCTCAGTATTAAAATTTCCTTCAGTGGCGACAGTTTGACCTTCAGACTTTAGAATTGAGTGCAATAATTCTTTTGTTGTGGTCTTTCCTTGTGAACCGGTTATTCCTACAACCTTCAATCCAGTTATCTTATTTCTGACATACCTTGCAAGGGCAAGTAAAGCCTCACCAGTATCTTTAACCAAAACAGTTGGTTCATTTAGTTCTTTGGATACTAGTGCAAACTCTGAACCACTTTTAATCGACTCTGCTACATACTCATGACCATCGACATTCTTTCCCTTAAATGCAATAAAAAATGTTCCCTTTTTAGCTAGTTTAGAGTTAATAACTGGCAATTGGTCAATAACAAAGTCCTCAGCAAGATTTCGTAATTCTCCATTTACAATTTTCGCAAACTCTCCAGCAGAAATCTTTATCAATTTATTTCACCTGCTTAATTGCATTTGATATTTCAATACGGTCATCAAATGGCAGAATCACGCCATTTATCTCTTGCCCAGCTTCATGACCTTTTCCTAGCAGTACTACGCAGTCATTGGGCAGAGCATGTTTACATGCAAATTCTATTGCCTGCCTTCGATCTTCGATGATAAATCCTTTGTTTAATAACTCAAGACCCACAGTCATATCTCTTAAAATTTGAGATGGTTGTTCACTTCTAGGATTGTCGCTGGTAAATACTGCGATATCACTTCCTTCAAGTAGTGCTTTTCCCATCATCGGACGTTTACTTTTATCCCGCTCTCCGCCACAACCTAAGATTGCAATGACTCTGCCATCGGTAAATGTCCGAACCGTGCTTAATACTCGAGTTACAGCATCTGGTGTGTGAGCATAATCAACAATTGCTCTAAATTTTTGACCACTATCTATTTTCTCTAATCTACCTGAGACAGATGTTAGTTTTTCAATTGAACCAGAAATTTGATTATCAGTTAAACCAGTCAAACTTGATGCGACAACTGCTAAAAGTAAGTTATCTAGATTAAAATCTCCTAATACCCGAAATTGACCTGATATTTTGTTGCCAAACTTACTAGTGATCTTTATTAAGTAACCATCTGAATTCTGGACAATATCTTCATAGTACCAATCCGCAGTAATGTCGCTTCTGGATATTGATTGAGCTGGAATGGTAACTTTTTTGAGTAAACGAGATCCATACTCATTATCTAAATTAATAATTGCAAGATCAGCATAATCCTTTGTGAATAATTTGGATTTAGTATTAAAATAATTATCCATAGTTTTGTGATAATCCAGATGATCTTGAGACAAATTTGTGAAGCCAACTAATTTGTATTGGCAGCCTTTAATTCTAAATTGATCTATAGCATGACTACTTACTTCCATCACGAGATTTTTAATACCTTTTAACTGAATCTGTGAGGCAATATTTTGTAGCTCATCAGCCTCTGGAGTTGTTCTATCCCCTTTTACAAAAGTACTACCGATACTCACTCCTAGAGTTCCGATCAATGCAGAGTCAATCTTATTTATATCCCAAATCTGCTTAATAAAACTAGTTGATGTGGTTTTACCATTGGTTCCAGTAATTCCAACTGACGTTAGTTTCTTAAATGGGTAATCAAAGAGCCAAGCGGCTATTTCCCCAACAAGTTCCCTAGGATTAGGGCAAACAAAACTTGGAATAGATGAATCAACTTTTTTATCGCTTAATACAGCTACCGCTCCATTTCGAATTGCAGTTTCTAGATGATTCAAACCATGCGTCTTTGAACCAGCAAGCGCAATAAACAGAAAACCCTTTTCAATCTTATTTGAATCGATTGATAAACCATTCACCATGATATCTTTGTTAAAAATTTTTGAGTCGTACTCAGATAAGATTTTTGGGGTTATTTTAGGTGTCATATCAATAATCCTAAGCACCACTCTTTTGTGAAACTTTTTTTTCGTTTTTTGAAATATTTTTTAATGCTGCCTCTGTAAGCGAAAAATGTGTTTCAGAGGCCGGAGTAGGCGTTATTCGTTCATTTTGCAATACGAAGCTCATTACCTTTTTAAATACTGGGCCAGCAAGTACTCCACCCCAGTGCATACCTTTTGGATCTTGAATCGTAACGCTAACAACATACTTTGGTTGATCGGCGGGTGCAAAACCAATAAAAGATGCAGTGTAGCCGCTGTAACATTTACAACTAGAGTTAAATCTTTGAGCAGTTCCAGTTTTACCGGCAACTCGATATCCCTTTATTGCAGCTGAAGGAGCAGTTCCACTAGGGGAAACCACACTCTCCATCATTTTTCGTAAATTTTTTGCGGTTTCATCACTTAGCACTTTGATTGACTCAGAGTTTTCAGCTGCAGAGAACTTTCCACTTTCATCAACTAATCCAGCCAGAATAGTTGGCTTTACCCGTGTTCCATTGTTTGCAATTGTGGCAAAAACTGATGTAGCTTGCATTGCAGTTACTGAGTAACCTTGACCAAACGCGATCGTAGGAAGCGATGTACCTGACCATTCCTTTACTGGATGTAATATTCCAGCTGATTCACCAGGAAGTTTTGAATTTGTATTTTCACCTATTCCAAATTTCTTCAAGTAAGTATATAGATTTTCTTTGCCCAAGGATTGGCCTAGTTTAATTGATCCGGTATTACTTGAAACTGCAAGAAGTCCAGTTGTAGTTAACCTTTGTGGAGGATGTTTTTCATGGTCACTAAAAGTTTCGCCCGCAACCTTCATTGAGTAAGGAATAGTAAAGACAGTATTTGGAGTTACAAGTTTCTCTTCTAGTGCCGCTGCCACCGTAATAACTTTTCCAGTTGAACCTGGTTCATACACTTCTTGGACTGCTGGATTGCGAAGCTTATTTTGCGTTATGGTTTTTGAGTCGTTTGGGTTAAAGGTTGGCGCGCTTGCTTGAGCCAATATATGGCCAGTTTTTGGATCCATAACAATCACAGTTCCAGATTCAGCACGTGCTGCTGCCACCGCCTGACTAATTGCATTTTGCGCAACCCATTGGACATCACGATCAATTGTTAGACGAATACTTGTGCCAGCTTTAGCCTCAACACTGATTTGTTCTGATCCGGGAATTATATTTCCCCGTCCGTTTGCATAAATATACTTACCATCAACACCTGCCAATATTGAATCTAAACTGCTTTCAATCCCAGATGCTCCGATTCCTTGGTCATTTATGATACCTATCAATGAAGAACTTAAGGCTCCAGTTGGGTAATCTCGAATATAACTTCTTTCTGGAACAAAACCGCCAATTCTCTTACTAATTCCAGCCTCAGACTTTAAAATTTCTATGTTGTAGTTTGTTATTGCAGTATTTACTGCTCGCCACTTTGCTGGAGTAACATCCTTTGCAATTAATACATATCGCCTCTGCCCAGTTAAATTTGAGATTAATTCTGATTCAGGTATACCTAAAATTGGCGCTACCACCTTTGCAGCATTTACCGGATCATTGACCACAGTCTGATCTACTGCGATATTAATTGCAGAAATACTTCTGGCTAATTCAACTCCATTCTTATCATAAATTGCACCTCGAGGTGCCAATAGGGTCGCACTCTTACTTAACTCATTAGTTGCTTTTTTAACATACCCATTCGCTCTAATCGCTTGAATCTCAATTAATCGTAATCCAAAAAGCATAAACAGCACTGTGGCAATAGCGATAATCTTTCTAATTCGACTTTGTACAATATACTGTTGTTGATTCATTTAATTTCACCAGACATGTCAAGAAAATTAGGTGAAGAGATTGGCACCATCCCTAAATTACTTGCACTTTCCGCCAACTTGTCGGGAGATGATTTTTCAGCGACTTTCCTAAGTATTGCTTCTCGTTCGTCTTTAAGTATTTGGGCTTGAACCTTTAATTCACTTAGTTTGAAGGCATCTTGAGCAAGCGCAGTATTAATTGCCAGTAAAAATATTAAACCGAGGGTAAAAATAGCTGTCAACAAAATACCAAAGGTACGATCTGCAACCACTTCACCAGAGTTAATATCTGGCACTAATTTTAAGACAGCTTTATTCGTCTTCTCTTTTACAATTTTACGAGAGATCTCTAACGCAGGTGCAAACTCAAATATCGCCATTACGCTGCCACCCGTTCAATTGCTCTTAGCCGCATAGATTGTGATCTCGGGTTGTTTACTTGCTCTACTTCATCTGCAGCCTCGCTACTGCTTATCAATAATCGATAATGTGCCGCTGAATCTGGTAGATCAACTGGTAGACCGAGTGGAGTTTTAGATTGGGCAGCTTGATTAAATAAGTTTTTAATTATCCGATCCTCAAGTGATTGGTAAGACATAACTACTAAGCGTCCACCTACCTTGAGGGCCGCTAGGGCGACTGGAATGGCCCGCTCTAAGATCGCAAGCTCCTGATTAACCTCAATCCGCAAAGCTTGAAAGGTTCGCTTTGCTGGATTGCCGCCGGTACGGCGAGCAGGTGCTGGGATTGAATCTTTAACAATCTCGGCTAAATCAGTAGTGGTATTTAGCTCACCACGATGACGAGCCTTAATAATATTTTCGGCAATCTTGCTAGCAAATTTCTCTTCGCCATAATTTTTAATTATCTTGGCAAGTTGACCATGTGAATAAGTATCTAAAACTACTTTTGCAGTCAGAGTTGAATTTTGATCCATTCGCATATCCAATGGAGCAGCTTTTGAGTATGAAAAACCCCGCTCTGCTACATCTAACTGCATTGAGGAAACACCTAGGTCAAATAGGATCGCATCTACCTTAGAAACACCTACCTCTAGCAGCGCTTTATCAATCTGATCGTAGGTATTATGAATAAATGTACTCCGAGCAGAAAAAGCTTGTAATTCACGTTTTGCAATCTCAAGCGCACCTAAATCTCGATCTATGCCAATGAGTTGAAGGTTTGTAAACTTTTCTAAAAACACCTTGCTGTGTCCAGCTAATCCAAGAGTGGCATCAATTAAGTATGGATTACTACTTTTAGTAATTGCTGGGGTGAGCAACTCCAGACAGCGTTGTAGTGCAACTGGTATATGTACCACCTCTGCACCCATCTGTTCTCCCCCATTCCTAAATATCTACGACTAATTTTTTATCTTTCACTCGATCTCAGATATCTACTTAGGTCACCGCCACTCGACGGAGCTTTACCAAATAACGCGCGGCACCGGGGAAGTGGCGCCGCGAATGTTTAATTAGTGGCGGTGGCCTAAATAGATATTTGGATTAAAATAATCCGGGTAATACCTCCTCTGAAACCTCAGCAAATGTTTTTTCACGATCAGCCAAATACTTACTCCAGGCATTTGCATCCCAAATTTCTAATCTGGTATTTGCACCAATGACTACGCAATTTTTTTCTAAGGTTGCATATGTTCTAAGTCCTGTTGGAATTGTGATTCGACCCTGGTTATCTGGGACCTCATCATGAGCTCCGGCGAACATCACTCTTAAATAATCTCGAGAATTTTTTTGAGTTACTGGAGCCTGTCGCAACCGTTCAGTAATTAATGCAAACTCACTAGCTGGAAATACATATAAACAATTCTCTTGTCCTTTGGTAATGACTAAGCCATCAGCTAATTCATCTCTAAATCTTGCGGGCAAAATCAATCTGCCCTTTTCATCAA
>RHBS01000090.1 GCA_010030895.1 Actinomycetota bacterium | reverse complement strand
TTCAAAACTAGTAATTACAAATCAACTCAAACTTATTTGCTATTCCTCACCATATGTTGAAAGTAACTACCAGGCCTACTGGTACTTGCCATCTTCTCGCCCGCTACTGAAAAGCCAATCGCCTCATACGCTTTAATAGCTTTTTCATTGTGAACCCAAACACCAAGTCCCTGTCGTTGCCATCCTTTTTCTTTGCTATGAAGATCAATAAATTCAAAGAGTGACTTCATAACACCAAAACCTCGATACTCTGGATCGGTCCAACATCCTCCAATCCAACAGGTTGCACCGTGATCACCCTTTAGTACTTCTATATATAAAGTACCAACATCCTTATTTGATATTGATCCAATTAAGTAATCCTCTTTTTTGAATCTATTCCGCCAGCCCTGTTCATTTAAATTATTTTCTTCATCATAAGTAGGCCCAAAAGCCTCTGGATTTTCGATCAATGCTCGTAGCCTAATATCTCTTAACCTAGACCAATCCTCCGGAGTTAATAGAGTTACATCTATTTTTGATCGCTCAAATTGATTCATAATTAAGTAAAGCCTAGCATTTAGTAATTTATACTATTTATTAAACAGGTTTTATTTCTATATTAAGAGAAACCTTAATATCATTACATCGTGAGTAAAAAAGAACTTCTTCCAGCCAGCTCAGATATGGGTGCGGTCACTTTATGGGTTGCAGATTTAGATGTAATGCTTAAGTATTATCGAGATGTAATTGGGCTAAAGGTATTAAGTGATACTGGCAATCAAATTACTTTAGGTCATGAAAATCGTAAAATTTTGCTTCTTGAGCATAAAGCAGGTTTAAAACATGCCTCACCAAGTGATGCTGGACTTTTTCATACTGCAATCTTGTTCCAAACTCAATCTGCTTTAGCAAAAACTGTGTATAAGGTTTTGAAAACCTATCCAAGCAGCTTTACCGGAAGTGCTGATCACCTAGTAAGTAAAGCTTTTTATTTTAATGACCCTGAAGGTAATGGGGTTGAGCTTTATTGGGATCGGGATCGTAGTCAATGGAGTTGGGTACATGGCTCAATAGAGATGGATACAATATTTCTAGATCCAAAACTTTTCCTGAAAGAGCATTTATCTGAAGAGCCAACTGATGAGGATAAAAAAGTAGGTCATGTTCATCTTTGTGTTGGCTCAATTCCGGCAGCCGAGGAGTTTTACATAAAGATGCTTGGTTTTGAAAAGACTCTTAATTGGGGCAACGCCGCACTATTTGTCTCAGCCGGCGGATACCACCACCATATGGCAATGAATACCTGGCGCAGTAAAGGTGCTGGAAAACGACAACTTGCTTTGGGGTTAGGAAATGTTGAAATTGTT
>RHBS01000089.1 GCA_010030895.1 Actinomycetota bacterium | reverse complement strand
CAACTGATGGGCCGGCAACTAGATCGGTTTGATCAAGGTGGGCATATCCAATTACCTTAGAATGCACTTGGTGTACTAAGTGTGAATCTGATTTATCTCCACCATGGCGTAAATGAAGCAGGATGTGCTCTGCAATAGGTGGTGAGTTATCAAATATAGTCGATCGTTGAATTAAATCTAATACCTGCTGGCGCTGGCCTTTTTGTAGTGTTGCAAGATGTTGCACGCTCATAGCAGAGTGCCAATAAACTTTATGAGATTTACTACCACTAACTTAAATCTGCAGTACTTTGATTACTACCAGCAGTATTATTTGATGAGAATCTATAACCAACATTTCTAACTGTATCTATTATTGTCTCAAACTCTGGTCCTAGCTTTGAGCGAAGCCGTCTAATGTGAACATCAACAGTTCTAGTGCCACCAAAGTAGTCATAACCCCAGATCTCTTGAAGTAATTGAGATCTAGAAAATACTCTACCTGGATGTTGGGTTAGATACTTTAATAACTCAAACTCTTTAAAGGTTAGATCTAAGGTGCGCCCCTTTATTTTGGCGGTATATGAATCCTCATCAATTACTACCTCACCACTTCTAATCTCTTTAAGAGCAGGGTTTTTTGCCAACTGCACTAGCGCATCTTTGCCAATTACAATTCTAATTCGAGCATCAACCTCAGCTGGGCCTGCGGTATCTAAAATTACATCTGCAATCTGCCAATCAGCATTAACAGCTGATAAGCCACCTTCAGTTGTAATAACAACTATTGGAGTAGAGACTCCAGTTGTGGTGATTAACTTAGTAAAAGCTTTGGTATTTGGAAGATCACGCCTGGCATCAACAAAAATACAATCAACAGTTGGTGCATCAATTAATACTGATACCTCAGCTGGCAGTACTCGAACATCATGCTGCAATAGCGCAAGTGCGGGTAGCACATCAGCACTTGCCCCCATTGAGTTTGTCAGCATTAGAATTTTTGCCATAAGAGTGCTAAGAATACACTTATGAATTCTTTGCTACTACTTGCTTTTGTGCTCATCCTTGCAACCGGGGTTGGCATTTACTTTCAAAGGCGAAGTGGTGTGATTAAGCGCAAAAAGCGCCTGCGCCTATCCCCATCTGAGGTCGGTGGTAGCTATGGGGATCGGGCAACAATTGTGCAATTCTCAACTACTTTCTGCTCCTCTTGCCGGGCGGCAAAATCTTTAATCTCTGATGTGGTCAAAGATCAATCAGATATTACATACCATGAGGTGGATGCTGAAAGTAATTTAGATTTAGTAAGAAGAGTTGATATTAGATCTACCCCAACCACCTTATTTTTAGATAAGCAAGGCATTGAGATCGCTCGGGCCACTGGAGCGCCTAAACGTGATCA
>RHBS01000088.1 GCA_010030895.1 Actinomycetota bacterium | reverse complement strand
GATCCGCGATCTAGATCATGCCAAAGAGATCAAAAATAAGTTAGAGAGTGCAAATGTGATTGTTAAGGTCAAAGTTGGCTCATCTGGAACTATGTTTGGTTCAGTAACTGATAAGGCAATCGTGGCAGCAATTAAAACTGCAACAGGTGAGACTGTTGATCGTCATAAAATCAAGATGGATAAGCACATCAAAAAAGTTGGCAAGTACACAGTAAAGATTGCACTTGAATCTGCTGTAATTGCTAATGTGCCAATTGTTGTGGTCTCTGATAAGTAATAAAGGTTAGAAAAAGGCCCTCCATACTCTGGAGGGCCTTTTTATTTCTACTTATCAAATAATGAGATAGGCAAATATTTTTTTCTCCACAAGTAAAAAAGTATTTTAACGCTCAATTTTGGGTAAATTTAAAACTTATCCACTACTTACATCTACTTACCCACAGCTATATCCACTACTTATAAACAGCTTTAAACCTCCTTCTACACAGGCCAGTGCACAGGATGAGATCGCGGTTTACCAGCATCTAGCAATAGAGATTATCTTTGGCTACTAGGTAAAAGTTGTGCTTTAAAAGTAGCAAAAAGTATTGAATTTAAATAGTTTTACAGTTAATTGTCGGTGGTAGATGGGAGGCTTTGAGTATGAGCATCGCAGAGTTTCCAAATAATTCCGGCAGATCAAGGAATGCACCAGCTGAGTTTGAACGCACCCCACCACAAGATGTAATCGCAGAACAATCTGTTTTAGGTGGCATGCTGCTTTCAAAGGATGCAATTAGTGATGTTGTTGAGATTTTAAGAGAGCGAGATTTTTATCGTCCAGCTCATGAATTAATTTATGATGCCATTGTTGATTTATATGGCCGCGGTGAGCCAGCAGATCCAGTAACAGTTGCAAGTGAGTTAACTAAGCGTGGTGATTTAGTACGAGCAGGTGGTGCACCATATCTACACACACTTATCTCATCTGTTCCGACTGCAGCAAATGCTGGTTACTATGCAAAAATAATTAGAGAGCGCGCAATTATGCGCAGATTAGTTGAGGCGGGTACCAAGATAGTTCAACTTGGTTACACAGATGAGGGTGAGGTTGATGATGCAGTTGATCAAGCCCAAGCCGAGGTTTATGCCGTAACTGAGCGACGTGAATCTGATGATTATGTTCAGCTCTCTCAATTACTACCTGATGCCTATGATGAGATTGAAAAGATTTCAGCCGGTGTTGTTGGTCAAGGAGTTAAAACTGGATTTAAAGATTTAGATGCCCTTACAAATGGTTTTCATCCTGGAAATATGATTGTGCTAGCTGCTCGTCCAGCTGTTGGTAAATCAACATTAGGGCTAGATATTGCTCGTCATGCATCAATTCATAAACGTGAAACCTCAGTTATTTTTTCACTTGAAATGAG
>RHBS01000087.1 GCA_010030895.1 Actinomycetota bacterium | reverse complement strand
CTCATGCCATATGCTTTTATAAAACTTTTTGCTGCATCCGGTGAACTCTCCTCCACATTTACACCCAGTAATTTAATCTGCCCACTTTTAAAGATAGCTCTTTGATATAGATCAATAAAGTAGGGCATCTCTTCCCTACATCCTTCACACCAAGAACCCCAAAGATTTACCACAATTGGACCTTTTATGGTGTGAAAATTAATCTCACCTGAATTATCTAAACATTTAAAATTTAACTCATTTTTAGTAATTATTGAGGTATCTAGTTCTTCACAATTTGGCACAAAGCCCTGATTAAATGGTTGATTTGAATTACTACTGCAAGAGGTTAATAGAAGTGAAAAAACTACAATGAGTACAGATCTTCTCACCTAAAATCCTCCTCACTCTTTACTAATCTTTTAGCCTTAACCTTATCCACCTCACCTACGCCATAAGATGGACATAACTTAGCTATCGCACATGCCCCACATGCTGGCCTTCTTGAGTGACAAACTCTTCTGCCATGCCAAATTAATCGCTGCGATAGGTTTGTCCACTGACTTTGTGGAATTAATTTAGCTACCTCAAACTCAACCTTTACCGGATCTTTTTGATTACTCCAGCCAAATCTTCTACTTAACCTACCAAAGTGAGTATCAACTGTGATGCCAGGGATGTTAAAGCCATGACCTAAAACTACATTTGCAGTCTTTCTGCCTACCCCAGGTAGTGTTACTAAATCCTCGATATTACTTGGCACTTTGCCATTAAAATCTGTGAGAATTTTTTGACTTAAGTTTTTAATATTTTTTGCCTTTGCCCGATAAAAACCAGTGGATTTAACTAATTGCTGCAGATCTTTAATATCTGCTGCTGCCATTTTTTTAATACTGTTATATTTTTTAAATAGTGCTGGCGTAGTTTGATTAACCCGTTTATCAGTACATTGCGCAGATAAGACAGTTGCAACTAGTAGTTGGTATGGGTTTTTATAATCTAATTCGCATCTAACATTTGGGTAATTTTTTGTAAGAATTCGATAGATCGCTTTAGCTCTTGCTTTTTTTCGCAAAATACTCTCAGGCATTGGCTAAGATTACGCTCAATAGCATCTTCGTGCTTACCCGATGTATCCTTTGGCCTGTGGCCATTAAAAATGAAGAGGATGTAGTCCGTAAAGCACCATTGTTTACCGCCTTAGATGATGCCTCTGCTGCCTCCCTTCGCGCCTCAATGAGTGGGGTTAAGTTAAGCCGCGGTCAAACATTGTTTAAAGAGGGTGATGCTGGCGATCGTTTATTTGTAGTAGTAGATGGAAAATTAAAATTAGGAACAACCTCAAATGATGGGCGAGAGAATTTACTTTCAATTTTAGGACCTGGGGATATGTTTGGTGAGTTATCACTCTTTGATCCAGGACCAAGAACA
>RHBS01000086.1 GCA_010030895.1 Actinomycetota bacterium | reverse complement strand
TGGACGTGTGCTGGAATAATAAATAAAGACAAAGCCATTATGACAAACTTTGGATTGCAGATTCCCTTATTTGCATTAGGCTATATAAAATTATTTTTTTAAAAAATGCTAAACGATTGGTATATGTATATTTTGTATGGTGCGGCCTTAGGCTTTGCCATTTATTTAGCTGATAAGTATATATTTCATTTTTTAGGAACGATTATTAAATGAACTTAGAAATTATTATTACAACCATTTTGGCAATGATTTCATCCTTACTGCCATTTGTTTATAAAAAAATTACTGACAGCGCTTATCCTGGTAACCCTTATATTATTTTAGCTGCGGTTATCTTAGGCGTTATTTCTGCTTGTTTGATTTATTCTTTAATAGCTCTTGGAATACTTGGAACTTTATATTTATTAATTATTTATATTATTATTTTAGGCTCTATTTTACTGACACAATATTTAGTGAAACTTAATTCAAAATAAGACGTATTGATGATAGTAAATGTTAAAACATGCGCTTTATTACTCTAGTCCTTCTTACCCTTGCTTTTGTTAGTAAAGCAAATGCAGAAATAATTAATTTTAATTGTAACTTTATAGAAGGGGGTCAAACCGAAGGGGGCAAAGATTATCCTGCAAAAAAGATGCAAGCTTTAAAGATTATTTTAGATAAAGATAAAAAATTAATTAAAGACAACAAAAGACAATTCGATTCTTACACTGAAGATAAAGATACAATCCATTGGATGCATAATTGGACAGAATGGTCAGATAAATACTCTTTGAATTTAACAAGTAATCAACTTGAAGTAGATGGTACAAATAAAACTCCAGGCTGGACTAAAAACTATAAATATACCTGCGTTAAAGTTGAAAAAAAACCTAGCAAAGATAATAAGTAAATTTATAAATTATACTGAATGAATAAGAGTTTAAGAAAATTTCTTTTAGAATTAGGTCCGCTGTTATTATTTTTCATAACTTATCGAAAAAGCGGAATGAATCATGGAATTATTATGTTAATCATGACGACAACACTGTCGGTAATTATTAGCTACATACTTGAAAAAAGAATTCCTATTATTGCAGTCATTGGTGCCGCATTCATTGCAGTTTTTGGTGGTCTTGCAATTTATTTTGATAATAAAATATTTTTCTTTATGAAACCAACGTTCATTAACTTTATTTTTGCAGCCGCCTTAATTTATACAAAATATATTCAGAAAAAACTTATTTTAAAAAATATTTTCGATACTGTTAAAATCTCTAATAATGGCTGGAGCAAAGTAACCGATCACTGGATATATTTCTTTGTTTTTTTAGGATTTTTAAATGAATTTATTTGGCGAACACAAACCGAGTCTTTTTGGGTGAGTTTTAAAGTATTTGGGATTGTACCTATCAGTTTAGCATTTACCGCATTGCAGGTGTATATGATTAAAAAACATAAATATCATTAAGCATTTTTATAATCCTAAAATATATAGTTTTTTTTAAATTAATTTAAAA
>RHBS01000085.1 GCA_010030895.1 Actinomycetota bacterium | reverse complement strand
CCTTTTGCCAGTATCAGTATTGCTACTATCGCTAGGGCTACTAGTAATAACTCCATGATTAAATCCTAGTATCCATCGATAGTGTTCAATGGCTTTGTATAAATCCCTTATATAAGTGTTCAAAAGCGCGCCTGGCAGGAATCGAACCTGCGACCTACTGCTTAGAAGGCAGTTGCTCTATCCGACTGAGCTACAGGCGCAATATTTGAACGGGATAAGTCTACCGATTACAACAGGTAAGGTTTGACCCTATGGCTGAGTTTATTTACACGATGAAAAAGGCGCGTAAAGCGCATGGTGACAAAGTAATTCTTGATGATGTCACCTTGATGTTTTTACCGGGCGCAAAAATTGGCGTACTTGGGCCAAATGGTGCGGGTAAATCAACGGTGTTACAAATTATGGCCGGAATTCAACAACCATCTAATGGTGAAGCGTTTCTATCTCCTGGTTATACCGTAGGAATTTTGTTACAGGAGCCTCCACTTAATGAGGATAAAAATGTATTAGAGAATGTGCAGGAGGGTGTCGCCGATACCATTGCATTATTAAATCGCTTTAACGCCATAAGTGATGAGATGGCAAATCCAGATGCTGATTACGACAAGTTATTAGCTGAGATGGGAAATCTCCAAGAAAAATTAGATCACTTAAATGCATGGGATTTAGATTCACAATTAGAGCAGGCGATGGATGCCCTTCGCTGTCCACCACCTGAGGCAGATGTGAAGGTGTTATCAGGCGGAGAGCGTAGGCGGGTGGCACTTTGTAAATTACTACTTCAAAAACCTGATCTATTACTTTTAGATGAGCCAACTAACCACTTAGATGCCGAATCAGTCTTATGGCTAGAGCAACATTTAAGTAAGTATGAGGGAACTGTGGTGGCAATTACCCACGATCGCTACTTCCTAGATAATGTTGCGCAATGGATTTTGGAGTTAGATCGTGGACGTGCTTATCCATATGAAGGAAATTACACAACTTACTTAGAGACTAAAGAAGCTCGTATGAAGGTGGAGGGACAAAAAGATGCCAAGCGAGCAAAAAGGTTAAAAGAGGAGCTTGAGTGGGTAAGAATGAATGCCAAGGGCAGACAGGTAAAGTCCAAAGCTCGCCTTGCTAGATATGAAGAGATGGCAGCAGAGGCTGATAAAACTCGTAAGTTAGATTTTGAAGAGATCCAAATTCCACCAGGACCACGTCTTGGTGATGTGGTAGTTGAGTGCCAAAATTTAGTAAAAGGTTTTGATGATCGAATTCTTATAGATGATCTCTCATTTACCCTACCGAGAAATGGAATTGTGGGAGTAATTGGTCCAAACGGTGCTGGAAAAACAACTTTGTTTAAAACAATTTTAGGTATGGAAAAGCCAGATTCTGGGGTAGTTAAAGTTGGTGAGACGGTAAAGATTTCCTATGTGGATCAATCCCGTGGCGGTATTGATCCAAAGAAATCCTTATGGGAGGTGGTCTCAGATGGCCTTGATTTTATAAAGGTTGGAAATGTTGAGATGCCAAGCAGAGCAT
>RHBS01000084.1 GCA_010030895.1 Actinomycetota bacterium | reverse complement strand
AAGTAGCCAGCCTAAAATCTTTGAATAAGATCTTCTAGGAAGTAATAGAGTTAACTCAACTGAGCTATCGGTAGTAGTTCTAATGGCGTAATCAACCGCTGCATTAGCTAATCTGCGATCTGGGCAATCAATTAACTCTAAGGGAACATCACTACAGGCCTCATTTTTTGCCCACTGCTTACTCAAGCTCTCAGCCTTACGATCATCAATTACAAAGTGAACGGCAACTAAATTTCTAGGATTTAGACTTCTGGCATATCTAATGGCACCTATAGTTGCTAGATCAAAGTTATCCACCAAAACGGTCACATCATGCCTAGTAATTGAGGTCGCTCTTGAGCTTTGAATTGTAATATCTAAAGCACTCTTTTCTTTAACATACTGCTTGCGTAATCTTAAAAATACTGAAACTAAGATTGGGGTGATTAACACAACTACCCAAGCGCCTTGATTAAATTTAACAACTGCAAATATCAAAACCACTAAAAGTGAGATACCGCCTGATAAACCATTAATTACAAACTTAGCTTTCCAAGAGCCCTGTTTATGAGTTTTTGCATGCTTTGCCATGCCAAGACCTGAGAGGGTAAAGGCGGTAAATACCCCAAGTGCGTAGTAGGCAACTAGATGTTCAACTGAGGCGCCAGTTACCAAAATTAATATCATCGCTGCAGCGGTTAAAACTAAAATACCATTTGAAAAATTCAATCTATGGCCACGTTTAGTAAGCCAATTAGGTAGATATCCATCCTGGGCAACAAAGTTAACTACCATCGGAAATGCGCTATAGGTTGTGTTGGCACCAGCAAATAAAATCAACATTGTGGCAGCTTGAACAATAATAAAGAAGGCACTACCGAGTGCGCCATCTCCAAGTATGGTTTTAGCAATTTGGGAGATAACAGTAGGTGTGCCAGATTCATATGGCATCGCATATATTTTGTGAGCAAAGTAGGAGACTCCCAAAACTAAGCTGCCAAGTATTGTGCTCATAATTACCAAGGTTCTTCTAGCATTTATATGCTCTGGAGCATTAAATAAAGCAACGCCATCTGATATTGCCTCTAATCCAGTTAAAGAGGAGCCACCATTTGCAAATGCTCTAAGTAATATAAAGATAGCTGCAAGTGTTAGTAAACCCTGCTCTTGACCAATTTCTACTGCTCCTGGTTGGTTAACATCTAAAACTGGAAGTGTGCCGGTAATTTGGCGAAAGATTCCGATGGAAAAAACAATTGCCATTGAGCCCACAAATAAATATGTTGGAAGTGCAAAAGCTTTACCAGCCTCTTTAACACCCCTTAAATTTCCATAAGTTAGAAACAAAATGATTACTAAGGTCATATGAATCTTCCAGGGGGCAAGCTCTGGAAAGGTTGAGATAATTGCAGCAACTCCTGCAGCTGATTGAATTGCTAAGGTCACGATGTAATCAAGCATTAATGCCACAGCTGCAACTTGGGCAACAACTGGGCCAAAGTTTTCCCTAGAGACAATATACGCCCCACCGACTTTGGTATATACCGAGATTACATTGCGATATGACAAGGTAACAATAAATAAAATAACTAAAACAATGGCAGTCATTGG
>RHBS01000083.1 GCA_010030895.1 Actinomycetota bacterium | reverse complement strand
AGTTCTACTCTCTCTAGTTTTAAACTTAGTTTTAGCAATATTTATAACGATTATTTTGGGAATTTTTTCAGGCGTAGCTTGGGTCTCGGGATTTACCATGCTTGGTATGGAGGTTGATGATGAGATTAGAGGTAGAACCTTTGCATTTGTTCAATCTCTAATCAGAGTTTCTCTGGTCTTAGTACTTGCGGTTTCACCATTAGTAGCAGCCGCAATTGGTGAACACACATATTCATTTAGAACCACAACCGTTACCTACAATGGCGCAGCATTCACCATGTTTTTTGCGGGCATAATCGCAACAATAGTTGGTGTGCTCTCCTATTTGCATATGCGAGATCGCCCAACAGTTTCACTTTGGAGTGATATTAAATCTGCACTTAGAGGTGAGTTAGGTGCCATGACCGGGCAAGTAAGTACTGGGGTATTTATCTCTTTTGAAGGTGGTGAAGGCTCAGGCAAATCAACTCAGACTAAATTACTTAAAGAGTGGTTAGAAAAAAACGGTGAAACAGTATTGCTAACCAGGGAGCCGGGTGGAACACCACTAGGTAATCAGTTGCGCGAGATTTTGCTTGATAATAAGACTGGAAGTATTTCTCCCAGAGCTGAAGCACTTATGTATGCAGCTGATAGAGCTAATCATGTCTTTGCCAAGATTAAACCAGCACTTGAGCGCGGTGAGGTAGTAATTACTGATAGATACTTTGATTCATCGATTGCTTATCAAGGTGCAGGAAGAGTGCTATTACCAAGTGAAGTTGCCAGAATTTCTAGGTGGGCAACTGAATCCTTAACTCCAACTCTAACAATTATTATGGATTTACCAGCAGAGATCGGTCTTGCCAGATTGCAATCAACTGATCGACTTGAGAGTGAACCATTAGCGTTTCATGAACGAGTTAGACAGGAGTATTTAAGTATGGCTAATACTGATCCAGAAAGATTTGCCATAATTGATGCTTCCCTTTCAATCGAGCAAATACATGAATTAATTGTGGAAAGAGTTAGTGCAATTAAAGGTTTAAAGAAAAATCAAAAAACAGCATGAGTGTATTTAATTCACTAATCGATCAAGGTGAGGTAGTTAAAGCCCTAACGGATGCTGTTTTAGCCTCTCGAAATAATGCTGATACAACCCAAGGAATGACTCATGCCTGGCTATTTACCGGGCCACCGGGATCTGGTAGATCAAATGCTGCAATTGCATTTGCTGCAGCTTTAGTTTGCAAAGAGGGTGGTTGTAGTAAATGCACAGATTGCATGTCAACCATTACTGGTTCACATGCAGATGTTGAATTAATTAAAACTGAGGGTTTATCAATAAAAATTGATGAGGTTAGAGATTTGATTAGTCGAGCATCTTGGGCGCCATCGATAGCTAATTGGCGAGTTGTAGTAATTGAAGATGCAGATCGACTTACTGAATCTGCTGCCAATGCTCTATTAAAGGTGATTGAAGAGCCTGGCTTGCGAACTGTCTGGTTGTTATGTGCACCTTCATTAACCGATGTGTTACCTACTATTAGGTCAAGGTGTCGCCACTTATCACTTAGGACTCCCTCAACCAAAGCTATTACTAATTTATTGATTGAGCGAGATGCAATCGACCCTAAAGT
>RHBS01000082.1 GCA_010030895.1 Actinomycetota bacterium | reverse complement strand
TCCGCTACTTCCAGTAGCACCCGTCGCACCAGTTGCACCTGTGTCACCTTTTGCACCAGCAGGACCAGTTGCTCCGGTATCTCCTTTAGGACCAGCAGGACCGGTTGCACCAGTTTCACCTTTTGGACCGGCAGGGCCTGCAGGACCAGCTGGTCCGGCAGCACCAGTTGCGCCAACTTTTCCATCACTTGTAGATCCTGATGCGCCATTTTTTCCATCAACACCTGCTGGTCCAATTGGTCCTGCTGGACCGCGAAGAGATGTTGGAATTGGCCAACGATTATTTTTCTTTGGACCATAAAAATTCATATTTTTAGTATCAATATAAAAATCACCATTAATACCCAGTGTTGCTGAGGGAACTCCTGCTCCACTTAAGATCGTATTTAAGGTATCTGAGGCTCTACCTGCAGCCACTGCTGGCGATTGATTTAAATGAATTGAAAGGATTGCAATAAGAATTAATTTAGGGAAGAAACCTTTAAACATATTTCTAACTCTCTCTCCCATTTATGTGGGGTAAAAGGCAAAGCCCTTGTGACTTTGCGTAATAAAAATTTTTAAATACCTCACAATTAGTGAAAAGAGGGGTATCACTTACCCTTACTAAGCCAACCCTTATCTACCCCACTTTGAGTGGTAGCACTCAAGGATGGGTAAAGTAGGTCCTTCTTCTTAAATAGTCTCTAAGCAATCATTCAGGTTGCTTGGGGTATTACCACAGCCATAAGTACTTGTATTAGCCAATCAAGATCAAAAAAATACTTGAAGAATATGAGGATCAATGAAAAAGAAGGTAATTGCAACAGTTATTGCAGTAGCAGTTAGCTTAACTGTATCTGCCACCTCTATCGCATCAGCTGATGATCGACGAGGCGAGGATAAGATCTCATCAATTTTATCTGGCTTAGTAGGAAATGGAACTATTACTCAATCTCAAGCAGATGCCATTGTTAAAGCTGCCCGAGATGCTGGTGAGTTAGCTAAGAGTGCTATGAAGGAAAATCGAGCAAAACTTGATTCGATTATTACCTCAACCTTGGGTATTTCATTAGATACTCTAAAAACTAGGCTGAAGGCTGGCGAATCATTAGCAACTATTGCCGGTGATAAGAAGGATGCATTAATTACCGCATTGATAGCTGAGCTAAATAAGCAAATAGATGCCGCACTATCAGCTGGCAAGATTACTCAAACCCAAGCAACCTCATTAAAGGGTAAAACCACAGAACGTGTAAACAGAATGGTTAATGATGTTAAGGAGTTTGGTAAGAAAGGTTATGGCCATAGTAAAGGTGCAAAACCAAACAAAGCATCAGCAACCTCATTTAAGGCAGCGTAGTTCCAGCCTTAATACTTAATTATTTACTCTCCTCCTAGACACAACTTGCCCGGCTAGATAAAAAATAGCCGGGCAGTTTTGTTTTATGCCAAACTACTGGTGTGAAGATTCATATCGGAAGTGATCATGCCGGTTTAGAGTTTAAAGCCAAGATAATTAATCACCTTAAACAACAAGGTCATGATGTTACTGATCATGGTCCATTTGAGTATGACGCCCAGGATGATTACCCAGTTTTTTGTATTCCAACTGCTCAAGCTGTAGCAAAAGATCCAAA
>RHBS01000081.1 GCA_010030895.1 Actinomycetota bacterium | reverse complement strand
GTTGGTTATGTAATTGGTAGAAAGGTGGGCCGGCCTTATTTGCAGCGGCGAAATACCCCAAGAATGATGCGAATGTTAGCTAGATCAGAAAAATTTTATGAAAGATATGGCTGGTGGTCAGTAGTAATTGCTAGATATATTCCATGGGTAAGAACCTTTGTGCCGCCAATTGCTGGAACTGTAAAGATGAATTACTACAAGTTTTTATCTGCAAATGCCCTTGGTGCTTTTTTATGGGGAGTTGGGATCACACTCGCCGGTTTCTACTCTGGCTCAATAGATTGGGTAAAAGATATTTCTTACTTTTTAGCCACCTTTTTTATTACCGGATCAATAATCTCAGCAATAATTAATTACCGACGGGATCGACGGCTTTGACCATTTGTTATCACACCTAAGTAGGTAATTAGGATGCCTGCAATTAAATACCCAGAGATAACAGTTCCTTGGGTCGGGGCAAAGATATCAATCAGTAATGAGCCAAGTAACATTCCGCCAACACTAAATAATGTGAAATCTAAGACGCCAAGGTGTTGAACTGCAACTGCAGAAAAGGCAATGTATATAACCCCCATTGATCCACCTAAAAACATCCACCAGGGGCCAGAGGCAAAGTTTAAAATTGAGTGATCGGTAAATAGTGATCTTAAAATTAGAAGTAGCAGCAAAAATGAGGTACCAGTTATAAAATTTAGCTGCGAGGTAGCAAAGCTTCTATTTGAGTAATTATTAATCTGCCCATTTAACGCGCGCTGCACTCCAACCAAACCACCAGCTGCCAACGCTAAAAAGATTGCTAGAGGTGAAAAATTACTCAATGAAAACCTATCCCAAGCTGAAACAATTACCGCAATCACGGTAATAATTGCAGCAAATACTCTTCGGATAGTTACCAGATTTTTTCCACTTCCCATCAACCCAACATGATCTACCCAAAGTGATATTGCTGTTTGGCCCGCAAGAGATGCCACAGTAAATAAGGCAACTCCAACTATGGGTACTACATGTGTTTGCATTGCAACAAAGGAGGCACCTAATACTCCTGCTCCCAATCGCCACTTACTCAAATCTTTACTACTTACAGCTTTAAAAATATCTTTAAAACCAGCTCTAACATCTTTTCTAAAAAATGAAATTAGTGAGACAAAAATTAAGCCACTGCCAAATGAGACTAAGGCCGCCTCAAGTGAATCTCCCATCTGCGCAGATAGCTCACCATTAATTCTTGATTGACCTGCGATCAATACACCAGAGAGTGCTGAGAGTAACTCTAAGCGATGCTTTTTATCAGTTGAGTTAATTTAACCTTACTCCCTAATACTCTTTTTAACTTACCTTAAGTAAAGCTAAAGTATTAAAGGAGTATATAACCTATGGCAGGGCAGGCGCTGAATCTAGATTAAATGTGTAGCTCTTACTCTCACCCGAAGGTAGTTCGGCAACAATTATTACTTGATCTCCTGGTGCGTGAGATCTAATTCGAACAATTGCTGAGATTGAATCATTGATCTTAAAGCCATCAATTCTTTTTACAATTGAGCCAACCACCATGCCAGCCCGTTCAGCTGCTTTACCAGAGGTTAAAAGCGCAATCCTGGCGCCAACACCGGTAAAGGAATTATCAAATGAGATTCCAACTAACGGTTTGGTTGATTTACCAGTTTCAATTAACTCATCAGCTATACGTTTAGCTTGATTAAATGGAATAGAAAAACCCAGACCAATATTTCCAGTAGCAGAGCTACCACCTAGGGTAGCAATTGCTGAGTT
>RHBS01000009.1 GCA_010030895.1 Actinomycetota bacterium | reverse complement strand
GCTCCTCCATGGCGGTAACTGTCTCTACCTCACCAAATCCACGATCTGCCAACCACTTTAGTAAATCCTTAACTAAAATCTCTGGTACTGATGCGCCACTTGTGACGCCAACAGTATTAACACCAGTTAGCCACTCCTCTTTAGCCTCAGCTGCATAATCAATTAAATAAGCTGCCTTAGCACCATACTCAAGGGAAACCTCAACTAATCTAACTGAGTTTGAGGAGTTAGTTGAGCCAACTACTAATACCAAATCAGATCTAGGTGCGATCTGCTTAATTGCAACCTGACGATTTTGAGTGGCATAACAAATATCATCACTTGGGGGATCGATTAAATTTGGAAATCTCTTCCGTAGCTCAGCAACTGTAGCTAGAGTCTCATCAACACTTAATGTGGTTTGGGATAACCAAGCAACTTTGTTTTCATCTCTAACCTTCACATTTTTAATATCTTCAATACCATCGATTAGGTGTATATGATCTGGCGCCTCACCAGCGGTGCCATCCACCTCTTCATGCCCTTCATGGCCTATTAACAAAATGTCATAATCATCGGAGGCAAATCTTTTTGCCTCATGGTGGACCTTTGTAACTAATGGACAGGTAGCATCTATTGTTTTTAGATTTCGCTGCGCTGCACTTTGATGCACCGCTGGCGAGACACCATGTGCTGAAAAAACTACAATCTTTCCCTCTGGAACTTCATCAGTTTCATCAACAAATATTGCACCCCGTGCCTCTAAGGTTGAGACCACATGTTTGTTATGGACAATTTGTTTACGAACATAAACTGGTGCACCATAAAGATCTAAAGCTTTCTCAACAGTAATAACTGCCCGATCCACTCCTGCGCAGTAACCTCTTGGGGCCGCAAGTAATACTTTCTTTTGGGTGATCTGGCTCATGTGCTCATCCTAATTGATGATAGAAGTGAGTAGATTTAGCCTATGGCGCCAGAGTTTAAATATGAGGATCTTCTGCCGATTGGTGAGGATTTAACTGAGTATCGCCTACTTTCAAAGCAAGGGGTCTCTACCTTTAGCGCAGATGGCAGAGAGTTCTTAAAGGTTGAGCCGGAGGCAATTAGCAATTTAACACAAGTAGCAATTCACGATATTTCACATTACCTAAGATCAGAGCACTTAATGCAATTAGCCAATATTTTAAAAGATCCAGAGAGCTCACCCAATGATCGATTTGTGGCTCTTGATCTATTAAAAAATGCCAATATCTCAGCAGGTGGAGTACTGCCAATGTGTCAGGACACCGGCACTGCAATTGTGATGGGTAAAAAAGGGCAACAGGTTTTAACTAGTGAAAAAGATGAGATTTCAATTTCAAAAGGTGTTTATGATGCCTTCACAAAATTAAATTTGCGCTACTCCCAATTAGCACCAGTTACCACTTGGGAGGAAAAAAATACAGGAAATAATCTGCCAGCTCAGATTGAGATCTACTCCGATACTGATCATGCAGATGAGTACAACTTTTTATTCATCGCCAAGGGTGGCGGAAGTGCAAATAAATCATTTTTATATCAAGAGACAAAAGCGGTTCTAAATCCCACCTCATTTATGAGTTGGCTGGAGGAGAAATTGCGCTCGCTAGGAACATCTGCCTGCCCGCCTTATCACCTAGTGGTAGTAATTGGAGGAACTAGTGCTGAGTACACAGTCAAAACTGCCAAATTAGCCTCCACTAAGTATTTAGATTCACTACCAACTACAGGGGATGCAAAAACTGGCCGAGGCTTTAGAGATTTAGAGTTAGAAAAAGAGATTTTAAAGTTGACCCAAAGTATTGGTATTGGTGCCCAATTTGGTGGCAAGTACTTCTGTCATGATGTTCGAGTAGTTAGATTACCAAGACATGGTGCATCACTACCAATTGCCATCGCTGTCTCTTGTTCAGCAGATCGACAGGTTAAAGCCAAGATAAATAAGGATGGAATCTTTATTGAAAAACTAGAGACTGAACCGGCACATTTTCTACCAGCTGAGGGTGAAAATGATTTAACTGAGCATGAGATAAATATTGATTTAAATCAGCCAATGCCAGCGATTTTGGCTCAATTATCAAAGCACCCAGCTAAAACTAGAGTTAATTTATCTGGCACATTAGTGGTTGCCAGAGATTTAGCCCATGCAAAATTAAAAGAGCTTCTAGATAGCGGCAAACCACTTCCTGATTACTTTAAAAATCATGCTATTTACTATGCCGGGCCTGCTAAAAAACCTGATGGGTACGCCTCCGGCTCCTTTGGCCCAACTACAGCAGGACGAATGGATTCATATGTGGAACAGTTTCAAGCCGCCGGTGGTTCATTAATTATGTTGGCAAAGGGAAATAGATCTAGCGCAGTTTCCCAAGCTTGTAAAAAGTATGGTGGATTTTACTTAGGCTCAATTGGCGGACCAGCAGCTCGCCTAGCGCAAGATTGTATTAAAAAAGTAGAGCTTTTAGATTACGAAGAGTTGGGTATGGAGGCGATTTGGAGGATTGAGGTTGAGAATTTTCCAGCTTTTATAATTATTGATGATAAGGGAAATGATTTCTATGCCGATATTAGAAAACCAATTAGTATTGGTAGGCGGCCTTAGTTAATTTAAGAATTAGAATTAATTTAAATCTAAATTAATACCAGTGCGAGCGCTTTGATTTGCTCCATGCCCGACATGGATATTTATATCTTTCATCTATGTACTTTAATCCCCAGGTAATTTGAGTTACGGGATTAGTCCGCCAATCAGTACCTACTATCTCCATCTTGGTAGCAGGAAGGGCTTGGGCAATACCGTGAGCACCTGAGCTCTTATTTCTAGATTTGTAATTCCACTTACTCTCTTTAGTCCAAAGGTTATCTAGGCAGGTAAACTGCTTCTCCGACCAGCGATACTTTTGGGCGATTATCTGGCGCGCCACCTCTCTCGCCCCATCCGCCTGGCGAGCGCTCTCCACCTGACGAGCTGCAATTGAAATTCTCGCCATCGCCGAGGCATCAACCACCTTTATAGAGTCCAACTCCAAAAGGGAGGGGGTAGCGGGATCTGGATCTAATTGATTTGGTGTTGGCAGCTCTGCTGGTGGCAGCTGATCTGCTGGAATGGTTAGAAATACCTGCTGCATATTGCTAGAGGCGTTAGCCGGCTCCACAATTGCTAGAAAGAAGGCAAGGCAGGCAGCGGTCAGGGAGAGTCTTCGGGTCCGCTTATTGCGAACTGAAGGTAGGTATCTCTTCATACTCCGACCCCTTTCTTCACCTTAAAACCTGCTTTTGCCCAATTTGGACAAGTTCAGAGTGCCAGCCAACGGTGGGAGGGGCAACCTTATCTGGGCGTGTGGCGCGATTATCTTTATATTCACAGGTTCTATTAATGATAAAACCGCAGGTCAGAAACGATAAAGTCCGATTTATCCGTTATGTCATTAGTAGGGGATTTACCTAGCTAGA
This sequence comes from Actinomycetota bacterium, assembly GCA_010030895.1. GTDB lineage: Bacteria > Actinomycetota > Actinomycetes > Nanopelagicales > Nanopelagicaceae > Nanopelagicus. The sequence goes on along the minus strand of RHBS01000009.1, from coordinate 30,167 downwards.
GAAGTTAATTGGCTCCTCGAGTAGCTCAGTTACCAGCGCTGCGATTTGAGAGCGCTCGCTCCGGGTGAGGGTGATATGGGCAAATAATGGATGTCCCTTTAGGGATTCAACCACCGCAACTACACCATCATGTCGACCCACCCGCAGGTTATCCCGCTGGGCGATGTCATGGGTTAGTACTACCCGAGAGCCCTGACCAATTCGAGATAGCACTGTTAATAAGACTCCCCGCTCTAAGGATTGGGCCTCATCTACAATCACAAATGAGTCATGGAGAGAGCGACCACGAATATGGGTAAGTGGCAAAACCTCAATTAACCCTCGCTCCACAATCTCATCAATTACCTGCTGACTAACTAAAGCGCCCAAGGTATCAAAGACAGCTTGCGCCCAAGGTGACATCTTCTCATTCTCAGTTCCAGGTAGATAACCAAGCTCCTGACCACCAACAGCGTAAAGTGGCCGAAAAATAACTACCTTTTTATGTAATCGCTTCTCCAATACCGCTTCAAGTCCAGCTGATAAGGCAAGTGCACTTTTTCCAGTGCCCGCTCTACCGCCTAATGAGACTATTCCCACCTCATGATCGAGCAAAATATCAAGTGCAACTCTCTGCTCTGCACTTCTGCCATGTAAACCAAATGCTGATCTATCGCCACGAACTAATTGAAGTTTTTTATCAGCTGTAACCCGGGCTAAGGCACTTCCTTTTTCTGAATGTAAAACTATGCCAGTGTGGCAAGGATATTTTTTGCCTAACTCATTAACAATCTTTTCAGATTCATAGAGTGAATCAATTATTGTTGAACCAACACTCTCCTCAACCATCCCACTCCAGCCACTACTACTTGCTAATTCGGCGCGATACTCCTCTGCCTCAACGCCAACTGAGGATGCTTTTACTCTAAGCGGTAGATCCTTGGTTACTAACACCACTCGGCGACCATCTGCCATAAGATTTTTAGCAATCGCTAATATTCTTGAATCATTAGAGCCATCGCGTAAAAATCCAGCAGGTAAAGTGGAGAGATCGGAGTGGTTTAATTCAACTGAAAGTGAGCCACCATCATCATTAATCTTTACTGCTTGATCTAACCTGCCACTTTTTACTCTTAAATCATCTAAGGTGCGAAGCGCAGACCTAGCAAAGTAGCCAAGCTCTGGGTGATCTCGTTTGCTCTCTAGCTCACCAATTACTGTGATTGGAATTATCACTTCATGTTCAGCAAATCTAGTAAGTGCCACCGGATCTGCAAGTAGCACGCTGGTATCTAAAACATAGGTAATTCGAGCAGGATTTGGTTGATTAGATACCGACTTTAAAATAATTGATTCACTAGCCAATATCTATCATCTCAATCTGTTTAATTTTTCTCATATTTGGAAGTAGATTAAAGGTAAATTATTTGGCTTAAGATTTGGTGCAGACACGCAAGGCTTAAAGGTAAAGATTAGATAAAGAGTTACAACTTAGAGCCATTTTTAACCTGGCGCTCGATCCAAAATGAGGCAATAGGCAGGGTGCCAGCAAGTAGAAATAGAGCAGTTGAGAACAAGGACTTACGTTGGGCAATAGCTAAGTGCAGTGCAGCCAATAAATAAATTGGGTAGGTAAAGCCATGAAGAATAGGAATCCAAATAAAGCTCTTATAAAAGCTCTCTGATGGCACCAGATACTTAGCTGGCATATATCCAAACCAAAGCAACAGTGACATAACTCCAGCCCAAATTGCCATTATTCGAAATCTTAAAATAACTCCACTCATTTTCGTTTACCTACCTTAATTGATTTTGGATTTCTAAATTGTGGAAATAAGGGTGCGATTAATACTAGTGCTGCCATAAACCACCAGACCACCACATATGAGATATGTTGCCAATAAAAGCCAGAGATTTGTGGTTTAAGTTGTGGCGTCGGAATCGGAGAAAATAAAGTATCAATCTTAGGAGTTAATTCTTCCTTCTGTAGCACGATGTAACCATCATATAAAAATGGAGTTGTCTCACTAACAACTAATGCTGGATCAATTCTAGATAACTCACCTGGCTTAGGAAAAGCACGATCTACATTTTGTCGAGGATATAAGCGACCAACAACTTCGACTTTAGATTTAATTTCTATTGGAGATTTCTCAGCTACTCCGCGCACCACAAGAATTGAGTGGCCGCTGTAAAGATCAAGTAATCTGACATCTAAATCTACTATTTTTCCATCGGGGAGCTTTTGGTCCTTTGCTAAGTATTTATTTGAGTACTCTCCAGAGGCTGAAACAATTCGATTTACTGCCTTTATCGGAATATTTAATCCAGCAGAGGCAATTTTGGATAACTCAATTACTGGTTTATCGGCAACTGGCGCTGTAGATGCACTTAGATCTTGCGCTCGATGTAGTTGCCAAACCCCAAGCTCATACCCGGTATAAATCAAAAGAAGCCAAACGATAGTAAATAAAAATCGCTTAGCTAATTTTTTCATAAAAATTTAAAACTACTCTTGATCCTTACGATCCAATAATCTCTTGTATCTTCGGTAGAAATTAACCATTAGAAACACCATGGCTAAAGTAAGAACAATCATGGTCAAGGATCCAGCAACTCCCATATCAAAATTTCCAGCCTCGTCAGCCATTTATGCCTCCCCTAAATCAACACGCTAAGCCTACTTAGCCATTGCTAATAGGTTCTACACTTAGCGTGTGACTCATCCCAAAGTATTAATCGATCCAAGGCTACGCGAGCGCTATGGGATTAAATCCGCTGGCAAAAAGCGGATCTGGATCACAGTATGCAGCTTATTTATAGTTTTAGCCTGGTTTATTTGGAGTGGCACAAATTTTGCAAACCCAGATATTAGATCGACTCTAATCTCATTTAAAGTAGTAAGTGACCAAAAGATTTCAATTACATACAAAATTTCAGTTAAGGATACTGAAATTAATCATAGCTGCTCACTAGTAGCAAAAGATATTGATAAAAATACAGTGGGTGAGGTGATTGATCTAATCCCCGCTGGGTCATTAGTAGCAGGTGAGAACCAGCGCACCATTGAGATCTCTACTCGCATACCCGCGGTAAATGCAGGAATCGCCAGTTGCCAGTAATCTTTCCCCTCTTATGAATCAACCAACCCAGACCTGGCTTACTCAGGAAGCCGCTGATCGGCTAAAAGCTGAGCTTGCTGAATTAGAGGGGCCGTTGCGCGCTGAGATAATTAAAAAGATAGAGACGGCAAGAGCTGAAGGTGATTTAAAAGAGAATGGTGGCTACCACGCAGCACGTGAAGAACAGGGAAAGATTGAAGGGCGTATTCGTCAACTAAAACATATGTTAGAGCATGCACATATTGGTACACCTCCAGCAAGTGAGTCCGGGGTGGTAGGACTTGGCATGTTAATTACCGTTGATATTGCTGGGGATGAATTAAAGTTTTTATTAGGATCTAGAGAGATTGCAAGTGGTGATATTGATGTTTACTCTGAAAAATCTCCACTTGGAAGTGCGGTACTTGGAGCAAAGGTAGGAGAAACTGTTAATTACACAGCGCCAAATGGCAAACAGATTGCTGTTGCAATCTTAGAGGCACAACCTTTTATTTAGAAAATTATTTACTCGCTTTATTGTACTTTCGCACACTTAGCGGAATAAAAATTGCCATAATAATTACCATATAAATTAATGACATTAATAATGGGTTCTCGCTTGGGAATGACCCAGCGGTTGCTCCAAACTCATTAGTTAATCCAAAAAGTTCTCGACAACCTGCAACCATAGTTGATACCGGATTCCACTCAGCCACATATTGCAAAGGTTTTGGCATTCCAGTTGTAGGCGCAAAAGCATTTGATAGGAAAGTTAATGGAAATACCGCAATAAATGTAGCGTTTTGAGCAACTCTTTCTTCTCTAACTGACAACCCAATAATTACCCCAACCCAAGACATTGCAAAACCGAAAACTAAAAGAAATATAAAACCTAAAACAATATTAAAAAATCCAGAACTAGGTCGCCAGCCAACAATAAATCCGGTGATACCCATCGCTGTAAGTACTACAATATTTAAAGCACCATCACCTAGAGTTCTACCAAAAACTACAGCTGAGCGTGAGATCGGAAGTGATCTAAATCGATCAATTAATCCCTTCTGCATATCAGCAGCTAAACCAACTGCAGTTCCAGCTAAGGTAAATGCCACAGTTTGTACAAATATCCCAGGCATAAGTAATTGAACATATCCTCCTGGTTGACCGGTATCAATTGAGCCACCAAACACGTAGCGAAATAGCAACACAAACATAATTGGCTGAATTGTTGAAAATAGCAGTACCTCAGGAACTCTTGTAAGTTGAAGTAATTGGCGCTTGGTAATAACAATTGCATCCATAACAGCACTCATTTATCTACTCCGTTTCTTTCCAGAGGTTGCTAAATCCTCTTCAGTTTTTTCTTCTGCTAGATGACCAGTTAAAGACAAAAAGACATCATCTAGTGATGGCCGTTTTAATCCAATATCTAACGGATGGATGCCCTGCTCATCTAGTAATTTTGCAGCTTCAATCAATGCTTTACTACCAGTGGTAACTGGGGCGGAAATTTGGCGTAATCCTTCATCAACATTAATTGCACTACCACTAATTTTTGCCACTATCTGCTTAGCTGCAGCAATATATTGATTCTCTACCACTATCTCTAGTCGTTCACCGCCTACTTGTTTTTTAAGTGAATCAGAGGTTCCCCTAGCAATAACTTTGCCATGATCAATAACTGCAATCTCATCTGCCAGTTGATCAGCCTCTTCTAGGTACTGAGTTGTTAATAATAAAGTTACGCCACCCTTAACCAATTCATTAATAACTCCCCACATATCTTGTCGACCTCTTGGGTCTAAACCAGTAGTTGGTTCATCTAAAAATAGGACTTTGGGTTTAATGATCAATGATGCCGCTAGATCTAAACGTCTGCGCATTCCACCAGAGTAAGTTCTAATTGGTCGCTTAGCTGAATCAGTTAATGAGAATTGTTCCAGTAACTCAATAGCTCTAACCTTTGCCTGTTTTGTAGATAGGTGATACAACCGACCAAACATAATTAAGTTATCCCAGCCTGTTAAAGTTTCATCAACAGCTGCGTATTGACCTGATAATCCAATAATTTTTCTAACCTCATCAGGATTTTTTACAACATCAATTCCAGCAACGGTTGCTCGTCCTGAATCAGGGGTTAGTAATGTTGCTAAAACTCTTACCGTAGTTGTTTTTCCTGCTCCGTTTGGACCAAGAACTCCCAGAACAGTTCCTTCTTCAACATCTAGATTTAAACCATCTAATGCTTTGACTGAGCCCTTGTTATAGCTCTTATATAGATCTTCTGCGATTATCGCTTTCATTGTTCAATCTTAACAAGAAAGAGCGGTAAACTATTCCACAGATGAAATAATGCTTATTTTGAGCGAAAAACAATAGTAGAGGCGAGGAAAAGTAGATGAAAAGTGCAAAGAGTAAATCTAATCCGGTAGATCAAAAAAATGGACCGCTTACCCATCGAGAAATATTGGTAGTTCTTAGCGGATTAATGACAGGCATGCTACTTGCAGCGCTTGATCAAACTATTGTTTCTACAGCTCTTAAGAATATTGTTGAAGATTTTAATGGACTGAATCATTACACCTGGGTGATAACTGCTTACCTTTTAACCTCAACCGCCTCTACACCACTTTATGGAAAAATTTCAGATTTATATGGCAGACGCCCAGTTTTTCAATTTGCAATTATTACCTTCTTAATTGGTTCATTTTTAGCCGGTGCTTCTCAAAATATGACCCAACTTATCTTTACTCGTGCACTACAAGGATTAGGTGCCGGTGGCTTAATGGCACTTACATTTGTAATTATCGGCGATATCGTCTCACCAAGGGAGCGCGGTAAGTACCAAGGTTATTTTGGTGCTGTCTGGGGATTATCTTCAGTCGCAGGTCCACTTCTGGGCGGGTTCTTTTCTGATAACGCAACAATTCTAGGAATTTCTGGTTGGCGTTGGATTTTTTATATAAATCTTCCATTTGGTATTTTGGCGTTAATAATTACCTCAGCAGTCCTTCATATTCCAAAAGTAAAACGTGAGCACAAGATTGATTACTTTGGTGCGCTTCTTTTGGTGTTGGCAGTTAGTGCTGTTTTATTAGCAGTTTCTGTTTACGGACCAGAGGATGGATGGACTGATCCAAATACATTAACTGCGATTGCATTAGGTTTGATTTTAATATTAGCCTTTCTCTGGCAAGAAAATAGAGCTGCAGAACCAATATTGCCGTTGAGATTATTTAGAAATCATACTTTTTCACTTACATCTACTCTAGGTTTTATTATTGGTGCTGGAATGTTTGGTGCCATAGTTATGCTTCCTTTGTATCTGCAAGTTGTAAAAGGAAATTCAGCCACTGAAGCTGGCTTAAAGTTAATTCCATTAATGCTTGGAATAGTTTCCATGTCGATTTTCAGTGGAAAGCGAATTTCTGCAACTGGTAAGTACAAGATATTTCCAATTTTAGGCGCTGCAATTATGACTTTTGGGTTAATTTTGATGGCAACGCTAAATGAAGATACGCCATTTGGCTTACTTTCAATTTACTCAATATTGATTGGTGCAGGTTTAGGACTGTCTATGCAAACTATCGTAATTGCTTTGCAAAACTCAGTCGATTTTCAAGATATGGGAATTGCCACCTCTTCTAATACCTTCTTTAGATCACTCGGTGGTGCATTCGGTACGGCAATTTTCGGAACCATTTTAAGTAACAGAGTTGCTTATTACTTGCAGGAAAACTTTGCAACATTAAGCCAGTCCAATCCAAAAGCGGTTGAAGGTTTTGATCCGGCAAAACTTGAAGTGGTAAGAAGTAATACCTCAGTAATTGCTACCTTGCCACCGGAAATTAGAGATACAGTTTTGCATAGCTTTACTCAAACTTTTCATATTGTGTTTTATGCTGCAGCACCAGTAACTTTTATTGGTTTTGTTTTAGCCTTCTTTTTAAAGGAAAAACCATTGCAAAGTAGTTCTGATCATCATGCTGCAAGAACAGAGGCTGCTGGTGAGGCGGTAGGTTAAAAAGTTTTGTTTAAAGCGATTAAAAATCCATTCGCTAGCCTTCCTAGAGAGGTTGCGATACTTTCCACAGTTTCATTTCTAGTTGCAGTAGGTTTTGGTTTAATAATTCCTGCCATACCAATATTTGCTGCATCTTTTGGTGTGAGTAAAACTGCAATCGGTTTAATCATCTCCTGCTTTGCCATAGTGAGATTCGCCTCGGGTTTAGTTTCTGGTCGGCTAGTTGATAAATTTGGTGAGCGCGCAGTACTTGGATTTGGTCTATTTATGGTTTCATTCTTCACACTACTTACTGCTCTGTCTCAAAGCTACTCCCAGTTATTAATTTTTAGGGCGTTAGGTGGTTTGGGATCCTCGATGTTTTCAGTTTCAGCTGGCTCCCTACTTATGAGATCAGTAGATGATAACTATCGCGCTCGAGCTCAATCTCTTTATAACGGAGGGTTTTTACTCGGTGGTATTTCAGGTCCGGCATTTGGTGGAATTCTTGCCGGCATTTCGCTGAGAGCGCCATTTTTTGTCTACTCAATTTCATTGGCTATGGCAGCAATCACTGCATTGTTTTTCTTAAGTGAAAAAAAATTAGGTAAAAAGGTCGATCTACCTACCAATAAAGTTGGACAAACAACTTTAAATCAAGCACTAAAGTTGCGACCTTATCAAATTGCGTTAGTACTTGCATTCATAAATAACTGGATTTTATTTGGATTACGCTCATCGATATTGCCATTATTTGTAACTGAAAAACTTAATTCAACTGCATCGGTAGCTGGAATTGGATTAACAATAGGTGCACTAATTCAAGGCCTACTGATGTTAAGGGCTGGAAAATACTCTGATGTAAATGGCCGGAAAGCTGCCATGTTACTAGGTGGGATTTATGTAATGTTTGGAATTCTTATGCTGTCATTTACCACTAATGCCACTATGTACTTTATCTCGATGGCACTTTTTGGTTTAGGAAGTGCATATGTCGGAACGGCACCAGGAAGTGTGGTGGGTGACATTATTAATGGTCGAGGTGGGCAAGTTATTGCAGCCTGGCAAATGGCTGGAGATGCTGGAATGATAGTTGGTCCAATTTTGGTAGGACTATTGACAGATAATTTTAGTTTTCAAGTTGCCTTTTTATTTTCAGCAGGAATCTGGATAATTGCATTGGCATTATCGGCAGTCCTACCAGAGACTAGGGCTTCACATATTGAAAATGATTTAATTCCAGATAAAAATAAACAGGAGCTATGATTTCTCACAGCTCCTGTTAGTAGTTTTAAATTATTGGCGACGTAGAATTGAAATGAGGCGTAATACCTCTAGGTACAACCAAACGATTGTTACCATCAATCCAAAGCCAGCACGCCATGCCTCTTTCTCGGCAACTCCTGATGAGATACCTTTTTGAATTTGATCAAAATCTAGTACTAGGAACAAGCTAGCTAATGCCACACCTGCCACCGCTAGAAGCAGACCTAGCCCAGATACACCGTAGAAGCCATAACCTTGACCAACTCCAAAAAATGATGCAACTAATGAAACTAATCCAAGAATAAAGTAACCAATAGCTGCACCAATTAATGCGCGAGTAAATTGAGGTGTGGCCCGTAATGTTCCATTACGGTACATAATTAGTACACCAGCAAAGGCTGCGATGGTTCCGATTACTGCTTGGCTAACAATTCCAGGGTAGAAACTTTCATAATAGTGACTTAATGTTCCAAGCGCTAAGCCCTCTAAAGCGGCATAAGCAATAACCAATCCTGGCTTAATATTTTTGCTAAAGCTAATAATCATTGCCAGGGCAAAGCCACCTAAAAATCCTAGAAGGACGGCACCCATGCCAAGGTTGGCAGTCCAGGCAAATGCACCGACAACTAGTAGTACAGCAAATAAAAATCCAGTTTTCGCAACCACATCTTCCATGGTCATGCGACCTGTGCGCATTGATGAGGCTGCTGGAGCGTTGTAACTCTGCTCTAATTGATCAACGTGCATTGTGCCAGGTTGATTAAACGCCTTGCCAAGTACAGGGTTTGAACTCTTCATTCTTCTCCTTATTTAGAAGTAGCTGACAACCATTAGTCAGTCACTTAGGTAGTAAACAAATATTAATCTCTCCCAATTCCCACCGCTAATACAACGGGGCGGTCGGAACTTAAACTTTGCTGAAGATTCGATTAGATAAGCGTGCCCCCGGTGGGGGTCGAACCCACACTTGTGCGATTTTAAGTCGCATGCCTCTGCCATTGGGCTACAGGGGCGAATCTTCAGGGGGTAAATCTACCTGTATTTTTTGCTCCCTAAACCCAAGCAACTTTGCCCTAATCGACTAGTGACCAAGCCATACCATCCAAGATATCTGACTCAGAAGCTACAAACTCACTTGCTCCAGTAGCGGCCATAACTCTTGATAGCACTAATGACCCAGCAGTTATCACATCAACTCGACCAGGATGCATATAACCTAATTCTGCTATCTCATTTTTCTGCATAGATTGAAGCATTGCAGAAACTTTATAAACCTTATCAGCGGATATTCGAGATAAATGAATTAAATTTCGATCATATTCCTTTAATTCAAGTGCTGCAGCAGCCACTGTGGTAGCTGTTCCAGCCACAGCAATTAAAGTTTTTGCAGCAGAAATTGGAACTATAGCTGCTGCTTGTGCAATTGCTTTATCGATATCAACAATTGCTCTAGCTACCTGATCCATTGTCGCCGGCTGAGTGTTTAAATGTCGCTCACTCATCCGGACGCACCCAATATCAACACTTTTTGCAAACTCAACTTTTTCATGCCCATACACAAACTCAGTAGAACCACCGCCAATATCCACAACTAAAAAAGGTGCATCGCTCTGCTTTAGTCCTTTAGTTGCGCCAAAATATGAAAGTTTTGCCTCTTCATCACCAGGAATAACCTCAACTTCAACTCCCAAAATATTCTTTACACCATCGGTAAATAAACTTCTATTTGTTGCATCTCGGGTTGCTGAGGTTGCACAAAATCTAATTTTTTCAACTGACTTGCTCACAATCTCCTCATTAAAGTTATCGACAGCCGCTAGTGTTCGATCAATCGCATCTGGTTGAAATAATTTATTCTTATCAACGCCTTGACCTAATCGAACTACCTCCATACTTCTTACAATCTCTTTAAACTCACCATTATCAATATCAGCTATCAGTAATCGAATTGAGTTTGTGCCACAGTCGATTGCGGCTACTCGAGTCATTAATCATTCCGTTCTTTTAAATTAGAAATCACACTACATGGCTTGACTTGCCACCATTGGTTCAATTCATTTAATGCTTCATCACCTAATGGATTAACACCAGAGCCAGCAGCTAATGAGTGAGCGACTAGAGAGTGCAAACACTTAACTCGATCTGGCATTCCACCCGCAGTTACCCCTTCAATCTCTGGAACATCAAGTTTTAGCTCCTTGGCTAGTGCCGACCGGGCTGCCTCATAATCAATATGTGCTGCTTGGTAATTACCCGCTAACTCTAGATCGGTTAATAATCGTTCATTCATTGTCGCCATAATTCCTGAACTTTCTAGAGTTGATATGGCTGCAGTTAGTTTTGGACAAGTCGCATAGTAAAAAGTTGGAAATGGCGTGCCATCTGCTAATCGAGGTGGAGTTTCAACTACATCTGGAGCACCACATGGACAGCGATGAGCTACCGCCGAGACATCTCTTGGAGTTCTACCCAACTGTGCTTCGACTATCTCTAAATCAAATTGAGTAGGTGCTTCTCTGACAAACTCATTTTCAGGATGAACCATTTTTATTGATTTACATTGGTACTTGTAATCGATGAAATTAATCTTGAATACCAAGGAATTCCAATAGGTAATAGCTCTGAAACCTTCGGCTCTAAATCATTTTGAGTAATTTCATTATTTCCAACCACTATATATTGTCTCTCTCCTGGAAAAACAAAATGAAGCCTAGCCCGAGCTTGGCTTGCAATATATTCAGGGTCATCCCATAATTCCAATTCCTTGGCTGCCTTTTCCAGCATTGCTTGATTATCAGCTAATTGATTCTGAAGTGAATTTATTTGTGCTTTTTGAGTGAAGTAATGTTGAAGCGGTGGGGCTAGTGTCACAGCGATAGCAAATAAAACTATGCCAGCAATTAACGCCCGATTAGACAAACCGCGCTTTTTTAAATTAGATTGAATTGATCGTCTAGATTTAGCTATTAATCCTGCAGCGAAAAATCTTCGTCCAGCCATAGTTTTTCTTACTTAAACCTTGGAAACGCAGCTTTACCAGCATAAGTGGCATAACTTCCAAGCTCTTCTTCGATTCGTAGAAGTTGATTGTATTTTGCAACTCTCTCTGATCGAGCTGGAGCGCCAGTTTTGATTTGACCGCAACTTAGTGCAACAGCCAAATCTGCAATAGTTGTATCTTCAGTCTCACCTGACCGATGACTCATCATTGACCTATAACCATTCTTGTGAGCAAGATTTACTGCGTCGATTGTTTCAGTCAGGCTACCAATTTGATTTACTTTAACGAGCAATGCATTAGCTGTATTGCTATCAATTCCTTGCTGTAGGCGCTCTATATTGGTTACAAATAAATCATCACCAACAATTTGTACTTTCTGCCCCAATACATTAGTCAATTTTGCCCATCCACCCCAATCATTTTCATCAAGTGGATCCTCGATTGAAACTAAAGGATAAGCAGCCACCAACTCACTGTAGTAATTAATCATTTGATCTGAAGTTAACTTCTTTCCCTCAAAGTTATAGGAGCCATCCTCAAAAAACTCAGTAGCAGCGACATCCATGGCAAGTGCAATCTGTGATCCCGCCTTAAAGCCAGCGATAGAAACTGCCTCTAAAATCAAATCGAGAGCCGCTCTATTACTTGCTAGGTTTGGGGCAAAACCACCCTCGTCACCAATACTTGTAGCTAAACCTTTTTTCTTTAATACTGATTTCAAACTATGGTAAATCTCAGCACCCCATCTTAAAGATTCCTTAAATGATTGTGCGCCAATTGGCGCAACCATAAACTCTTGAATATCGACATTAGTGTCGGCATGGGCACCACCATTTAAAATATTCATCATAGGTACTGGCAGAATTTTCGCATCACTACCACCTAAAAATTTAAATAAAGATTGATTTGCACTTATAGAAGCTGCCCTTGCTGTCGCTAAAGAAACGCCTAAAATTGCGTTTGCACCAAGCACGGATTTATTTTTTGTACCATCAAGTGAAATCATTTTTTCATCAAGCACTCTTTGATTTTCAGCAGTTAGGCCAACTACTACCTTTGAGATTTTTTCGTTTATGTTTTTTACCGCAGTCTCTACACCCTTACCAAGATATCGACTGCCACCATCTCTTAACTCAACTGCTTCAAATGCACCTGTAGATGCTCCGCTAGGCACCGCTGCTCTTCCAATAACTCCATTATCTAAAACAACTTCAACTTCAACCGTTGGATTTCCACGGGAGTCTAATATCTCTCTAGCATTTACTTTCTTAATTACTGACACAAGAATCTCCCATTAATAAGTTTTAGATTTTATAGATGAATTCTACCTTGACTCGTGAATCTTAATTCGCTCAATCAGCGATTTTGCAGCACTTCGTAGCGCAGCCTCAGGGTCTATTCCCTTTTCAACTGCTTGAGCAATTAGTCCAAGCAGGAGCTCGCCAAATTGATCCTCAGTTATCTCAGGCGAAATAGAAACTGACTTAGATATCGGAAGTTGAGCATCCAATTTATTAATTCGGTAAATTATTTTAGTTGCAAGCGATAGTGCGGGCTGCGCTAGGGGAACTCCATCTATTAATGAAGTTCGACCCTTTTCAGCTGCTTTTTGAGATTCCCAATTTTCTAAAACCTCTTCACTGCTTCCGACTTTAGTTTCACCAAATACATGTGGATGACGCCGAATTAATTTATCAGCAACGCCCTTCGCTACATCTTCAATATCAAAAGGAGAATCTATATCCTCCTCAGCCATTCTTGAATGAAAGTAGACTTGAAGCAGTAAATCTCCCAACTCCTCTTTCATATCAGCCTTATCATTATTTTCAACTGCTTCAATGAATTCATATGACTCTTCCAGCAAATACTTTAGAAGTGATGCGTGATCTTGCTCTGCATCCCATGGACAGCCACCTGGTGAGCGAAGTTTGTCCATAACTTCGCGCAACCTAAGAAGTTCTGAGCCCATATTATTTACTAGGGTGCTGGAGTTACTGCACCATCAGTAACATCATCTGCTTCAATCGCTGCTGAAGTTGGATTCCACTTTCCATATTTAGAATTAACCTCTACGCCAAGTTTTGCTGCCATTGCTACCAAGGCTTTCGAAACTTCACTACTTGCTTGCGACTCTGGGATTCCCTTAGCAATTGAATCTGAATTTAGGCGATCAACAATAATTAAGATTCTTAAATAATCATTAAATGAGGACTCGGCCAAGTTCGCACTTATTAGTGCGTTTGGTAAGTTTGCTTCACCACCAATTTGTGATGTTATCTGATCTCGTCGCTGAGCTACATCTGAAGGGGTTACAACAAAATTTCTTTCAGTTGCAATTTGATCAAAGAGAACCTTTACGATTGCAAATTGGGCCTGGTTTCTTAATAGTTGTTTTCCTTCTATTAAATCCATTTGTGATGTGTCTACACTCTTTCGTGCTGCAAGCATTTCATCAACAATTGCTTGAATTTTGCTTGCTTTGATTTCGGTGTCGCCAATAGATACACCAGCTCCCATACTTGAACATCCTGAAACTAAAACCAAAACTGCAATTAATGTCGATATCTTCTTGATAAGTCTCATTCTTAAATTCCTATAGGTTTATTTTGCTATTGGCGGGTGTGATCAAATTATTAATAACTTCATCTACCCAGGTCAGGATGGAAGTATTCCCTACCCTAGGGCTATCAATCCAATTTGGAGTAGTGGGTCTACTGACTAAGAGGGTTTGGGAGGCGTTTTTATAGATAGAGCCGGGGTAAATCCTTGATAATTTCAATTGCGCAGATTCTGAAAGAGTTATCGGATAGAGTCGTAAATTTTTTCCTGAGAATGAAACATCAGTTATGCCCAAAGACTTTGCAAATAATCGCAAGGATGCAACCTTAAACAATTCTTCGGCTGGTTCAGGTAAATCACCAAATCTATCTAATAATTCAGATTTGATTTCAGATAAAGCTTCATAGCTAGAAGCATCTGCCAATCGTCGATAAACATCTAATCGAAGCCTTTCAGAATCAACATATGTAATAGGTAGATTTGCATTAAGAGGAAGTTCAATTTTGCAATCTATCCGTTTAGGCTTATCTTCAAAATAGCCACTCTTGAACTCTTCAACTGCATCAGCCACCATGCGCATATACAAATCAAATCCAACTTCAGCAATATGACCAGATTGTTCACCGCCCAAAAGATTTCCGGCTCCCCTTATTTCTAAGTCTTTTAACGCCACCTGCATACCTGCCCCTAAATCTGTATTAGTAGCTATTGTTGTTAGCCGATCATGTGCTAACTCTGAAATTGGCTGCTCAGTTGGATAAAGAAAATATGCATATGCCCGCTCTCTACTCCTACCAACACGACCTCTTAGCTGATGAAGTTGAGATAATCCAAATAGGTCAGAGCGATCAACAATTAAGGTGTTTGCATTTGGAATATCTATACCACTTTCAATTATTGTCGTGCAAAGTAGTAAATCAAACTCTCTATTCCAAAAGGATAAAATAACTTCTTCTAAAATTCTCTCATTCATTTGGCCATGTGCAATACCCACCCTAATACCGGGAACCAAAGTTTTAATTTTTTCAGAGACTAATTCAATACTTTCAACTCTATTGTGAATGTAAAAAACTTGTCCATCTCTTAATAAC
This sequence comes from Actinomycetota bacterium, assembly GCA_010030895.1. Classification (GTDB taxonomy): domain Bacteria; phylum Actinomycetota; class Actinomycetes; order Nanopelagicales; family Nanopelagicaceae; genus Nanopelagicus. The sequence goes on along the minus strand of RHBS01000009.1, from coordinate 15,167 downwards.
TCTCGATGGATTGCCGCTGCTACCTGCTTATCATCATATGGTCCAACATAAGTAAGTACTGGATGTCTTTCCTCTGGCGGAGTAGTTATGTTAGACATCTCCCGTATCCCAGTAATTGCCATTTCCAGGGTTCTTGGAATTGGAGTTGCAGACATAGAAAGCACATCAATATTTGTTCGAGCTTTCTTCAACTCCTCTTTATGTTCAACCCCAAATCTTTGCTCTTCATCAACTACCAATAAGCCTAAATTTAGAAATTCGATATCTTTTGATAGTAAGCGATGGGTTCCAATCACTACATCTATCACACCTGATTTTAGTTGAGCGATTATTTCTTTAACTTCAGAGGTTGAATTAAATCGAGATAACGCAGCTACTTTGATTGGAAAACCTGAGTACCGAGTTGAAAAAGTCTTGAAATGTTGTTGAACTAAAAGAGTTGTTGGAACCAAGATCGCTACCTGTTTTCCATCTTGAACTGCTTTAAATGCCGCCCGAACCGCAATTTCAGTTTTTCCATATCCAACATCTCCGCAAACGATTCGATCCATGGGGTTGGGTTTTTCCATATCTTGCTTAACTTCATCAATAGTGGCCTGCTGATCAATTGTCTCCACAAACGGAAAACTATCCTCTAATTCTTTTTGCCACGGAGTATCTGGTGAGAACGCAAAACCAGGTGCACTCATTCTTGCCGCGTACAATCGAATCAATTCAGCAGCAATTTGTTTGACAGCTTTTCTTGCTTTTCGCTTACTTGTCTGCCAATCAGAACCGCCTATTCGATTTAATGTAGGCGACTCTCCGCCAACATATTTAGTTACTTGCTCTAAAGTATCTGTTGGAACAAATATACGATCTGCCGGTTGTCCTCGTTTTGAAGGGGCATACTCAATAACCAAATACTCGCGTGCAGCTCCATTACTAGTTCTAGTAATTAACTCTACGTATCGACCAACTCCATGTTGCTCATGAACGACATAATCTCCAGAATTTAGTTGAAGTGGATCAATCGCTTTCCTTCGCTTAGAGGGCATTCTGGCCAAATCCTTGTCAGCACTTTTCTGCCCTGAAATATCCTTATCCGAAATGATAACGAGCTTATATTCCTGACTGAGAAAGCCATGTTGAATATCTGACTTAATCAACTTAACTAGATTATTATCTAAATCAAAATTACTTTGAATTTGGTTTGGTATTTCATTTGAATTTAGCAACTCACTAAATCTAGTTAAAGTTCCAGATGCTTTAGCGGTAAAAATTACTGTAAAACCTTTCTTTTGCCACTGGCTTATATCCCTAAGTGCATTCTCATACTTATTCTCATAGCTCTCTATTTCTTCAACGAAATTTAATTTAGAATCCTCCGGAGTACTTACATATTTATTTAGAGTGCGCCAACTATGATTTTTTATTGCTGAATGTGCCTTTATCTCATCTAGTTGGTAAAAACCGCCAACTCCTAATTTATTACTCAACTCGATAGGTGCAGATATCGCTTGCGCATTTGACCAACCAATATTTGACCAAGCAGCTTGAAGAAATTCATTATTAGTTTCTACTAGATCCAAAGATCTACTACGAATTCTTGGTTCATCAACAAGCCAAATTTGGCTTGCGTTCGATAAATAATCTGTGAGCATTTTAAAACTTTCAACTAAGCCTGCGGCCAAGGACTCAATACCCTCAAAATAAATTCCTGCGGCAATTTTTTCTGTTAACTCACTAATTTCTGGAAAGTTATTACCTAGTTCTTGAGCTTTTTGCTTCAAATTATCATCAATAAGTAACTCTCTACATGGATAAATTACAATCTCATTTAAGATCTTATCCATAGATCTTTGGTCTGATATTGAAAAATAATTAAGTTCATCAATTTCGTCGCCAAAAAAATCAATTCTTATAGGATGCTCTTGATCGGCCGGAAATAAATCTAATATGCCACCTCTAACTGCAAACTCTCCCCGACGCTCGACTAAATCTGCTCGCGTAAATCCAAACTTTATTAATAAGGTAATTAATTCACTCATATTAAACGTAGCATTACTTTTTATTCTTATTTTAGAAGCATCTAAATCATTTGAAATAATGGGCTGCAATAAGGCTCGGATAGAACAAACTACAATTTTTGTCTGATTACTAATTATTTTATCTAGCGCTATAAATCGAGCAGTGACTGTATCTGCCTTTGGACTCAATCTTTCATGCGGCAAAGTTTCCCAAGCTGGAAAATTAATTACTTGATCACTACCAATTAGAGAAGATATTTCAGCTGCCAACTCTTCAGAATGGCGGGTTGATGTGGTTACTACCAATAGTGGCGACTTGGCAGTAGCCGCGAGCAAACTATGGATAGCCGAAGGTGCAATTAAATTTTCATTTAACTCTAAATATTCAGTAACTGGATCTAAAAGCTTCTTAAATAGATTTAACACTTTTAGCCCCTCCTAGAAAACGCCAGATACCCCCACTTCGAAAATGAAGGGGGGTGGTGGTTAATTCTATGGCCAATTTAGGGCAGTCGTAGCCAAAATGGTGTGCTTACGAATTAATAACCTGTAATGATTAAGCCATGAGTTCGACCACTGAAAATGCCAGTCTAAGAAATGATGTTCGAAAATTAGCAGATTTATTAGGCCAAACTTTAGCTCGTCAGGAGGGCGAAGAATTACTTTCATTGGTTGAAGCCGTTCGCCTAAGTGTTCGTGAGGGTAAACAAGACAAAGTACTTAGCACCTTAACTGATAAACAAACAGTTTCACTAGTTAGGGCATTTAGTAACTATTTTAATTTAGCAAATGTTGCAGAACAGGTTGATAGAACCAAAGTACTAGCCGAGGTAAGAAAAACAAGTGGTTCGTGGATTAGTAAAACTATTGATCATATTTTAGAGGCTCAAGAAAAAGATAAGAGCTTTAATAAAAATGATTTACAACAGTGGGTAGATAATTTTTCAGTTAGGCCAGTTTTTACTGCACACCCAACAGAAGCAGCAAGGCGGTCAGTCTTAAGCAAAATGACCACCATTGCAGAGTTATTAGAGCAGCCAGATACACAATTAAAGACTGAAAGATTAGCTGAGGCCATTGATTTACTTTGGCAAACTGATGAATTAAGACTTGGTAGACCAGAGCCTCTAGATGAAGCAGTTAACTCTATTTATTACCTAGATGAGTTAATGCAAGAAATTGTTCCTGAGGTTTTAGCGAGCTTTGCCAAAGAAGTTAAAAGGTTGGGAGTTAATCTTTCACCGGCTGCTAAACCTTTATCATTTGGCACTTGGATTGGTGGCGATCGCGATGGTAATCCACATATAACCTCGGAAGTGACTAAATCAGCAATTCTTCTTCAAAATTCACACTTTACCCGTGCGATTACAAAACATTTAGATGAGTTAAGGCAAGCCCTATCAATATCTACCAAGCTAGCTGGTGTGTCGATTGAATTAGAAAAATCTCTCGCACAAGATTTAGAAAAACTTCCTGAGATTGAAGCTAGGTACCGCAGAATCAATGTTGAGGAACCATACCGATTAAAAGCTACTGCAATCGGACATAAATTAATTCTCACTCAAGCTCGCCATGCTGCTGGATTACCACATTTTCCTGGCCGAGATTACAAAGATACGGCAGAACTACTTTCGGATTTAGAAATTATGCGTACCTCACTTATGGCAAATAATGGCGAGCTTATTGCGACTGGACTCCTAGAGCGGGTAATTAGAACTATAAACGCATTTGGATTAACTCATGCCACAATGGATATTCGAGAGCACTCTGGGGTGCATCGTAATCTGCTAACTCAAATTTATGGAGAAATTAATAGTAATTTAATTTCTAATGAGCTGAACTCTAAAGAAAAAATAGAAATTAAAAATCTGGATGAGGTTAGCGATCGATGCTATAAAACCTTTTTAGCGGTGAATGAATTAATTGATCGGTTTGGGTCAGAAGTTATTGAGAGTTACATAATATCGATGACTCGATCCGCTGAAGATGTCCTAATTGCAGCAGTGATTGCTAAGCATGCTGGATTGATTTCATTAGATGAAAGTAAGCCATTTGCAAAAATTGGCTTTGTGCCTTTACTTGAAACCGTTGCTGAGCTGCGAGCAGCCGGTGAGATTTTGGATCAGTTATTAAGTGATAAAAATTATCGAAAAATTATTTCACTTCGTGGAGAACTCCAAGAGGTAATGCTTGGTTACTCAGATTCAAACAAGGATGCAGGCATTACTACTAGCCAGTGGGAAATACATAAAGCCCAAAGAAAATTAAGAGATGTGGCAATTAAACATGGAATTAAATTGCGACTGTTTCATGGTAGAGGTGGCTCAGTTGGTCGAGGTGGTGGACCTACTTATGATGCTTTAATTGCACTTCCATGGGGCTCAATTGATGGCCATATCAAAATGACAGAACAAGGAGAGGTAATCTCAGATAAGTATGGATTACCAGCGCTAGCAAAGGAAAACTTAGAGTTAACTCTGGCTGCCGCCCTTGAGGCGACTGTATTAAATAGAAAGCCTAGACAATCCTCGGGTGATTTAAATACTTGGAATGATTGTATGGATTTGATTAGTGATAGCGCTTTTACTGCTTATCGCAAATTAGTTGATGATCCAAACCTGCCCGCATACTTTTATCAATCAACCCCGGTTGAGCAATTAGGAAATTTATTTTTAGGTTCACGCCCATCTCGAAGACCAGATGCAGCAAGTGGCCTGGAATCACTGCGAGCAATTCCTTGGGTATTTGGCTGGACGCAAAGTCGTCAAATTGTCCCAGGATGGTATGGAGTTGGCTCTGGTTTAAAGGCAGCACGAGAGGCTGGAAAAAGTGAACTTCTACAAACCTTACTTAAAGAGTGGCACTTCTTTAGAACCTTTATTAGTAATGTGGAGATGACACTTGCTAAAACTGATTTTGTCGTAGCTGAACGTTATGTAAAAACATTAGTAGATCCTTCATTACACAAAATATTTGAACAAATTAAAGTCGAGTTTGAGTTAACTGTTAAAGAATTATTGTTAATGACGGGTGAAAGTGAGATTTTAGGAAACCAACCAATTCTGGCTAGAACATTACATATTCGAGATACTTATTTAGCGCCTTTGCAGCTATTGCAGGTATCGTTACTTGCTCGAGTCCGGGAGCAAAAAAATCCAGATCCAGTCTTAACCAGAGCATTGTTGTTGACTATAAATGGAGTTGCTGCCGGGTTAAGAAATACTGGCTGATTAATCGTTAAAATTTGTTTGAGCTTTATCCAAACCATTTAAAACTAGTGACTCAACAGCTGCGGCGCCTCGCTTCAAAAACTCACTCAAGCTTTGCTTTTCCTCTTTTGAGAATTGTTTCAAGACAAAATCCGCTGGATCTTGCTCGCCAATTGGTCTGCCTATTCCCATTCTGATTCGGAAGTATTCTGAACTTCCTATCGAGGCAGTAATTGACTTTAATCCATTGTGCCCGTTATCACCGCCGCCTAACTTAATTCTCAAATTATTAAATGGTAGATCTAATTCATCATGAATAACAATTATCTGCTCCAGTGGAATTTTATAAAAGTCTGCTAGAGCACGGGTTGGTGCTCCATACTCATTCATGTAGCCAAGTGATTTGGCCAATAGTAAATTCTCACTTGAACACTTAACTTCAGAAATTTCCATACGAGATTTGTGTGAAGAAAATTTTTGATTTTCTGAAAGTAAATTTAATACCAGCTGACCAATATTGTGACGAGTTTTTTCATACTCTGGTCCAGGATTTCCTAGACCTACTACAAGCCAACGATTAGCCATAAGTTAAGGCTAGTCCTTACTTGCTCTTCTTATCCTTCTTATCATCACCCTCAGTAGGAGCTGCAGCAGCAGCTTCACCTTCAGCAGGTGCAGCAGCAGCTTCACCTTCAGCAGGAGCGGCTGCAACGGCAACCTCTTCCACTTCAGCAGATTTAACAGAAAGGTGAACAACTGTCATCTTAGGATCACTAATCAACTTAACACCCTCTGGCAATACCACCTCTGAAGCAGTCTTTGACTCACCAGCCATCATTCCTTCCATATTTAGCATTAAGAAGGCTGGAATATTTGTAACATCAACTTCGACCTCAATTGAGTTGTTGGTATGTTCCAAAATTCCATCTTGATCATACTTACCTTCTGTATGTACCGGAACAGATACAACTACACGCTCGCCACGACGAACTATTACTAAATCAATATGCTCCAATAATCCAGTAAGTGGATCACGGCTTACAGATTTTGGAAGTGTTAGCTCAGTGTGATCATCTAATACAACATCAATCAAAACGTTTGAGGTTTTCAGTGCAACGCCAAGCTCTCTAGAAGGAAGTGCAACATGTTGTGGCTTTTCACCATGACCATAAATAACTGCAGGGATTAAACCGTCACGGCGAGAACGACGAGCAGCACCTTTACCAAACTCGGTACGGCGAGCGCCCTTGATTGAAATCTCAGCCATTGCATTCTCTCTCTTCTACTTGGAACTATTTCTAGTTACATACGTTCCCTAGAGAGAGCCGTCGATTACGGATAAAACCCTCGCCGGAACGTGGGGCTAGATTAGCGAACCCTTGGCCAAAAGGACAAATCCTTAATTTATCTGATGTAAGCCGCTTGCCAGAAGGGCTAATAAAAGCGAGGGCGGTGAGTTAGGTAGCAAAAAAGAGCCTCAAACTAGCCATACAGATCCAGTTATTTCTTTGCATTTAAATTATCGCGAGTTTAAATATTTCAAATCTCGTACTACTTTTGATTTTGAAGTGCTGAAATCTCTGTTTTTGCTATATCTACTGCATTACTTAAAAAACAGGATGGGTTATCCAAAACTATTTGCCAGCCTTCAATTTTAACCGTTTTTTCGCTAGACAATAATTTTTCATTAAAAACTTTAACAGTTTCCTCGCACTTCTTAGCAGCCTCATTATTATTACTTGGATCACTGGAGTTAGAACAGGCAGTTAAAAATAGAATTGCTACTGCAAGATAAGAGATAGAAGGTTTTTTGAGCATAGAAAATTATATCTAAAAAAAATTATCAGCTGTGCCCATCAAAAAGACTGGTTACGGAGCCATCCTCAAACACCTCTCTGATTGCCCTGGCAAGTAGAGGTGCAATTGAAAGTACAGTGAGATTATCAAATCTACTCTCTTCAGGAATAGGTAGCGTATTAGTAACTACCACTTCAGAGACTCGAGATTTCTTTAATCTATCGATAGCTGGACCTGATAAAACTGCATGGGTGGCTGCAATAATTACATCTTTTGCGCCTGCATCAATAAGTGCATCTACTGCTTTAGTAATAGTGCCAGCAGTATCGATCATGTCATCAATAACCACACAGGTCATTCCCTTTACATCACCGACAACCTTGCCAGTTACTGACTCATTTGGAACTCTTGGATCCCGAGTTTTATGTATAAATGCAATGCTGCATCCGCCTAATAAATCACTCCAACGCTCGGCAACTCTTACTCGACCTGAGTCTGGAGAAACAATTACTAAATTATTTCGATCAACTTTACTACCGACATAATTTGTTAAGAGTGGTAGCGCGAATAAGTGATCAACTGGACCATCAAAAAATCCTTGAATCTGCGAAGTATGTAAATCAACACACATTAATCGATCAGCACCGGCTGTTTTAAAGAGATCTGCCATTAATCTGGCTGAGATTGGTTCACGGCCGCGATGTTTTTTATCTTGGCGGGCATACCCATAAAACGGGGCAACCACGGTAATACGTTTTGCTGATGCTCGCTTTAGCGCATCAACCATAATTAACTGCTCCATGATTTGTTTATTGACTGGCGCACTATGACTTTGAATTACAAATGCATCGCTGCCTCGAACACTTTCTTCAAATCTGACAAATATTTCACCATTTGCAAAGTCATATGCAGAGGTTGGTGTAATCGGAATCCCAAGCTCAGATGCGACCTCATCTGCTAACTCTGGATAGGCTCGACCCGTAAATAAGCGCAAACGTTTTTCGGAGGATAAACGCAATTCGTTCAGTTTAGCTTCCCCCTCACTGTGGTGAACCTAGGTTAACTCTACTAGTAATTGCTCACTCTTTTGCACCAGCTTTTTTTGCTGCTGCTGCAGATTTACTATCTTTACGCTTTTTCAGTACCCAACCTAATATATTTACTTGCCTAGCACGACCAATTCCCATCGCCCCTGCCGGCACATCTTCATTTATCACTGAACCTGCGGCGGTGTAGGCACCATCTCCAACTGTTACCGGCGCTACCAACATGGTGTCACTGCCGATTCGAACCTGATCACCAATTTTGGTTTGGTGCTTATTTTCGCCATCATAATTAACAAATACGGTAGCAGCCCCAATATTGCTCTCTTGCCCAATCTGCGCATCACCAACATATGACAGATGGGCCACCTTTGAACCTTTACCAATTGTTGAATTCTTAATCTCAACAAATGCACCTGCCTTGCTCTCATTATCTAAGACACTGCCTTCGCGGAGGTAGGTATAAGGACCAACCTTCGCATCCTTTCCAATCTTTGATTTTTTAGCAAAACTTTCGACCACACTTGCTCCTTGTTCAACTTCGCACTCAACTAAGGTAGTTCTAGGTCCAATAGTGGCACCTGATTTGATAGTGGATTTTCCACTAATTGCAGTTGAAGGGTAAATGACTACATCAGATTCAATTTTTACATCAGTATCAATCCAAGTAGTTGTCGGATCAATAATCGTTACACCATTTAGCATGTGCTGATTATTAATTCGATCTCGCATAATTGCAGCACACTCTGCTAGCTGCGTACGATCATTTATTCCTAAAGTTTCAGTGTAATCATTTGATAAAATTGCATATGCACCTGCACCATTCTTGTTAATTAAGGCAATTGCATCAGTAAGATAAAGCTCTTTTTGAGCATTATTACTATCTAAATTATTTATTACTTGGCGTAAGGTTTTTAAATCAAATAAATAAACTCCAGTATTTATTTCATCAACCTCTTTTTGAGCATCTGTAGCCTCTTTTTCCTCAACAATTTGGGAGATCAAACCATTTTCACCGCGAATGATTCGACCGTAACCTGTTGGATCAGGTAGAAGCGAGGTCAATACAGAGGCATTATTTTTATCATTATGATGAGCATCCAAAAATTCCTGCAAGGTTTGAGTTGTTAGCAGTGGGGTATCACCCGCCAAAATCAATACTGTGCCATCACCACTATGTTCAGCTAGGGCAAGCTGCGCCGCCCCGCCAGTACCATTTCGCTTTTTTTGTTCAACTGTTTTAATCGTTGAAGAAATTGATGAAAGGTGCTCAACTACCGCATCTTTATCAGCACCAACAACGACTGTAGTATTTTTTGCTGAAATTGGTGCTACTGCAGCTAGAACATTTTCGATAATGCTGCGACCAGCAATCTCATGAAGCACCTTTGCCTTATTTGATTTCATCCTGGTGCCATCACCTGCTGCTAGGACAATGACAAGATCTAACTTACTCATCATTTGCCCCTTTCTTTTGGTGGCTCCGCCACCAGGTATCGATCCTGGACCCTGAGCTTCAAAGGCTCATGTGCTAGCCACTACACAATGGCGGAACCTGAATTCACCTACATCTAAAACTAATCTAAGTGCTGGCCTTAATGAACAAGCTGCAGATTGCAAATCATTGGTTAAAGATTTACCTAACGCCTTAGCATCACCTGCCCTAAGTGCTTGCATTAATGGCTCACTAACTTGTGGTGTCGCAATCGATAATCCCTCACGTAATCGATCACACTCTTGATAAACAGATGGCGTTGCTAAGCCTTGTCCCGAAAGAGCTAGTACCCAAAAATAATTTCCTTTAGCAAGTGCGGGAGTTATTTGATCGCCTCGACCTGACCCAATTGCAACTCCACCACAAATAGAAAAGGGGACATCACTGCCAATTTTGCTTCCGACGGATTCCATTTCATCCCTTGAAAGTCCTAATTCAAATAATGAATCTAAGCCAACTATGACACCTGCTGCATCAGCACTACCTCCTGCCATTCCGCCTGCAACTGGGATCTCTTTTTTCAACTTTATTTCTAAATCGATTGGCAGATCGTAATTTTTAATCATTAACTCTGCAGCACGAATGGCCAAATTACTATTATCAGCAGGCACCCCATTTGAGGTTTGCCCTGAAATATCAAGACTTAAGCCATTGCCATTTGGTGCAGTAGCCACACTTACATCATCAAAAAGTGAGATTGCTTGAAAAACTGTTGTAACTTCATGATAGCCATCACTGCCTAATGGGCCGACAGATAATTGCAGATTTACCTTTGCAGGCACTCTGGCAACAACACCTCTAGATCTCATGATGTCAAAGCGTATTGCTTTAATAACTTACTTGGTGGAATTGCCGTTAACTAGTTTCTTGCCAATTGAGTAAAACTGTTCAACCGTCAAAACCTCTCCACGATCAGTCGGGTCTATTCCGGCTGAAATCAAAATTTGCTCAGCATTTGCTCCTAATAACTGTGATAGCGCACTTCTTAGCATCTTTCTACGTTTCGCAAATGCCTGATCAATTACTGAAAAGGTTGCCAATCTTTCACTTTCGCTACCTAGCTCTTTAATACGATCAAATCTCACTAGTGAAGAATCAACATTTGGAATTGGCCAAAAAACTGATCTACTAACCATTCCAGCTAATTTAAGATTTGCCCACCAGTTAGCCTTAGCCGTTGGTGAGCCATAATCTTTATTGTTAGCAACTGCAGCAAGACGATCTGCTACCTCACTTTGTACCATCACTACACCTCTGGTAATTGATGGAAATTTTTCTAATATATTTAATAAGACTGGAACAGAGATGTTATAGGGCAAATTTGCAACTAATACTGTGGGCTTAATCGGTAACTCGCTAATAGTCATTGCATCTTGATTTAGAGTGATCAATTTGTCTTTATTAAATCCACGCTCACTAGCTGTAATTGGAAGCTGATTTGCAAGTCGATCATCAATTTCTACTGCCACTACCTGATTAGCTTGCTCTAAAAGAGCAAGAGTTAAAGATCCTAAACCTGGCCCTATTTCAAGAGCAATATCAGATGTATTAACTTCAGCTAGCATAACTATTTTTCGACAGGTATTTGCATCAACTACAAAATTTTGCCCTAATTTCTTTGTTGGCTTTAAATTCATTTTTTCAGCTAATGCTCTAATCTCTACTGCGCCCAACAAATTTGTCATTTAAAACTACCAAAAATTCGTTCAGAGTTTTCAGAAATAGCTTGCGCTAAATAATCGGCCGAAACTCCTCGTACATCAGCAATTACTCGTAAGGTATTTGGGATTTGTGCTGGAGTATTTAATGAACCTCGATTTGGCATTGGACATAGAAATGGTGAATCTGTCTCTACCAGTAGTAACTCAATAGGAACTAAAGCTGCTGCAGCTCTTAGCTCTGGTGCATTTTTAAAGGTAACTGTGCCAGCAAATGATAAAAAGTAATTGTTTTCGATACATTCTCTAGCCATCTGAGTATCTCCAGAAAAACAGTGAAAGATGGTATTAGTAGGTGCGCCTTCCTCAATTAGTAAATCAAGTACAGCGCGATGTGCATCTCGATCATGTATTACTAATGCTTTTTTATTATCTTTGGCAATTTTGATATGTCGGCGAAATGAATATTTTTGTTTGTCTTGTAACTCAGATGGAGTACGGAAAAAATCTAATCCGGTTTCACCAATTGCCCTAACTCTAGGATGTGAGGCGAGATTTTCAATTACTTTTAAATCTTTTTCCAAATCATCAACGACAGGGGCCTCATTTGGGTGAAGGGCCACAGCTGCCAATACTCGGCCAATAAATGCTTCGGCACATTTGACTGACCATATTGATTGCTCAGCCGAATATCCAACTTGCACCACTCGATCGATACCAACAGATTCTGCTTCATCTAGTGAAGCTCTAATTAAAGGTGAATCAGGTTCACTATTATGAATTAGCTCAAGATGTGCATGCGAATCAACAGTTTTACTATTAAGGGGAAGTGGCAGAGGACCAGGTTTTCTATCTAGATCGCGATTGTGACGATCTGCCATAAATTATTTGGCCTCTTCAAGTCTTGGAAATAAAACTTCAGTCTTAGTAACTTTACTTCCAGCCGGTAGTTGCCCCCATATTGAAACTTGAGAAATTTTTTGTGATTTAATATCACCAATTGAAGTATCAGCACCAAGACTGCGCCACAATTTTTCAGTCGCATCAGGCATAACTGGATGCAACAAAACCGCAAGAGCACGGAGTGATTCTGCGGTGTTGTACAAAATCTCAGAAAGCTCAGCACTATTGGCTGGATCTTTAGCAACTACCCATGGTTGCCTTTCGGTAACGTAACCATTTACTCGCTTACAAAAATCCATGATTGCATTAATTCCACCCTGAAAATCAAGCGCACAAATTTTGCCATCTGCTAACTCGACTGTCTGCTTTAGCATTGCAGATAAACCCTCATCTTTTGCAGTAGCTGGAATTTTGTTCTCGCAATACTTCTCTATCATGGCAATTAATCGTGAAGCTAGATTTCCAAAATCATTGGCTAATTCACTTGTGTATCTAGCAGCCATATCTTCCCAAGAAAATGATCCATCTGTTCCAAATGGAATGGCCCTTAAAAAATAATACCTAAATGCATCCACGCCAAAATCTTTTGTGATATCACTTGGTGCAATGCCAGTTAATTTACTTTTTGACATTTTTTCACCACCAATAAGTAGCCAGCCATGTGCAAAAACTTTCTTGGGAACTGGAACTCCTGCTGCCATTAACATCGCAGGCCAAATCACTGCGTGAAAACGTAATATATCTTTTCCAACTAAATGTACATCTGCTGGCCAGGTATTCTTAAACTTTTCTCCTCCCTTAGACGCTGGGTCATCGCCCAAACCAACCGCAGTTGCATAATTTAATAGCGCATCAAACCAAACATAAATAACTTGTTTCGTATCCCAAGGAACTGGAATTCCCCAATCAAATGTTGATCTAGAAATTGATAAGTCCCGAACTTCACCTTCTAAAAACGAAACAACTTCATTTCTAGCACTTTCTGGCTCACAAGCATTGGGATTATTTTTATAGTGGTCTAAAAGTGGCTGCCGAAAAGCTGAGAGTTTGAAAAACCAATTATCTTCACTAAGCATTTCAACTGGCTTTGAGTGAATTTTGCATTTACCTTCAACTAAGTCACCTGGTAACTTAAACTCTTCGCAGCCAATACAGTAAGGGCCTTCAAATTTACCAGCATAGATATGGCCAGCATCTTTAAGCCCTTGTAAAAACTTTTGCACTCGTTGGGTGTGACGTTCTTCAGTCGTCCGAATAAAATCATCGTTTGCAATATTTAAATCTTTCCAAACTGGCTTCCAAGCACTTTCAACTAATTTATCGCACCAATCTTGTGGGGCGGTGTCATTACTTTGCGCTGTATTTAAAACCTTCTGGCCATGCTCGTCTGTGCCTGTAAGAAACCAAACTGACTCGCCACGTTGTCTATGCCAGCGAGTTAAGACATCGCCAGCAACAGTTGTATAGGCATGACCAATATGTGGTGCGTCATTTACATAGTAGATTGGTGTAGTTAAATAAAAAGATTTATCAGCCACGGTCAGATCTTATCCTCACTCTTGTAAGCCACCATCGCATCAAAAACAACTCTTTTAGCCACACCGTTTGACTTAGCAACCTGGGCAATTGCCTCTTTACGGCTTTCGCCAGCTTTTTCTTGCTCAACTACTAACTTAACTAAATCCTCGGCTGAAAATTCTCTGGTGCCAGGATCAAATCCTTCAACGACAACGGTAATCTCACCAAGGATTTCCTTAGATTTTGCCCAATCAACTAATTCTGAAATATCACCTCTTACGATTTCTTCATAATGCTTACTCATCTCTCGGCAAATTACAGATTTACGATTTGAACCGAATGCTGATTGTGCATCTGATAAAGATTCAATAATTCGATGTGGGGCTTCAAAGAAAACTATTGTTCGCTCTTCGGTTGCTAAATCTTTAAACCATTTGGTCCTTGCACCCTTAGTTCTAGGTGGAAAACCTTCAAAACAAAAACGATCTGTTGGTAAACCAGAGAGCAATAGGGCTGTTGTAACTGCACTTGGTCCTGGCAATACCTTGACTTGGATATTTGAATTTAGTGCAGCCCTAATTAATCTGTAACCAGGATCAGAAATACCTGGAGCTCCAGCATCAGTAACAACTAAAATATCTTTGTTAGAAGTTAGTAGGCTAGTTAACTCTTGAATTCTGTCACTTTCGTTACCTTCAAAAAACGAAATTACTTTGGCATTGTGCTTAACATTTAACTCTTGGCATAGGCGAGAAAACTTTCGGGAGTCCTCCGCTGCAATAAATTGAGCTTCAATTATTGCCTGTATTAGGTGAGCCGATGCATCGCGAGCATCGCCAATAGGTAGGCAGGCCAAAATTAACATCTGATAATTCTCTCAGGTTATTTTCCAACTTGCTTTCGATAGGTCCTAGGCTGTTCCTATGAGTGCCACTCGACTCCTTCGAATAACTCCGATGACAGCGATTCTCGCATTTTCCCTTGCAATAAGGCTTTGGAGACTAAATCTTCCTGCCGGATATATTTTTGATGAAGTTTATTATGCAAAAAATGCCAACTCTTTACTCACTTCTGCCGTTGAGTTAAATGGACAAGGTCAAGCTGAGTTCGTGGTTCATCCACCTTTAGGTAAATGGCTAATAGCAATTGGAATTAAGATTTTTGGCAATAATGAGTTTGGATGGAGATTTGTAGCTGCAATCTTTGGAACACTTTCAATTTTACTCCTATATTTAATTGTCAAAAAACTATTCAACTCTGAATTTTTAAGTGTTACAGCTGCACTCCTAATGTCACTAGATGGATTAAATTTAGTAATGTCTAGAGTTGCTCTACTAGACATTTTTTTGATGGTTTTTATCTTAGTAACTTTTTATTTCTTATTAATTAATAATCTCTGGATGAGTGGATTTGCAATTGGGTTAGCTTTAGCAACAAAATGGAGTGCTGCATTCTTAATTCCATTTATATTTTTATTCTTAGCTATTTATAACAAAGTAAACTTCAAAGCTATTCTTAAGTTAATAAGTCAGTTT
>RHBS01000080.1 GCA_010030895.1 Actinomycetota bacterium | reverse complement strand
ATCTCATCTGCAGTAGCTCGGATTAATTTAAATGCAACTGTTAGATTTAGATTTATCGCCTCATCCCACAGTTGATCACTCATCTTGGTGATACTGGCATCACTCATTAAACCAGCATTATTAATTAAAATATCAACTCCACCCAACTTAGATTTAACCTGCGCAACTAAATCCTCAGCTTGGCCAGGTTTAGATAGATCTGCTCCAAAGATTTCAACTCTTGCCCCACTACTTTTTAATTGGGTAGCTAACTCAGAGGCAGCAGCGACACTACTTGAGTAGTGAAGTGCAACAGTTAAATTATCGCCAGCAAGTGCTTTAACGGTGGCAGCACCAATTCCAGTTGCACCACCTGTTACCAAGGCTACCTTCACTTTAAGCCACCCTTTTTCATAAATCCCTCCATTACCTGGGGATTTGCAACTCTACTTGGAATTTTACCTGCCTTAATCATTAGTAGGTCATCTACTACCATCTTTGAATGATGCTTAACTACTCCAGTTGTTGCCCCGGCTAGATGTGGGCTCAGCACCACATTGGTAAGTTTTCTAAGTGGTGAATCAGCAGGTAGTGGCTCAGTTGGATAAACATCTAAAGCAGCTCCGGCAATCTTATTTTCCGCTAAGACCTGATAAAGCGCTTGGTAATCAACTAATGCAGCCCGCGCGGTATTTATAAAGTAGGCAGATCTCTTCATAAGCGCAAAGGCTTTAGCGGAAAACACCCCAGTACTTTCTGGGGTTACCTTTGCCGCCATCACTACAAAATCACTTTCAGCTGCTAATTTATCTAAGGTCATTAACTCAATATTTAATTTGGCTAACTGGTCAGAGTTTGCATATGGATCAAAGGCAATTAATTTCATACCAAGTGCGCTAGCGCGCTTAGCAATCTCCTGTCCGATAAAACCTGCACCAACTAAGCCAACGGTTTTACCCATTAACTCCTCACCTTGAAATCTTTGAAATGGCGCATCTGGATCCATACTCCACTCTGAGGTAACGCCTTTGCGCTCACCAGCTTTATCACTATAAGAAACTGAGGTTAATTCATCGGTATATCTAAGTAGGTGGTGGGTAGTTGCAATACTTCTAGCAATAGAGAGCATTAATCCAATTGTGTACTCAGCTACGGCAACAGCATTTCTTCCCGGTGTAAATAAGACTGGAATATCTAAGGCAGAGGCGGCTGCAATATCAGTACTGGCTGCTGGTTCATTTCTTAGGCAAGCCATAATCTTTAACTTTTTACCTGATTTTAAAATCTCTTCAGTAATATTTTCAAACTCAATTATTGCCACATCTATGTCATTAAACTTTGTTATTAATTCACGCTGATCTAGCTTTTTACCAGTTAACCCAAAACCAGCCTGCTCTACCTCAAAGCCATTTTCAGTTAATCTCCGTAGCTCACTTGAATCAAAGCGTGCAGTAATTAATGCCTTCATCTATTTAACCTCATATCTAGCAGTGGCAGCTGAGGCATCAAACTCATCCTTTAGGCTCTCATATAGATTTCTAAATCTGGCATATCGCTCTTGGTAGTAATCATGAACTGATTTATTTGGTAGGTAGCGATTTTCAATACTCACAGTTGAGTTTATTACACCTCTAATATCAGAAAAGCTGCCACCACCTAATCCAGCTAAGTAAGCATCACCTACTGCAGCCCCACTTGAATCTTTTAGGATAGCAATTGGCATACCCAAAACATCTGCCTTTATTTGATTCCACAACTCACTTTTACTGCCGCCCCCAATACTTCTTATCTCATCAATTTTTATTCCAGATTGCTTTCCAATCTCAACATTGTGAGCAAGCGCAAATGCGG
>RHBS01000079.1 GCA_010030895.1 Actinomycetota bacterium | reverse complement strand
GTGGCTTAATCTATTTACTAGGTGTTGGTATTGGAATCTCATATAACTTTTACTTTAAATCCACACCACTATCACCCTTACCCTACGCACTTGCCTTTGCCGCCTTAGTATCATCAATAGTTTTTGCCACAAATCGCACGCCACCTCTTTGGCTAATTGCATCCGCCTCCTTGCTAGGTGTAGCAGCACACTTTGCCAATGTACTAAAGGATTTAGATCAGGATTTAAGCTCTGGAATTAAGGGGCTGCCTCAGTTAATTGGAAAGAAATACTCCAGAGTAGTAGTAAGTGCATTATTAATTATTACCACTCTATTACTTAATAATGTAAATCCAAATTCACCATTATTGGTAATTGGTTTAATTGCCGCCATTATTACCTCATTTGCGCCAGATAAATTAATCTTTAAAGCACTTATGATTACGGCAGTAATTGATTTAATCCTATTACTTTCTGCAGCAAACTCTCAGATTGGCAGCTTGGTTATCTAGCCACTTGCAATATCGCAGCATTACTTAGAGTATTGCGGTATGAGACGGATAGTTGTAATCCTGCTATCAATTGCAATCTCTGCTCCTCAGGCAATTGGTAACAGTGCAGCTGCTATAAGTATTGAAGATTCAATCACCCTACTAAACACACTTGAGGTTAAGGGAAGAGCGCCAAAGACTGGTTATAGCCGGGCGCAATTTCCGCATTGGTCAGATTTAGATCGAAATGGTTGTGATAGTAGAAATGAGATATTAAAACGGGATTTAACTCAGATTGTATTTAAGGTAGGTACTAAAGATTGCAAGGTACTCTCTGGGGTATTACAAGATCCCTTTAGTAATAAGGTTTTAACCTTTACCACCGCTAAATCAGTAGTTGATATTGATCATCTAGTGGCCTTATCAAATGCTTGGCAAACTGGGGCAGCCTACTTTGATAAAAATATTAGAACTCAAATAGCTAATGATCCGATTAACTTACTAGCGGTAGATGCCAAACTAAATCGCCAAAAAGGCGATGGTGATGCTGCTACCTGGCTGCCACCTAATAAATCATTTAGGTGTGAGTATGTATCTCGCCAAGTTGCAGTTAAGGCAAAGTACTCACTTTGGGTTACAGATGCTGAAAAAGCTGCGATCGTAAGAGTTCTTTCCAACTGTTAAGTACTTCAATTTGCTGATACTCTTTACTATTAAATTCAACCCTTAGGTTTAGTAGGTAATTGATACCAAACTTAAACTATAAGTTTGGAGCCTATCAATTAGCCGTAAAGTCCTTTTAACTCGATTAGATTATGTTGCAGCACTTATTGGGTGTTTGATATTTATTATTTTTTGGCTAGTAATCGCTACGTTTCCAAACTTTTTCTTTATAAACCCACAAAATCAAGTCGATCCACTGCGCAGAGCTGAGTTGGTTTTAAGCACAATTGGGTGGATATTAATCTCTACTGCTGCACCAATCTGCCTTCTTATCTACTCACGAGGTAGACACTATGCAATCAAATTTTTGCCACTAACAGCACTTGTTTGGCCAATTAGTTTAGTTATCGCTCAAGTCACCTCCTATATTCAAACAGGTTACTTTTACCTTGAGTACTTAACCCAATTTCCAATTTTTGTATTCACCGATATTGCTCTTCCAATTTTGATTGTAATAATTTGGGTAGATCTAAGGGAGCATCATTCAAAGCAGATGGAATCAGCAGTTGATGCTGTAGGGCAGATTTAGGCCAACATGAATAATATTTTTACAGTAATTATCCAACGTGTGCTTGTCTTTGTGTTTATGGTGGCAGCAATTTCACTTGCAATAAATAATTCAATAGCTAATGCACTACAAAATCCAGCCATTGTTGAGATTGCTGAACAAAATGCAATTGATATGGCAGTTGTTAATTTGATT
>RHBS01000078.1 GCA_010030895.1 Actinomycetota bacterium | reverse complement strand
CCCCAATACTGCTCTAAAAATAATTGCAACCTCCTTGCTGCGCCATGTAAATCACTCTCTGGATACATCGGCCGAAGCACTGGATTTACCGCAACGAGCGCGTAAAAATGAGAGGTTAAATCATTAAAGGTTTTTTGCCCACCAGCTCGTTGGTAAAAACTCTCACTGTTCAACTTTGACTCTTATCTTTAATTGATATTTGCAGCACAAAGTAACTAGTAATTACGCACATAACTCCCGTTATATAAAACGCCGCAGCGTAATCGCCAAACTTTATCCGCAGCACGGCAGCACCAAAGGCTGCAATAGAACCGCCTATTTGGTGAGCGGCAAAGACCCAGCCATAAATAACTGCACCCTTCTCTAGACCTAAAACCTGACGGCAGAGCAGCACAGTTGGTGGCACAGTTGCTACCCAATCGAGTCCATAAAAAATAATAAAAACTAAAGTAGATGGATGCAGGGTAGAAAATAAGATTGAGGGAAGTAAAAATAGTGAGAGCCCCCGTAGTAGATAGTAAAAGAACAGTAATTTTCTAGGATCAATTCGATCTGTTAGGTAACCAGAAAAAATTGTGCCGATTACATCAAATACACCAATTAAGGCCAACAAACTTGCTGCGGTAATTTGTGGCATCCCATGATCATGAGCTGCTGGAATAAAGTGGGTGCCAATTAAGCCACTAGTTGAAAGTCCACAGACAAAAAAGGAGCCTACTAGGTACCAAAAATTTCTTACCTTGCTAGCATCTTTTAGAGCGGTGATTGCTACTTTGGCTGCATTACCCTTTTGTAAAACTGGTGGTTGCCAATTACCTGCTGCACCATAAGGGGTGGAGTTAGCACTTTGAGGATCCTCTTTTAAAAAGAAATAAATTAACGGAACCATTAGGTAAGCACCCAGTGCAATTACTAAGGAAGCTGCTCGCCAACCTGGATCTTCTGCTAATTTAGATAAGCCTGGTAGAAAAACTAATTGACCTGAGGCAGAGGCTGCGGTGAGAATTCCAATTACTAAGCCACGTTTTTTTACAAACCATCTATTGGCAATGGTGGCAGCAAATACCAGCGCCATAGATCCAGTACCCACACCAACAACTACCCCCCATAGCAACATTAACTGCCAACTTTGACTCATCCAGATAGTAAGTAAGGCACCACTTCCTACGGTGGTAAGTGCTGCCATTACCACCTTTCTCACTGTAAAGCGCTCCATTAGGGCAGCTGCAAATGGTGCAGTTAAGCCATAAAGTAAAACATTTATCGCAACTGCTAGCGAGATTACATCTCGCTGCCAACCAAAATCCTTTTCCAGCGGCAAAATTAAAACTGAGGGCGCACTTCTAAAACCTGCAGTAGCAAATAAGGTAGCGAAGGTAATTCCAGCTACTATCCAGGCTGGGTGAATTACTCTTTTTTTCACAATTAATACTTTATTTAATTGATTAAGTACTTGGTTAGAAACTCACGTTCAGCATCATTTATGGGACGAGATTTTCGAGTCTTTAAATCAATAGTTACTTGAACCGTCTTCATTTTGGCGTAAACAACGCCATCTTTACTAATCTCATACCCATTGACAAAGGAGGAGTTTCCAATGGAATCCACCCAAAGGGTTACCTCATAGAAACAGCCACCCTCGGTAATTGGTACTAGGTAATCCACCTCACCACGAGCTACTACCATCTCCATTAAAACAGCCTTCTCATTTTTTTCAGCAAAGCTATACCAGCCCCAATCAAATCTTGCCTCTTGGGCATAGGTTAAATACTTAGCATTATTAACATGACCAAATGCATCTAGATCATCCCAGCGGACAAATGCTTTATGTGTGTACTTCATATCAACTCCTATTTATCTGCCAACTACCGGGTTAATTTACGGTAGGTAGCGCGATGTGGACGGGCCGCATCAATTCCAAGTCGAGAGATCTTATTCTCCTCATAACTTTCAAAGTTTCCTTCAAACCAAAACCACTTTGATTCACCCTCGTAAGCCAAAATATGGGTG
>RHBS01000077.1 GCA_010030895.1 Actinomycetota bacterium | reverse complement strand
CATTAAGGTAACTGTGGTATCAAACTCCACTCGGCCGGCATACTCAGGTGCATATAAATTTACAATTTGTGGCGAGAATATAATTCCAATTACAGTCAGTAGGAATAGAAAAGTTATTGTTAATGTAAATAATCTTGAAATAAATGCTTTTCCACTATCTTCATCCCTTAAAGATCTAACTATTTGTGGCACAAAGACAGCAGTTAAAGCACCACCTATTAATAGGTTATACAAAATATTTGGCATGGTATTTGCTACGTTGTAGGTATCACCTAATATTGCTGTTCCTAGTAGCGCAACAATTAATAGGTTACGAATTAACCCAGTGATTCTAGAAACTATTGTGCCGGCTGCCATTACCGAAGTAGCGCGTAGTAATTGATTATCAGACATTTTTTCGCCGCCTTACTCTGCGCCAACTCTGCACCATTGCGGCAACAATTAAAAGCACTGCAGCACCTAAGGTAATCCAGGTTGCAACTGGACTAATAACTGAAAGATTTAGAGTTATGTTTACCGGATAACCAACTGGTTTATTCTCAAGCGTTGTAAGTTGAGCTAATAGCCCAGAGCTACCAGATGCCAACGCTTCAATCGGAAGTAAAACTTGTCGCTTTTCCTCTCCAGCAATCTCAATACTCTCTACTGGCGTAACAATAATTTTGCTATTAGATGCCCTAGTACTCAATTTTACCTTTACCGGAGATTTAAAATTATTGATCACAGTAATTGGTAACTCCTGCTTTGCTGAGGTGACTGTAAATTTCGTACCAGTTATTTTTAATTTACTTCTATATTTTGTAACTAGGTTATTAAAATCTTTAATCAAATAATCTAAAGTTGCTCTGTCTATTTCAGTGTTTAATAATTGAGCAAGCCGCAATTGCAGTGGATCTAACTCTTTTTTATCCACCAAACCAGATAGCAAATTTATTTGTCGTTGAGCATATTGAAAAACACTTATTTGATACCTATTTAGCTTTTGTTGTTCAGGATTTGTAATAGCTGTATTTGAGGTGGCCTTGCCCAGCAGTAGATCAAGTTGGATTTTTCCAATCGCATTTAGATACTCAATTTGGTTTGGAATTAATTTATTAAGCCAATAATTAGATGGATCTCCATAGGTCAATACATAAACCTTTTCAAACTTTGTAACTTTTATAAATTGTAAAATCCAATCCTTAGCAATTTGTTGACCGGTTGGAGTCTGTCCATTACTAATTCCATACCCCTGGCTCATAGCTACTATTTCACCAATTGTTGCAGGATCAACCAGCCAGGTGCGTACCCCTCTTACTGGTTTAAAAACTAAAGAGCCTATTTCACCCGTTGGTAGTAACTTGGATGCAAGTTGATCATCTATAAATACTCCACTACTTAGTCGATGAGTAGCTTCAGAAATCTTTACTACTTCAGCGGCCGATGCATTTGAAGTAATAAATATCGGATTAAGCAAAAATAAAGATATGGCAATTATGAGAAACTTTCTCACGGTGATAGCTGCCCTGATTTTGCAATAAGTTTTCTTTCATCTGGATAAGCTAACTTGGTAACAATCTCTTCTAATGGAAACCATGCCACATCATCAACCTCAGTAACCTGTGGGGCTAATTTGCCACCAACCTCGGTAAATAAGAAATGGTGAACAGTTTTGTGGATTCTTTTTCCACTTGCCATAAACCAAAAATCAATAACACCAAGTGATCTAGTAATCTCACTTTTAATCCCGGTTTCCTCCGCCACCTCCCGGATAGCTGCCTGTTCAGGTGATTCGCCATTTTCGATATGCCCTTTAGGTAATGACCAAAGCAATCTTTCATGGGAGGCATCTTTTGGATCTAATCTGCCGATTAATAAACCTTTAGTCCCAGTTTTATCAACGACTAATCCACCTGCACTTACCTCATCAACTCGTTTGGCATATTTTTGGCGAGAGCCACCCTTGTTTGCACCAGTATTTTTATTATTTTTACGGTTGCTTGAATTATGTTTTTTAGCGGGCTTACCAGAACCACTATTTTGTGCACCCTTACGGGTACTG
>RHBS01000076.1 GCA_010030895.1 Actinomycetota bacterium | reverse complement strand
AACCACGTCCTTCATCGCCTCTGTGTGCCAAGGTATCCACCGTGAGCCCTTTGTAGCTTGACCAATTAATCCTCCTAACGCTTCAGGCTGTTGAGGCCTATTCTCTCAAGTTTCACTTAAAGCATTGCTGCTTCAGTTTGAAACAAGGATCAAACTCACCTCGGCTCGGCGCCTTGGTAAGAACGCTAGAAGGTCTCGGCTCTCAAAAATAGAATGTAGATCAACCTCGCTTGAGCAAGCTCAAACCAGATCAGATCTCATCCATGAGATGCTTTGTCTTTCCAGACTCACCTATGCAGTTGTCAAGGTTCTGCTGAATCACAATCAAACACCCTGCTCTCGCAGGGCGCTCGCTGAATCCAGCATCAGCTCAACCGTTTGGAACATCAACCCAATCTTGTGGACTGGATTTGTTCTTTGGGAATGAGCTGAGGCTGAAATCTCCTCAGCGTCAACCAATCTAGTTCACCCGTCGCTCTGCTTCCTGGTTAGGGGTTGGTCAGTGGAGGTTAGCGGACTCGAACCGCTGACATCCTGCTTGCAAAGCAGGCGCTCTACCAACTGAGCTAAACCCCCAATAAATCCCTCCATCCGCTCGCGCAGACAGACGAATGGGCCATCCTGGACTTGAACCAGGGACCTCACCCTTATCAGGGGTGCGCTCTAACCACCTGAGCTAATGGCCCAGGAAAGTCAGCCCGCATGGGGTGACCTAGACAACGTTTAGAAACTGAAAGTTGAATCCACAGCAATCCTTGATCGCTCAAGTCTTCTATGGTCCAACCCTGAGGTACCGATCGACCTAGAGATGACAGGATCATGGCCTGAGATTAAAAACACTCAGACATCACAATCAGGTTTTGTCTCCCTGTTAGGAGGTGATCCAGCCGCACCTTCCGGTACGGCTACCTTGTTACGACTTCACCCCAGTCATCAGGTAGTACGTGTGTAGCCCAGGATGTAAGGGGCATGATGACTTGACGTCATCCACACCTTCCTCCGGTTTATCACCGGCGGTCTCGCTAGAGTGCCCAACTGAATGCTGGCAACTAACGACGTGGGTTGCGCTCGTTGCGGGACTTAACCCAACATCTCACGACACGAGCTGACGACAGCCATGCACCACCTGTCACTGCGCTCCCGAAGGCACTCCCTCGTTTCCAAGGGATTCGCAGGATGTCAAACCCTGGTAAGGTTCTTCGCGTTGCATCGAATTAAACCACATACTCCACCGCTTGTGCGGGCCCCCGTCAATTCCTTTGAGTTTCACACTTGCGTGCGTACTCCCCAGGCGGAACACTTAACGCGTTGGCTACGACACCGAGGGGGTCGATTCCCCCGACACCTAGTGTTCATCGTTTACGGCCAGGACTACAGGGGTATCTAATCCCTTTCGCTCCCCTGGCTTTCGTCCATGAGCGTCAGTTATGGCCCAGCAGAGCGCCTTCGCCACTGGTGTTCTTCCCGATATCTACGCATTTCACCGCTACACCGGGAATTCCCTCTGCCCCTACCACACTCTAGTCTTGCAGTTTCCATCGCTTAAATGGAGTTAAGCTCCACGCTTTAACGACAGACTTACAAGACCGCCTGCGGACGCTTTACGCCCAATAATTCCGGATAACGCTTGCCACTCCCGTATTACCGCGGCTGCTGGCACGGAATTAGCCGTGGCTTATTCATCAAGTACCGTCAGATCTTCTTCCTTGATAAAAGAGGTTTACAGCCCAGAGGCCTTCATCCCTCACGCGGCGTTGCTCCGTCAGGCTTTCGCCCATTGCGGAAAATTCCCCACTGCTGCCTCCCGTAGGAGTCTGGGCCGTGTCTCAGTCCCAGTGTGGCTGATCATCCTCTCAGACCAGCTACTGATCGAAGCCTTGGTAGGCTCTTACCCCACCAACTAGCTAATCAGACGCGAGCTCATCCTCAGGCGAATTTCATTTCACCTCTCGGCATATGGGGTATTAGCGGCCGTTTCCAGCCGTTATCCCCCTCCTGAGGGCAGATTCTCACGCGTTACTCACCCGTCCGCCACTAACCCGAAGGTTCGTTCGACTTGCATGTGTTAAGCACGCCGCCAGCGTTC
>RHBS01000075.1 GCA_010030895.1 Actinomycetota bacterium | reverse complement strand
TCTGCTTTGGTTAATTGGCCATTAGCCACATCAAGAATTAGTTGATAAATAAGTTGACCATTTTCCTCTAAGCTCTCGGTGCCATCGGCAATTGTGCCGGAGTTTAAATCGATAATATCTGGAATTGCATTTGCCATCTGACTATTTGTTGCCACTTTTATTGTTGGCATTACCGCACTTCCTGTTGGTGTGCCACGGCCAGTGGTAAAGACAGTGATATTTACACCGGCTGCGCCAAAACCAGTTAATTGTTCAATGTCATGACCTGGAGTATCCATAAAGTAAA
Organism: Actinomycetota bacterium; assembly: GCA_010030895.1. GTDB lineage: Bacteria > Actinomycetota > Actinomycetes > Nanopelagicales > Nanopelagicaceae > Nanopelagicus. The sequence goes on along the minus strand of RHBS01000075.1, from coordinate 1,815 downwards.
GGCCAGCCTTTTTTGGCGCGATGGCGTACTCAAGTACGCCAGTAAATTGGGCATTACCTGCTTTTTTAGCTGCGCCTAAGGATTTTTCCTCCAAGGTAGATAATCCACCTTCAATATTTCCTCTAGATGGTTGAGCACCTCTGATATCAATACCTTCGTAATTAATACTCTTTTCATATCTTGCAACTACATCAATTATTTGCTGGCCTACCTCTTTACTTACAGCTCTGGCTGCAAGTAGATGTTCAGCTCCTAATATCTCCATCGTCTCACCCAAGATTGAGGTAGCACCTTGGGCAACTAACTTGTCACTTGCTACTCCTAAAGCTGGATTTGCAGTAATTCCAGAGTAAGCATCTGAGCCACCACACTCAAGACCTAAGCAGATAGCTGAGATTGGTGCTGCAACTCTTACCTCTTGCTTTGCTTGGGCGACTAATTTTTTAGCCTCAGCAATTGCTAGCGCCTTTAAATTATCAATTGATTTCGCACTACTTAGGGTGAGATTTATTAACTTAGTTGAGCCATAACTTTTAGCTCGATTAATTACCTCATCCTCAATTGGTGTACCCAGGGATAAAAATATGGTGGCATATAGATTGGGATTTGTGGCATTGCCAGCTAATGAGTGAATGATTCGCTCATGATCTTTTTCTTTAACCTGTGACCAATCATGACTTACTGCAACTGCGCCACTACCGGCAGCTTCAACATCTCTAGCAGCAGCAGATAACATCTGATGCAGTGGCAAAATCAATATGTGGTTTCTAAAGCCCCATCTGCCATCTTCGCGCTTATATCCAGTAAGGCTCATCTAAACACTTCTTACCGCTCTAGGGGCGACAATCTCACCAATGCCTGAGATCTCACTCTTACTTTTTTGCCCATTTGCTACCTTAATTATTAAATCAATTATCTCTTCGCTACTTGATCCTTGGGTTAAATCAAACTCAGAGATTAAGGCTTGATGAAGTGGGGAGGTGGAGGCAATATTTATTACGGGAATTAATGGAAAGCCAGATGGTGGTTGATTCTCATCCGGGTAGGAGAGTATTAAGTGAGCCTTTTGTCCCATTAACTTTGCCAGATTATGTTCACTAGCTGCTCTTTGCTCCTGAATTACTACCTCAAAGCCTGCCTTGGTAAGTGCAGCTTTAATATCTGCAGTATTTGAAATATCTCTAGCAATATCTAACCCCACAATTAATTTTTCCACCTCTGCCTTTTGAGTTGGAAAATCAGCTCGTAACTGGCGGGCATCTTTGATGCCAGATTCAAAGGTGCCAGTTGCACCACCTGATTCTTGAATAACTAATACACCACGAGAGATATCTTTTGTGGCATGACCCATCCGCTCACCATATTTGATAATGCCATCACCTTTTTTAATATCAGCAGTTGCTACTTTGTGGCCTCTAGGGATTGCCTGTTTAAAGGTGAGCTTTAAATTATCTTGATCCAACTCTTGATTAGCCTTCATATCGGTAAGGCAGATTGCAATATTATCTTTTGGATTAAGTACTAGCACCTGGCGCATAATTAGAGAAGGTTACTACGATTTATACTCTGCGGTTAACTGCAAAAAGCTTTGGTAATTTCGCTCAAGTGCATCTTTTTCTCTACCATCTGGGTTAAATACTTTTGTTTGTGGCATTTTAATTTGAGTAAGCCCAGCTGCTAAATCTTGATCAATGCAAGTCGTTGCCGCATATGCCAACATGGCAGCGCCAATATCACTGCCACTATTTGCCATAGTAACTACCTGCTTATTCATAACTGTTGCTCGAATTTGGCTAAGTAGATCTGATTTACCAC
>RHBS01000074.1 GCA_010030895.1 Actinomycetota bacterium | reverse complement strand
CCATTAAATTACAATGTTTTTTTAATAAAAATTAGAGATTTAAGATAAAGAAAGCATATCGATTACAAATCGATATTTAACATCGCTCTTTAAAATACGTTCGTAAGCTTCGTTAATGTAATCCATTTTTATAATTTCAATATCAGAAACTAATTTATGTTTTGCACAAAAATCTAACATTTCTTGAGTTTCTTTAATTCCACCTACTAATGAACCTGCAAGATGTCTTCTTTTAAAAATTAAACTAAAGACTTCAATAGAGGGATGTGGATCTGCTGGAGCTCCAACTAGAGTCATTGTTGAATCTTTTTTTAATAAATTAAGATACGCATCTAATTTATGTCGAGATGCAACCGTGTTAACAATAAAATCTAACTGATTTTGATATTTTGCCATTTGCGTTTCATCCGTTGAAATACAAACTTCTTTTGCACCTAATTTTAAACCATCCTGAATTTTATTTTTTGAAGTTGTAAAGAGTACTACATGAGCTCCCATTGCGTTTGCAATCTTGACACCCATATGTCCAAGTCCACCCAATCCTACAATACCCACTTTTTTTCCACTACCTACTTTCCATTTCTTAAGTGGCGAATAAAGCGTAATTCCAGCGCAAAGTAATGGCGCTACACTTGGCAGTTCTTTTTCAGAATGAGAAATTTTTAAAACAAAAGACTCTTTAACGACGATTGATTTAGAATAACCCCCATAAGTATTCTCTCCTCCAAAAGCTGGACCATTATAAGTTCCTGTCCAACCATTTTCACAGTATTGCTCTTCATGTTCCTTACAAGATCCACAATGTCCGCAGCTATCTACAAAGCAACCAACTCCTGCAAGATCTCCTACTTTAAATTTTGTAACTTTATTACCAATTGCCGTTACTCTACCAACAATCTCGTGGCCTGGCACTGATGGATACTGAGTATTTTTCCATTCATTTCTTGCAGTATGAAGATCCGAATGACAAACTCCACAATAAAGAATTTCTATTTGTACATCTTCTGGGTTTGGAACGCGTCGATCAATTTCTAATGCTGAAAGTGGCGAACTTGCGCTCTTTGCTCCAAATGCTTTAACTTTAACCATAATAAAATTTTAGTTTGCTAATTTAAACAATACTTCATTTCTTTTTAAAAACCAAAGAGTCCAAGGGGCATTATAGCCTGCATAGATGGCAGGTTCTTCAATTTTAAGTCCTTTTTCTTTTATATAGTTTCTAATCTTTGCTTCATTCTCTTTAATATTACTATCACTAAATAAACCTGAAAAAGTAATAACCACCACTTTAAGATTTGGATTATTTATAATTTTTACACTTTGATTATCAGGTTGCGGCACGTTTTGTAGATTAAATTTTTTAGGAACCACAAAAGAAACATTCCATTTGTTGGCTCCTGTACTTTTTTGCATCACAGGAACAGTCATTGAAATACTTTCTTTATTTTTATTTTCACCGCTAATGTATTTAAATAAGATTCTAAATCCTTTACCAATTGCATCATCACGCTCACCCTCTGTTTCAACGGTTGCGGTTAGAAAGTTAGTATATTGACGTATTTCAAATTCGTTATCTTTTTTTATAACAGTATAATCAGGTTGTTCATTTGCCATAATATTTACATTTAAAATTAAAAGAACAATTAATGTTCTGTTAATTAATTTAAAAAAATAATCTAAAATCATTTAAAATTAAGTCTACCGCAATCCAAAGAATAGACAATATCCCAAGCCATGCAACCCATTTATTATTTCTTAAATACACCGAAATGGCGTTAGCTAGGCTAATCATTAAAATGATGGAAAGAGTAAGTCCAAAAATAAGTAGTGTGTAGTTTGATTTTGCAGCACCTGCAATTGCAATTACGTTATCAAAACTGATGGTTAAATCTGCAATAATAATTGTGATTAAAGCCTTTCTAAAACTACTTTTATCACCTTCCTTAATTAATTTTGATTTTTTTATAATTTTTGCATTATCAATTTTTTCTTTTAGAATATCTTCATAAAGCCTGTAGGCGATCCAAAATAATAAAATTCCCCCAAAAGTTCTAACGCCTTTAAACTGAAGAAAGTAAGCAACAAATAATGCAAAAAATAATCTAAATAAAACTGCAAGGGTTGTTCCA
>RHBS01000073.1 GCA_010030895.1 Actinomycetota bacterium | reverse complement strand
TCTAACTGCAGCACAACCGGCATCAATGGCTGCGAAAATATACTTTGGTTGAAAATGAATATCTGCAATTACTGGAATTTGTGATTTTTTTGCAATTTGAGCAAGTGCATCAGCATCATCTTGTGATGGCACAGCAACTCTAACAATTTGGCAGCCAGAGGCGGTTAGCTCGGCAATTTGTTGCAGAGTTGAATTAACATCTGCCGTTAATGTTGTGCACATAGATTGCACAGAGACTGGTGCATCACCACCTACAAGTACTGAACCAACCTTTAGTTGCCTACTCTTTCGACGAGGAGCCAGAGTTGGTGGTGGCGCCGATGGAATTCCTAAATCAACCATAGGTAAACCTTACCTAGAAGTTAAGTCTGATTGGGTTAAAGATATCGGCAGTAAGCAGCAGAAGTGACAAACCAGCCATGAAAATAAAGACCACCATGGTAATCGGTGCTAATTTTTCAACATCAAATGGTGAGGGTTTTGCTAGACCCCTGCGTTTAGCCCAGAAATTTCTAACGCCATCTGCAATTGCCACTGCCATATGTCCGCCATCTAATGGCAGAAGCGGTAGAAGATTAAACATGCCAACAAAGAGATTTAAGGATGCAATAATTAAAATAAAGGTTGCAACCTTTTCCCTAGTTGTTAATTTATCAGTTTGAGCAGTCTCACCACTTACTCGAGCTACACCTACAACGCCAACTAAACCTTCAACATCACGCTTTTCACCACCAAAGGTTTGTCGAACTAAATCTGGAATCTTTGCAGGCAAGGTAAAAAGTGCAGTTAAGCTGTTTCCTAAAATTTCTCCAGTGTACTTTGTGGCTTTAGCGGTAGCCTCAGCTGGTCCATAAGTAATTGTGCCAATTGTATTTACAACTCCTAGTACACCCACATCTTTCCCATTTAACTCTCTACTAGCAGGGGTAACTAATAGATTGATCGGCATCCCATTTCGCTCAACTGTAATTTCAAGTTGAGTACCAGCAGATTTTCTAATTAGTGTTACTACATCTACCCACTCTGAGTAGGAGTTACCATTTACTTTAGTGATTTTATCGCCAGCTAAAATTCCAACCTCTTTTGCTGGTGAAGGCGTAGATTTTGAATTACAAACTTCATTTGCACTCTTTGGAATACACTCACTTACTGCTTCAACTGTGCTTGTTACTGAAGTGACTCCTACCGATAAAAAAAGCGTAAGTAAGAGAATAAAACCAATTACAAAATGTAAAAATGAGCCGGCACCTAAGACAATTAATCGCTGTCCAACTCCAGCTTTAACAAAGGCGCGATCTGAATCCTCAGAAGTAAGTACCTCTCTAGGTGACATACCCACAATGCGGCAGTATCCACCTGCTGGAACTGCTTTAACACCAAACTCAGTCTCCCCACGTTGGGTTGACCATATTTTTTTACCAAAACCAATAAAAAATTCAGTTACCTTCATGCCAAATCTTTTTGCTGTTAAGTAATGCCCAGCTTCATGAATCATTACTGAGATCAAAAGTGCCAGCACAAAAGCTAGAACTCCAATAATGTTCACTTGATTAACTCCTTAATAAATTCCTGTGCTTTGATCCTGGTACTTTGCTCTATAGCACTGACATCAGATATATCTCTAATTGTAGTTGGTGTATTACCGATAAATGAGGTAACCACCTTCTCTACACTCTCAATAATGGCTGTGAATTTAATTTGACCAGCTAAAAATGCTGCAACCGCCACCTCATTTGCAGCATTAAATACTGCAGGTAATCCACCACCTAACTCTCCGCACTTTCTTGCTAAATTTATTGCTGGATACTTTTTATGATCAATTGGTAAAAATTTCCAGGTATTTTCCTGACTCCAATTAATGGGCTCACAAGCTTTATTTATCCGTTCAGGATAAGCAAGGGCGTAGGCAATTGGTCCCTTCATATTTGGTGGAGATGCTTGAGCCAGAGTTGAGCCATCGATAAATTCCACAAATGAATGTACAACTGATTGGGGATGAATCACCGCCTCAATTGCTGAGTAGGGTAGGCCAAATAGGTAATGCGCCTCAATTATCTCTAAACCCTTGTTAACAAGTGTTGCAGAATTAATAGTAACTACCTCACCCATTGACCAGGTTGGATGTTCTAAGGCATCAGCTACGGTGACACTTAATAGATC
>RHBS01000072.1 GCA_010030895.1 Actinomycetota bacterium | reverse complement strand
CATTTGGCACCATTGCTGGTAAAAAAGGTGAAATAACTGTTGAGATTACAACATATCGAAGCGAGAGTTATAAAGCTGACTCCAGAAAACCAGAAGTTGAGTTTGGTGAAAGTATTGAGGGTGATTTATCGCGCCGTGATTTCACAATTAATGCAATGGCATTGGAGTTAACAACTGATACACCAACCTTTATTGATTTGTATGGTGGGGTATCTGACTTACAAAACAGAGTAATTAAAACACCGGGTAAACCAGAGGATTCCTTTAGTGATGATCCGCTAAGAATGATGCGTGCAGCAAGATTTATGAGCCAATTAGATTTTATGGTAGATCCAGCAGTAATTGCAGCTATGAAAAATATGGCAAGCCGGCTTGAGATAATTTCTGCTGAGCGAATTCGCGATGAGTTTATAAAAACTATTATGGGTAAGAAACCGCGGCTTGGGATCACCTTATTAGTTGAGAGTGGTTTAGCAGATATTTTTTTACCAGAGGTACCTATGTTAAAACTTGAAATAGATGAGCACCACCACCATAAAGATGTTTATGAGCACTCATTAACTGTGTTAGAGCAAGCAATTGCACTTGAAGATCGGCTTTCAGGAGCAAATCTAACCCTACGGTTAGCTGCGTTATTACATGACATTGGTAAGCCAAAAACTAGGCAATTAATAGCAGGTGGCGGAGTTTCATTTCACCATCATGAGGTAGTTGGCTCTAGGTTATGTAAGGAGCGGATGCGTAAATTAAGATTTGATAATCATATTATTAATGATGTTTCACAATTAGTTTTCTTACATCTTCGCTTTCATGGTTATGGTTCCGGTGAATGGACTGACTCTGCAGTTAGAAGGTATGTCAGAGATGCTGGAGAGTTATTAACCCACCTACACCTTTTAACCAGGGCAGATTGCACAACTAGAAATAAGAAAAAGGCGGAGTTACTCGCCAAAACATATGATGAGTTAGAGCAGCGGATTGAGGTGTTAATGGCCCAGGAGGAGTTAAATAAGATTCGCCCAGATCTAACTGGTGAACAAATTATGGAGATTTTAAAGTTAAAGCCATCTCCTATGGTTGGTAAGGCTTATGACTTTTTACTTGAGTTGAGATTAGAAAATGGTCCAATGGGTGAGGAAAAGGCTAAAGAGCTATTACTTAATTGGTGGCAGCAGCAGAAAATTTAGATTTACGCATTAAAACTAACGCAGCAAATAGATAAAAAGTAGCGATAACTGCAGGCAGAATTGAAGTCACACCATTATCAGGAAGCAATAACGCAGCTCCGATTGCTCCAGTAACTATTCCAGCATTAACTGCAACATCATAAAATGCAAAAACTCTTCCCCGATACTCATCCTTAATTTTCGATTGCACTAATGCATCATTTGTTACCTTAATTCCCTGACCACATAAACCAACTAAGAAAGCCGAACCAATCATGGTTATTTCACTTACTTGGTAGGCATAAATTAAAAGTGGCGGAATACAGCCAAACATTAACAACTTCATCCAGCGGTGCCGGCCAAATTTTAAGACTCCATATGGCGAGATGATTGCACCAATTCCAATACCAATTCCAGCAATGGCAAGTGCGACTCCAAAACCAGCTAGACCTGCATCTGGATCTTGCGGATTATTAAATGTATTTCGCTCAAGCAGCAGTGCCATAAGAGTCAGCGCGGTAATTCCTCCCCGCTGCATGGCAACTGAGGCAATTCCTCGTAATGTATCTGGATGTGCTTTTAATATTTTTAACCCCTCAAGAATTTCTTTAAACCCTTGATTCTCATATGGTTGCTCATGTGGCAGCGGTCCAATCTCCATTTTTTCTAATCGATAGCAAGCAAGTGCTGCAAATGTAAATCCCAAAGTGGCTAATAAAATTACAACTGAATCAGCAAAATCAGATCCATAATTTTTACTAACAATGTTTTTGGCTGCAATTCCAATCCCGCCGCCAATTACCACCCAAATAGTTCCACCAGTTACCGCTAAGGCATTTGCAGCAATTAACTCCTCTTTTTTAACCAGCAAGGGTAATCCGGCAGATAGGCCAGCTAAAATTAATCTATTAACTCCAAATGCTAATAAAACAAAAAATGTAAGAATGATTCCGGTAGCACCAATATTGACCAAGTAGGCAACGATTAATAGATTTGCTGCCCTTAAATAATTACAATTTCTAATAATTCTCTGGCGGGAAAAACGATCTAAAAAAGTTCCAATATAGGGACCGATTAATGAGTAAGGCAATAACACAACTGCAAATGCCAAGGCAGCACTGATTGCATCTGGTGCGCGTTCTGGTGAGAATAAAACAAAGCTAGCTAAGGCAGATTGAAACAGGCCATCGGTTATTTGCCCACT
>RHBS01000071.1 GCA_010030895.1 Actinomycetota bacterium | reverse complement strand
TTAGATTTTTATAATCTGAATTCCAATTTTGATGGTCAAAGCACTAAAGTTGAAGATCCTTGGGGAAATTTAATTTCAATAAAATCAAAATCCTTAAATTAAATACTTAAAAATTACTTTATAGATTTCATAATTTACAGCTAATTCTGTTTAGCCCGCTTTAGCTCTCGTTCTAAGATTGAAATTTTCTGCCTTAGCTGAGTAATTTCTTCAGCAGAAACTTTGCCATCTGATGATATTTCATCTACATCTTTGGCAAAATTTTGAAGTCGCTTGATTTCCTCCTCCCGATCACGATTCTCCTGCCGGGCCTCATCCATAGCATTTAGTACTACGCCAATAAGGACATTAAGAATAGTAAATACAATTACAAATACATAGGAAATGTAATATGGAAGTGCCCAAGGTGAAACTGCCAATCCATCAACTAAGTAGATTGCAAACTCCTCAAGGGTGAGCAGGATAAATAATGATGTTAGAGCAGCAGTTATATCTCCCCACTGTTCTGGCATTTCTTCGCCAAATAGGTAAACCCCGGCCATTCCATACATGAATAAGGCAATAAAAATAAGTACTGACATACTCATTAAAGGTGGTAAAGATCTAGTAATAGAACGCGTAAGGACTCGAACCTCAGGCAGGAATCTAAAAATTCTAATTAATCTAAATATTCGAAGAAGTCTAAGAATGAGAGTTTGATTTGCTAAAAACGGCGATAGTCCAATAATTATAAAATCAAAAACATTCCACCCAGTTTTAAAAAAATTCCAAGGCTTACTTCCATAAGAAATCATACGTACGACAAGTTCAGCAACAAATATCCAAAGTGCAATCTGATCAAATCGTTCAAGTGATTCTCTTGTTGCTACATCAATTCCTGGAATTGTTAGTAAGGCGAGGGCAACTGCATTTAGAAAAATAATACCGGCAATACATAGTTCAAAAGTTTGAGAGTAGACCACCCGTGTCAACCACTTAATTCTAAAGGATTCCATCGATTAGCCTTGTCTTAGGATATTTTTATTAGCATAAAATTGTACCTTAAATAGATTTTGGAATTAGAACTTACTTAACAATTCTAGAATTTTAAGCTCTACATGCCTTTAAAAAAGTTCTTACTCTATATATGCACGAAATGTAACAATAGGTTTTACCTTAGAGAAGTCTGAGAGTAATTTGTCAAATATAAAAAAAATAAAAGTTAGTTCTACAAACCATTCTTTTTACGAAATACTGCTACTAATGCGTTAGCATGTCCATGGCCCATCTCAAACTTATTTTTTAAATGTGCCACTTGCTCCATATGTGCTAACTTTGAAACCTTTTTAAGCTCCTTCATCCAATGATCGATTGATTTGCCATACTTTTTCTCAATAGATGGAAAATAGGATGCCGGTCCCATAATTTTTTTATTAGCCATTAACTCAGCCTAAAATATTTATTCTTAAAAATAAAGCAGAACATCTCGACATGCCACAAGGGGTCAATTATTCGCGCAAACATAAGCTTAAATAGCCCAGAAGCCTAGATACTTGACATATCAACTAAATCTGATTTACTTAAGGCGTGGCACAAGTCGGCATGAAAGAGCTTGATTCAAGGGCTTGGCGTGCATTCCATAAAATTGGAACTACTCTGCTGCCTCATCTTGGTAGACAAATAACAATCCATTCTGGAATCTCTGGGGCTGAATACGTGGTGTTAGTGGCATTATCTGAATTAACAGTCCCCACTGTGAATCTTAATCGACTAGCTCAGGGACTAGGTTGGGAGATCAGTCGCATGTCTCATCAGATATCTAGAATGGAAGATATCGGTTTAGTAAAAAAATCAAAAAATTCCTCTGATTCTCGGTGCTTTGATGTTTCAATCACTGCAAAAGGAAGAAGGATAGCTGAATCAGCCATTCCTTTACAATCAAAGGAAATTAATCATTGCTTCAGTAATGTACTGACTCAAAACCAGTTGATGGCTTTGATCGATATATCTGAAGCAATTTCAAGTCATATGAAAGAGCAACATCCACTCAACAAGAAGGAGAATACTTATGAAAAAGTCACTAAACGTTCGTAAATTTGCAGTTTATGCAGTAATTGCTGCAATTGTTAACTCTATTATCTTCATAATTGCTAAAAGCGCTGATGCGACAATGGTAGTGAATCAAGGTAGAACTCAAACTATAGCTATTCCTATGATCTTAGCCTCTACAATATTCGGACTTGTGATTGCAGCTTTCATCGCTTCACGTATTGGGAACAAATCTCAGAGCTTCTTATCAAAATCACCAGTAATTGGACTTGCCTTTGGCGTAGTAACTGCTGCTGCACCATTTAGTGCTTCAGATGATTCAAAGACCTCTTTGGCTTTAGCTTCAATGCACATCGTTGCAGGTTTGACTTGG
>RHBS01000008.1 GCA_010030895.1 Actinomycetota bacterium | reverse complement strand
TCAAGGTAGTGGTACAGAATCTGCCAAGGTTGCTCCAGGAACAGCTTCAAATAAGAAGATTATTGGATTAGTTGGACCAGCTTATTCAGGTGCAACAATTGCTGCTCTTCCTTATTACAAGCAAACAAACCTTCCTCTAATATCACCATCAGCAACACGCGTATCCATCACTGATCCTGCCCAAGGATTAATTGGATTCCCAGTGTTTCACCGCATCCCTGTAACAGACCGCGTTCAAGGACCTGCACTTTACAGACTTGCTATCCAAGGTGTTTCAACACCAAAGGTTTTCGTAATTGACGATCAATCACCATATGGTGTTGGTTTAGTTGACTACATGAAAATTGGTGGAGCAAAGCTAGTTGGTCAAGATAGCGTTCCAGATAAGACAACTGACTGGTCTGCATCAATTTCTAAGGTGAAAACTGCAGATGCAAACGTTGTAATCTTTACTGGTTACTACGCGCAAGCAGCAACACTGTTCCGTCAACTTCGTGACTCTGGATATAAGGGTGTACTAGCTGGTGGCGATGGTGTTCTAAGCCCAGGAATTCTAACTTTAGCTAGCTCTTCAATTCTTGAAGGAGTTCGTCTAACAGGAGGAACAGTTCCACTAACTGAGATCTCAGCAAGTTTAGAGGCTGATTTCAAGAAGCAAATGGGAGTATCTTCAGGAACTTATGCAGCTGAGTCAATCGATGCTGCAAATGTATTCCTATCATGTATTTCAAAGGGTGTTTCAACTCGTGCCAACATGCTTAAGTGCGTTAAATCGTTCAAGGGCAAGTCAGTCACTGGTAGTGCACTTTCATTTGACCGCTACGGTGATACCGCAGGTGGCGTAATGAACGGCTTTGAAATCAAGAGCGGTGCTATTAAGTACACAGGTGCCGTAAAGTAATAATCTCCAGCTAACGCTAGAGGTAAATAGTTAGCAAAGCGCCTAGTCAACTTGTTGTCTAGGCGCTTTGTATTAAAAAGAGTAGGCTAGAAGAAGACAGCAACGGAGGGGGTTCTGTGTTAGCTAACTTTCAGAATCAATTTGCCTCTCTAACAGTTGGCGGTTTAAGCCTCGGATTTATCTATGTCTTAATAGCTCTCGGTTACACCATGGTTTATGGCGTACTTCGAATGATAAATTTTGCAAACTCTGAAATCTTTATGTATGGCACCTTTGCCAGCATTGTTGTAATCCGCGATGTATTTAAGTTCACACAGCAATCAGAACCTGCCACAGGCTTTAGGTTGATTTACATACTTTTATTTTGCTTAATCGGCTCAATGTTGATGGCAGGAATCTTGTCGGTCTTTCTTGAGTTAGTCGCATACCGTCGATTACGGAATAAGGGATCCAATAAATTAGCACCACTGATCTCAGCTATTGGAATGTCAATTGTCCTAGCAGAATTTATGAGAATTTTGACCGATTCAAGATATGTCGGCAGCCCAAGAGTTATGGAGAAGAAAGTACTTGGTAATTTCTTTGGCGCTGAGTTAAGACTAGATAATGTGATTATTGTGGTTGCTGGATTAGTTCTCTTTATTGGCTTGAGTCAATTTGTGGATAAGACCCGCCTTGGAAAAGCAATTCGTGCAGTATCAATGAATGAGGATGCTGCCAAACTTATGGGAGTCAATTTAAATTTCGTTGTATCAGGAACTTTTCTTGTTGGTGGACTTATGACAGGAGCTGCAGGCTTCTTCTATATTCTTAAATATGAAAATACCTCATTCAATATTGGATTTGAACTTGGTATTGCCGCCTTTACGGCTGCAATTCTGGGAGGAATCGGCAATATAAAAGGTGCATTTTATGGCGGTATCGCACTTGGGTTATTGGAAACTTACGCCAGTTTCTTCCTAGGAACTCAGTGGAAAGCTGTAACAGTTTTCTTAGTTTTAGTTGTTGTGCTTTATTTCCGTCCTAATGGAGTATTTGGCGAAGCCATTACTCAGACGAGGGCATAATGTTTAATTTAAGAGATTGGGGCGCAGATGTTTGGGAGAGATCAAGCCGCCCTATTAGAGTTCTCATCGCACTAGGTGCAATCGCAATTGCCGCCTCACTACCTCTGCTTGGTGGTACATTCCTAAATACTCCAGTTGCAGATTATGGTTCTGTTTTAGTATTTCCAGTCGCGATATTTGTGATCATGGCTTTGGGTTTAAACATCGTTATTGGCAAGAGTGGACTACTTGATCTCGGTTACGTTGCATTTTTTGCAATTGGTGCCTATACGATGGGTCTTTTGGGCACTAAAACTGGTTTGAACTCTTGGGAAATTTTGCCTATTGGAATTGCAATGGCAATGTTTGCAGGCCTAATACTTGGTGTGCCTGCTTTAAGGTTAAGGGGAGATTATCTTGCAATTATCACCTTGGGATTTGGTGAAATTGTAAGAATTACCGCGTTAAATCTAAATTCAATTGGTGGCGCAAATGGAATTGTTGGTATTCCTACACCTCCCACTGTATTTGGACTTGAGTACACCTTTGATAATCACAGACTTTACTTTTGGACATTTTTAATCATTATTCTGTTAACGATTTGGATGATTCGCAGATTAAGCGTCAGAAGAGCTGGTCGTGCTTGGGAGTCCATACGTCAAGACGAGGATGCTGCGGAATTAATGGGAGTACCAACCTTCCGCTATAAAATTTGGGCCTTCGTTTTAGGTGCCTCCGTTGGCGGAGCCGCTGGAGTTTTGTACGCATCTAAAACTTTATTTATTTCGCCGGATAACTTCACTTTACAGGTTTCAATTTTAATTCTGGCTTGCGTAGTTTTTGGAGGCATGGGAAATATCTGGGGGGTAATTCTTGGTGCGATCATTTTGGGATACCTTCCTGATCGAATCCGATTTATATCTGATGCCCGGTTATTAGTATTTGGTGCAGTGTTGGTACTAATGATGAATCTTCGCCCAGATGGAATTTTGCCTCGAAAGAAACGCGAGAAAGCTTTGCCAGGGAAAAATCAAAATGAGTGAATCAATTCTTAAATTAGATAATGTAACTATGCAGTTTGGTGGTGTAGTTGCTCTAAATGACGTAACTTTTGAAGTAAGAAAACAAGAAATTTTAGGCTTAATTGGGCCAAATGGTGCTGGTAAAACAACTGTATTTAATGTGATTACTGGTGTTTATCAAATCACCAAGGGATCTATTACTTTTAATGGAAAATCGATCAGTGGAATTAAGCGGTATCGAATTACAAAGGGTGGCATCGCAAGAACTTTTCAAAACATTCGACTTTGGGGAGATATGACTGCCCTTGAAAATGTTATAACAGCAACTGACACGCATAAGAAATCTGGTTTGTTAAGTGGGCTTTTTGGATTACCGGTTTCTAGGAAAGAAGAAAGACGTGACAAGGTTAGAGCACAAGAGCTTCTAGATTTTATCGGAATTGGTGAGTATGCAGATAGATTGGCAAAAAACCTTCCTTATGGTGTTCAACGAAGACTAGAGATTGCTAGAGCACTAGGAACTAATCCGAAACTTTTGTTATTAGATGAACCTGCTGCTGGATTTAATCCAGCTGAAAAAGTTGAGTTGGCAAAAACAATTCGTAAGATACGAGATGCGGGTTATACCGTTTTATTGATTGAACATGATATGTCGCTCGTCATGGGTGTTTCAGATCGAGTAGTGGTAATTGATTTTGGACAAAAGATTGCCGATGATCTGCCGGCTAAGGTTCAAAATGATAAGCGGGTTATTGAAGCCTATTTGGGAGTACCTGACGATGCGTCTTGAAATTAAAGATTTACATGTTCACTATGGAAAAATTGAAGCCATCAAGGGTATATCCGTTGTAGTAAATGAAGGGGAGATTGTTACCCTAATTGGGGCCAATGGTGCCGGCAAAACAACAACTCTCAAAACGATTTCAGGTCTAAGACCAGTCTCCTCCGGAAGCGTAATTTTTGATGGTGAAGATATTTCAAAATTACCTGCACATGATCGAGTTAGACGAGGAATATCTCAAGCACCAGAGGGTCGTGGGATTTTTCCTGGAATGACGGTGTTAGAAAATCTTGAAATGGGTAAGTACCACCTAAAAATGAAGAGCTCAGAGATAAATGAAGATCTTGAAAAAATTTACTCTTTATTCCCACGATTAAAAGAACGGGCAACTCAAGCAGGTGGAACATTATCTGGTGGAGAGCAACAGATGCTGGCCATTGGTAGAGCTTTAATGGCAAGACCTAAAGTCTTGTTACTTGACGAGCCATCAATGGGTTTGGCGCCACAAATGATCGCAAATATTTTTAGAATTATTACTGAAATTAATAAGCCCATGTAAAAGTCCAATCGGTTGGGTATTACCTTCAACCGGCATAGTGCCAACTAATCGATTGGGAGAGGCTTCGATAATCTCTATCCCCATCTTTTTATCAAGGGCACCAATTCCACGTTTCTTGATAACCTCTAGAAAATCACTCATAGTGGCTAGTTTATCGGTAGGAGCAATTAGAATCCCAATATGAGTGCAGTAAAAAAGCGTTTACTATTAATCGACGGCCATTCCATGGCGTATCGAGCCTTTTACGCATTACCTGTCGAAAACTTTAAAACTTCAGCAGGCCAGCCAACTAATGCTGTGTATGGATTCGCATCAATGCTGGTGAATTTAATTAAAGAGGAAAAGCCAACTCATATTGCAGTCGCTTTTGATGTATCGCGAAAGACATTTAGGACTGAAAAATTTGCAGAATATAAAGCTAATCGGGCTACAACTCCCGATGAATTTCGTTCGCAAATTTCGTTCATTAACGAATTAGTCGATAGCTTCGGAATTAAACAATTAGAAATGCCTGGATTTGAAGCTGATGACATTATTGCTACTTTATCAAAGCAGGCTCTTGAATCAGGTTTTGAGATCTTAATTTGTACAGGCGATCGCGATTCATTTCAGCTCGTGAACAAATCTATAACTGTTCTATATCCTAAAAAAGGTGTTACTGAAATGAATCGAATGACACCTGAAGCAGTTTTTGAGAAATACGGTCTCACTCCAAACCAGTACCCAGATTTTGCAGCTTTACGAGGTGATCCAAGTGATAATTTACCATCAGTTCCAGGTGTGGGTGAGAAAACTGCTACTAAATGGATATCCGAGTTTGGTTCCTTGGATAAATTAATTAGTAACTCGGCGCAAATTGGCGGCAAAGTGGGAGAATCATTAAGAGCAAACACTGACACTATAAAATTGAATCGAGAATTAACTCAATTAGTAAATGATTTAAAATTACCTTTAGAAGTGAGTGAATTAGAGTGGAGTGGGATTAACAACCTAGATACCTCAAAATTATTGGAAAAGTTGGAAATTCGGGCATTGAGAGAGCGAATTAAGTCATTACCTCAAATAGGTGGGAATACTGCTAATGAGATTGAAATTAAAGTAACTCTCACAACAGCAGAAGAGATCTCTAAATTGTTAAAAGGTCGAACAGAGCCGATTGCCTTAGCAATCGACTTTCAGGATGGGAAAGTAATCTCATATGCAATCGCTTTAAATGAATCAGAGGTACTCACTTGCGATAGTAGCAGCTATGGAGATTGGATAAGTGATGCATCTTTACCCAAATATGTTCATGGGGCAAAAAACATTCTGAAACAAGTAAAAATGTATGGCTTGGCTGCTGATATTGAATTACTTGCATACCTGGTCAATCCTGGAAGCAGAAATCTTGAATTAAATGATCTCGCACAAAGACTTTTGGGGCTTTCAGAAAGCAGAGACAGCTTATTTTCTGAGTTTAATCCGCAAAGTGCAGCCTGGATTTATCGAATACAAAAGGAATTACATAAAGAGATAGGCAGCCTGGCAATGCAATCTCTTTATGAAGAAATTGAACAGCCAACCCTTATTTTATTATCAGAAATGGAATCAACTGGTATTGGAGTTGATAAAAAAGAACTTGAGTATTTGGCGAGCCATTTTTCAAAGATTGTTGATGAGCATACAAACTTGGCATTTGAAGCAGCAGGACACGAATTTAATGTAAGTTCACCTAAACAATTACAGGTAGTGCTTTTTGAGGAGTTAGGTCTTCCTAAAACAAAGAAAATTAAGACTGGTTTTACTACCGATGCAGAGAGTCTGGAGTGGCTTTACTTAAAAACTAAACACCCGATTCTTAAAAATTTATTGAGGATACGAGAGACCGGTAAACTTCTTACAACTATAGATGGCTTAATAACTGCCACTAAATCTGATGAGAGAATTCATACCACTTTTCAGCAAACTGTTGCAGCAACGGGTAGGTTGTCATCAACTGACCCAAATTTACAGAATATTCCAATTCGGACTGATGAGGGTCGAAAAATTAGGAATTGTTTTGTTGCCCAAAAACCATTTATAAATCTAATGACTGCCGATTACAGCCAAATTGAAATGAGGATTATGGCTCATTTCTCAGATGACAAGGGATTGATTAAAGCATTTGAATCAGGTGAAGACCTACACTCATCGGTTGCGTCTCAGGTTTTTGATGTTAGCGCAGATGAGGTAGATGCGGAAATGCGAAGAACAATTAAGGCAATGTCCTATGGCTTGGCTTATGGGTTGTCTTCATTTGGATTAGCACAGCAATTAGACATTGATCCTGCAGAGGCAAGTCAGTTGATGAATAAATACTTTGAAAGATTTGGTGGTATTCAAGAATACTTGAAATCAGTAGTGGTCAAAGCGAAAGAAAATGGATTTACGCAAACGATATTGGGCAGACGTCGTTATCTTCCAGATTTGAATAATGAAAATCGTCAGCGACGCGAGATTGCAGAACGCGCAGCATTGAATGCTCCTATTCAGGGATCTGCTGCCGATATTATTAAAATTGCAATGCTAAAGGTTGATTCTGAATTAAAAAAGAATCAGCTTAAATCCAGATTATTGCTTCAGGTGCATGATGAACTAATTCTTGAAGTTGCTGATAGCGAGGAAGCGACACTTAGAGAGTTAGTAAGGGAACAGATGTCTAAAGCCTATAAATTAAAGGTACCGCTGGATGTAAACATTGGTATTGGCAAAAGTTGGGATTTAGCTGCTCACTGATTTATCACCAACTTTTGCTCCTTTTTCTCCTATGGAGCACAAAAATCAACCTGATTTATCAAATCTGACGATTATTTCTTCGCCAGTTTGACCCTATCTATGCATCGAAAGTAACCTTGCCCGTCCCTGTCCCTACTAGTTGATTTACCCCTGGAGAACACCCACCAAATGACCCCTTCTCAAATTGCAGTAAATGATGTTGGAAATGCAGAAGATTTTTTAGCCGCTATAGAAGGCACAATTAAGAATTTTAATGATGGAGATTTAGTTTCTGGAATTGTAGTTCAAATTGATCGAGAAGAAGTGCTATTAGATATTGGTTACAAAACTGAAGGTGTTATTCCATCTCGTGAATTATCAATTAGACATGATGTAGATCCAAGCGAACTTGTTAAGGTTGGCGATCGAGTTGAAGCGTTGGTTTTACAAAAGGAAGATAAAGAAGGCCGATTAATACTTTCTAAGAAGCGGGCTCAGTATGAACAGGCCTGGGGAGATGTTGAAGGTAAAAAAGAGCGTGATGAAGTTGTTACTGGAACTGTCATTGAAGTTGTCAAAGGTGGCTTGATTGTTGACATTGGATTGCGCGGTTTTTTACCAGCCTCATTAGTTGAGATGCGCAGAGTTCGAGACTTAACACCATACATTGGACAACAGGTTGAATGTCGAATTATCGAACTAGATAAGAATCGTAACAATGTAGTGCTGTCTCGAAGAGCATTCTTGGAGCAATCTCAATCAGCTTCTAGAACAACATTCTTAAACCAATTACAAAAAGGCCAAGTTAGAACCGGTGTTATTTCATCTATTGTTAATTTTGGAGCTTTTGTTGATTTGGGTGGGGTCGATGGACTAGTCCACGTCTCAGAGTTATCCTGGAAACACATAGATCACCCCTCCGAGGTTGTTGAGGTTGGTGATGAAGTTACTGTTGAAGTGCTTGAAGTTGATTTTGAAAGAGAACGCGTTTCATTATCTCTAAAAGCTACTCAAGAGGATCCATGGCAGGCATTTGCTCGCACAAACACTATTAATCAAGTTGTAAGTGGCGAGGTTACAAAGCTTGTTCCGTTCGGTGCATTTATTAAAGTTTATGAAGGAATAGAGGGATTGGTTCATATTTCGGAGTTAGCTGAGCGCCATGTAGAAATACCTGAGCAGGTTGTCCAAGTTGGGGATAAGTTGTTTGTAAAGATTATCGATATTGACTTAGAGCGTCGACGCATCTCACTTTCCCTGAAGCAGGCAAATGAAGGACAAGAAGTTGAAGTCGAGGCATTTGATCCTGCTCAATATGGAATGCCAGCTAGGTATGACGCTGCTGGTAATTTTATTTATCCTGAAGGCTTTGATGCCGATACTCAGGAGTGGAAGCCAGGATATGAAAGTCAACGTGAAGAGTGGGAACGTCAATATGCTGAGGCTCAAGCTAGGTTTATGGCACACAAAAAACAAAAGGCAGAGGCAAAGGCTGCAGATGCAGCGGCACCTGCTGCTGAGTAAGTAGTTAATCTAAAATGGCCTCAGAAAACTGAGGCCATTTTTTTATTGTGTAGGGTTAACTTATGTTAATTGTGGCACTTACTGGAGGTATCGGCTCTGGAAAAAGTACAGTCGGAGAAATATTCTCACAACTAGGTGCGGTAGTCGTAGATTCTGATCAAATTGCTCGCAACGTCATTGAACGCGGTACAAGTGGATTTGATTTATTGGTAGCCACTTTTGGTGATGGAATTTTAAAGAATGGTGATATTGATAGAGCTGCACTATCAACACTTGTGTTTTCTGACCCAAAAAAGCGTGAACTCCTAGAACAAATAACTCACCCCTTGATTAGATCTGAATTCTCAAAAATTGTAAAATCTCTTCCCGAAGAGACAATTGTGGTAAATCAAATCCCACTCCTATTTGAGTCAAAGGGAGATTACCGCTTTGACTTTATTATTACCATCTCTGTACCACATAATATTAGAGTTGATCGGCTACTTAAACGCGGCTTGAGTAGCACCCAAATTGAGCAGCGCATCAAAGCACAGGCAAGTGACGCAGAACGAGAGAGTATTTCAGATAGCGTTATAGTAAACGACAATGATTTAGCATCCCTTACAAAACAGGTTGAAGATATTTGGATTAAATTAACGGAAATCAATAGGTTAAAAAAATAATGAGACCCATAACCGAACTTACTCGCAAGGTACAGCCGTTTAAGGTGATTAGTGACTATATACCGGCAGGAGATCAGCCGTCTGCAATCAAAGAGTTAGTTCTTCGGCTATCAAATAATGAACAGGATGTAGTTCTTTTGGGTGCAACAGGTACTGGTAAATCCGCCACGACCGCATGGCTAATCGAGCAGGTACAGCGTCCAACATTAGTTATTGCGCCAAACAAGACACTCGCTGCTCAACTGGCAAATGAGTTCAAAGAATTACTACCTAACAATGCAGTTGAATATTTTGTATCTTACTATGACTACTATCAGCCCGAAGCTTACGTCCCGCAAACTGATACATTTATTGAGAAGGATTCCTCAGTAAATGATGAAGTGGAGCGTTTGCGACACTCTGCTACTAATTCACTACTGACTAGAAGAGATGTAATTGTTGTTGCAACTGTTTCATGTATTTATGGTTTAGGTACACCCCAAGAATATGTGGACAGAATGATTCGACTTAGAGTTGGCGATTCAATCGAACGAAATCAGTTACTTAGAAAATTTGTCGATATTCAATATAAGCGAAATGACATGGCCTTTGAACGAGGCACCTTCAGGGTTCGAGGGGACACCATCGAGATCATCCCTATGTATGAGGAGAACGCAATTCGAATTGAAATGTTTGGTGATGAGATAGAAAAGATTATGACATTACATCCACTAACTGGAGAGATAATTCGAGATGAGGAAGAAATGTATGTCTTCCCAGCAACTCATTACGCCGCTGGTCCTGAAACTATGGAAAGAGCAATTTCTGCAATTGAAAAAGAAATGGAAACCAGAGTCGATGAATTTGAAAAAGCTGGAAAGCTGCTTGAGGCTCAGCGAATTCGAATGCGAACCACATTTGACATTGAAATGATGCGCCAACTTGGATTTTGTTCCGGGATCGAAAACTATTCACGCCACTTAGATGGAAGAGAACCTGGTAGTGCTCCGAATTGCTTACTAGATTATTTTCCCGAAGACTTCTTAGTCGTAATCGATGAGTCACATGTAACGGTGCCTCAAATTGGAGCGATGTTTGAGGGTGATGCGGCTAGAAAGCGAACACTTGTAGAACACGGATTTAGGTTGCCTAGCGCTATGGATAACCGACCGCTTAAGTTTCAGGAATTTCTTCAAAGATGTGGTCAGAAGGTTTATTTGTCTGCCACGCCTGGAAAGTATGAACTAGAGAAGACTAATAACACCTTTGTAGAGCAAGTAATTAGACCAACTGGCCTGATTGACCCAAAGATTATTGTCAAACCGATCAAGGGACAAATTGACGATTTGGTGAATGAGATAAAGGTTCGAGCTGATAAGAACGAGAGAGTTTTGGTTACTACATTAACAAAGAAGATGTCTGAGGATCTTACAGATTACATGTTAGGCCTTGGGATAAAGGTTAGATATTTACACTCCGAGGTGGATACGTTAAGGCGAGTTGAATTATTGCGTGAGTTAAGAACTGGTGAATATGATGTATTAATAGGAATAAATCTACTTCGCGAAGGACTTGATTTACCCGAGGTATCTTTAGTTGCTATTTTAGATGCAGATAAAGAGGGTTTTTTGAGGTCTTCGACCTCACTAATTCAGACTATTGGAAGAGCTGCTAGAAATGTTTCTGGTGAGGTGCATATGTATGCCGACAACATAACTAAGTCAATGCAATTTGCTATCGATGAAACAAACAGGCGCAGAGCAAAACAAGTGGCTTACAACACTGAAAAAGGTATTGACCCAACACCCTTGCGTAAGAAAATTGCAGACATTACAGATTTAATCGCTAAAGAGATTGATGACACAGAGAATTTATCCACAAGCGCTAAGAATATTGGGGTTAGTAGCGGAATTCATAGCAAAAATGTCTCCTCATTACCTCAACGAGAGTTAGTTGCCCTAATCGCATCCTTAACTGATCAGATGCGTTCTGCCGCATCAGAACTTAGTTTTGAGTTGGCTGCACGACTTCGAGATGAAATACGTGAGTTAAAGCGTGAACTTAAAGGAATGCAGGAGGCAGGAAACTAATGAATGACCGATTGATAGTCCGGGGAGCCAGAGAGCACAATTTAAAAAATGTTTCTCTAGATATGCCTCGTAACTCGCTAATTGTATTTACAGGTTTATCGGGCTCTGGTAAATCATCATTAGCGTTTGACACTATATTTGCTGAAGGGCAACGAAGATATGTTGAATCACTTTCGGCTTACGCCCGCCAATTTTTAGGGCAAATGGATAAGCCAGATGTGGATTTTATTGAGGGTCTCTCACCTGCAGTTTCAATTGATCAAAAATCAACTAATAGAAATCCTCGCTCAACTGTTGGCACTATAACTGAAGTTTATGATTATTTGAGGTTACTTTTTGCCCGAGCTGGAAAACCACACTGTCCAAATTGCAAAAAGGAAATAGCTAAACAAACACCACAAAATATTGTTGACCAAATTTTGCAAATGCCTGAAGGTATAAAATTTCAAGTTTTAGCACCCGTTATCAGGGCACGTAAAGGTGAATTCTTAGACCTCTTCAAAGACTTTATAACTCAAGGCTATTCTCGAGCTCGCGTAGATGGTGTTGTGTATCAAATATCTGAGATACCTAAATTGAAAAAACAAGAAAAGCACACCATAGAGGTTGTAGTAGATAGATTGAGTGTTAAGGCTGAGAGTAAGTCACGATTGACTGATTCAATAGAAACAGCATTACGGCTTGCAAATGGCTTAGTAGTCTTAGATTTCGTAGATCAAAAAATTGGCTCGACTGACAAAGAAAAAGTATTTAGCGAGCATATGGCTTGCCATGATTGTGAATTGTCGTTTGAAGAGTTGGAGCCGAGATCTTTCTCTTTTAACTCGCCATTTGGTGCCTGTCCAGAATGTACTGGAATTGGCACTAAGTTAGAGGTGGATGAAGACCTAATAATTCCAGACGATTCAATTTCAATTTACGAGGGAGCGATAGCCCCTTGGTCGGGCGGTCAATCATCTGAGTATTTCCTAAGACTACTTGAGGGTTTGGCTGCAGATATAAAGTTTTCACTGGATACACCATGGAAGAAGCTTTCAGAGAAATCCAAAGAGGCAATTTTGCACGGCTGGGATTACGAAGTTCATGTTAAATATAAAAATAGATATGGAAGGGTGCGCAATTACTCGACAGGATTTGAAGGGGTCGTACCTTTTATACATCGCAGGCACTCTGAGACAGATAGTGACTATAGCCGTGACAAATATGAGGCTTATATGCGAGAAACTCCGTGCCATGTGTGTAAAGGAAGTCGATTGAAACCAGAGGTTCTTGCCGTAACGCTGGGTAAAAAAAATATTGCAGAAATATGTGAATTTTCAATTTATGATTGTTCAGTCTTTTTAAAAGAAATATCCCTTTCTTCTCGAGAAAAGAAAATTGCAGAAAGAGTCCTCAAAGAGGTACATGCAAGATTAGGTTTTCTCTTAGATGTAGGACTTGATTACCTATCGTTAGCCCGGCCAGCTGCCACGCTATCGGGAGGCGAAGCACAACGAATCAGGTTAGCAACTCAAATAGGTTCGGGTTTAACCGGAGTCTTATATGTATTAGATGAACCAAGTATTGGATTACACCAAAGGGATAATCGCAAATTAATTGAGACCCTTACTAGATTACGAGATCTAGGAAACACTTTAATAGTTGTAGAACATGATGAGGACACAATTAGAACAGCAGACTGGATTGTAGACATTGGGCCAGGTGCTGGTGAACATGGAGGAAAGGTAGTCTCGTCTGGAAGCTTTACCGATCTGATTGAGAATAAAAATTCAATCACTGGTGCATATCTATCTGGAAGGTCAAAAATTGAAGTTCCTAAGAAACGCAGGAGTGTCGATTTAAAGAGGTCTTTAGTAGTTAAATCGGCCAAAGAAAATAACCTTCAGAATATCGATGTAACTTTTCCATTATCTGCCTTTGTTGCAGTAACTGGGGTCAGCGGTTCTGGTAAATCAACTCTTGTGAATGATATTTTATATTCGGTTCTAGCAAATAAATTGAATGGTGCCAGAATTGTTCCTGGTCGACATAGAACAATAACTGGGCTCGACCAGTTAGATAAAGTTGTGCATGTTGATCAATCACCAATTGGGAGAACTCCGAGATCTAATCCGGCTACATACACCGGGGTCTTTGATAAAGTCCGTGCCCTTTTTGCCGAGACTAGCGAGGCTAAGGTGCGTGGCTATCAACAGGGCAGATTTTCCTTTAACGTTAAAGGTGGGCGGTGTGAAAACTGTGCTGGCGACGGCACAATTACAATTGAGATGAATTTTCTACCGGATGTTTATGTTCCGTGTGAAGTCTGCCATGGTGCTAGATATAACCGAGAGACCTTAGAGGTTCACTATAAGGGTAAAACTATTGCCCAAGTTTTAGATATGCCGATTGAAGAAGCAAATGTTTTTTTTGAATCTGTTCCTGCAATTTCTAGATTCCTTAAGACTCTCTGCGATGTTGGGCTTGGCTATGTTCGGTTGGGTCAATCGGCACCGACCTTATCTGGTGGTGAAGCCCAGCGGGTAAAACTTGCAACCGAGTTACAACGCAGGTCTACTGGGAGAACTATTTATGTTTTAGATGAACCAACAACTGGGTTACATTTTGAAGATGTAAGAAAACTTTTGCTGGTTCTAAATCGATTGGTTGACACCGGAAATACAGTTGTGGTGATTGAACATAATTTGGATGTAATTAAGTCAGCTGACTGGGTCATAGACCTAGGGCCTGAAGGTGGATCTGGTGGAGGTTTAGTAGTTGCTGAAGGAAGACCAGAAGAAGTGGCTAAGAATGCTAAAAGTTATACTGGGAAATTTTTGCTTGAAGTATTGAAAAAATAAATATGGCCGATCCACTATCTTATCGTCCAACGAACTTACCTACGGATCCTGGGGTCTATCGATTTTTTGATAAAGATGACAAGGTAATTTATGTTGGCAAAGCTAAGAACTTAAAAAATAGAATAAATTCCTATTTCGGAAGTAATCTACTAATTAAGACTCGTCGGATGGTAAAAACTGCGGTACGAGTTGATTGGACTATCGTAAATAGTGAGTTAGAAGCTCTCCAACTCGAATTTACCTGGATCAAACAATTCAATCCGGATTTTAACGTTCAGTTTAAGGATGATAAGTCATATCCATACCTAGCTATTGATTTGGCAGCTGATTTTCCTAGATTATTTATCTCAAGATCAAAAAAGCAAAAAGGAGTCAAGTATTTCGGTCCATATTCACATGCATGGGCACTTAGAAGTACTTTTGAAACTCTAACTAAAATTTATCCTATTAGAACTTGTAGTGAATCAAATTTTAAAACGGCAATTAGGAATAAACGACAATGTCTTTTAGGAGATATTGGTAAATGTTCAGCTCCTTGCGTGGAATGGATTACTAAAGACGATCATAGAAAACTGGCTCAGGATTTAAGTAGTTTTCTAGAAAAATCGCCCGCAGATATCTCTCGGCGAATTGAGCAGGAAATGCAGGATGCTGCAGAGTTAGAAGAGTTTGAAAAAGCGGCACGACTTCGCGATCAACTAGATGCTGTGAACAAAGCTTTTGAATCTACAGATCGTTTTCTTAATGAGAATATAAATGCTGATGTACTTGCAGTTTACGAAGATATAACACATGCAGCACTTTCCCAATTTAATATTCAATCGGGTCGAATTACTGGATCAAGATCTTGGATTGTTGATAGAGCTAACCTTCTAGAAGATGAAGAAATAATTACTGCAATGATAGGAAAAATTTATTCTGATTCAAGCCCTCCATCAGAACTTATTCTTGATCAATTACCGAAGGATCTCTCATCTATTGAAGCGTGGCTTAGTCAGAAAGCTGGTAGATCGGTCCTAATTTCAATGCCAAAAAAGGGAGAAAAACTGGAAATTGTTCAACTTGTTAAACGAAATGCGAATCAAGCGCTAATTCAATATCTTAGTAAACGTGCAAATGACTCAGCAGTCAGTGGCGGTGCTTTAACTGAGATTGCAGAACAACTTGAGTTAGCTGAGCTTCCATTAAGAATCGAGTGTTTTGATATATCAAATATTCAAGGAACAAGCATGGTCGCCTCAATGGTGGTCTTTGAAGATGGGCAACCAAAGAAAAGTGATTATCGTCGATTTTCTATTAATGATGATTCTGGATTTGATGACACCAGAGCTATGAATCACGTGATTACTCGGAGATTTAAACGATACTTGGAGGAAAAAGACATTGATATTGTGGAAAGTAATGCGCAGGGAGCTGCCAGACCAAAGTTTGCCTACCCACCACAGTTAGTAGTAGTCGATGGTGGAAAACCTCAGGTAAATGCAGCTGCCAAGGCATTGAGAGATTTGGGTATTACCGATATCGCACTTTGTGGCTTGGCAAAACGATTAGAAGAGGTGTGGTTGCCATATAACAGTGAGCCCATCATTTTTCCAAGACATAGTGAAGCGCTGTATTTGTTACAGAAGGTCAGAGATGAGGCACATCGTTTCGCTATTAATTTTCATCGATCAAAGCGTTCCAAACTAATGCTGGAATCATTACTGGATCAAATAGAAGGGCTGGGTGAGAGTAGAAGGAAGGCACTACTAGAGAAATTTGGAAGTGTGTCGGCTCTCAAAGTGGCAGGAATTGATGAAATATCAGCAGTACCTGGAATAGGACCAAAAATAGCAAAAACAATATTTGAGAATATAAATACTCAGGCGCAAAGCAATAGGATTGATATGCAAACGGGTGAAATTTTAGATGCTTGACATACATAGCAATATATAGCCATGGTTCAAGACTCCAAAGTTCTCATTGTTAGCGGAATGAGTGGCGCCGGAAGATCAACAGTGGCCCATGCGCTAGAAGATCTAGGTTGGTATGTAGTTGATAATTTGCCACCTGCCTTAATTGAAAGCTTGATAAAACTGCTTCAGCCAACGATGAAAAAAATCGCAGTAATAATCGATGTTAGAGGCGGTGAATTTTTTGACAGTTTTTCAAAATCAGTTGAGCAGCTAAAAAAATCGGGTGTGAGCAGCCAGACAATTTTTATTGATGCCGCTGATGATGTACTAGTGAGGCGTTTTGAAGCGACTCGACGCCCTCATCCTTTACAAGGTAGCTCGCGAATACTAGATGGCATTCTCAGAGAACGTGAGCGGCTAAGAGAGGTCAAAGAGTCAGCTGATTTAATAATAGATTCCTCTACTTTAAATATTCATCAGTTGGAACGTAAAATTGCAGATCATTTTAATGATTCAACTGAAGCCGACCTTAGAGTAAATATTCTCTCATTTGGCTACAAATATGGGATTCCAGTCGATGCTGATCTTGTAATGGATTGCAGATTTATAGCAAACCCACATTGGGATCCTGAACTTCGACCACTTAACGGACTTAATGAAAAAGTTAGTAAGGCAGTTTTAGAAAGTAATAATGTCCAAGAATTTCTTACCAGGTATGAACGATTATTTGAAACCATCGCGGTTGGATTTATCGCCGAAGGGCGAAAATACTTAACTCTCGCAATCGGATGCACAGGTGGTAAACATCGCTCAGTGGCAATAACTGAAGAGCTGATCGCTCGACTACAAAATGGAAAAACTCTCGGCAATTACACAATAAATGCGCATGCGATTCATCGAGATTTGGGTCGAGAAAGCTGAGCATGAATAAAAAAGTAGTTTGCTTAGGTGGCGGTCATGGCTTGGCAGCAACTTTAGGCGCTATGCGTACTTTGACTAATCATGTGACAGCTATCGTCACTGTTGCTGATAATGGCGGCTCTTCAGGCAGATTAAGAGCTGAATTCAACTCTCTTCCTCCAGGTGATTTGCGAATGGCGTTAGCTGCACTTTGTGCAGATGATGATTGGGGAAGGAGTTGGGCCGAGATTCTTCAATATAGATTTACTAGTGATGGGGAGCTAAACAATCATGCAATTGGAAATTTACTACTTGCAGCACTATGGGATCGAGATGGTGATCCAGTTGATGGGTTAGATCGAGTTGGTGAGCTCTTAAAGGTAGTAGGACGAGTTTTGCCCATGGCTTTAGAACCTTTGGATATTGAGGCGACTTTTATTAGAGGGACAACTTCAACTGTGGTCCGAGGACAGGTTGAGGTTGCCGCAGCTGATGGGGTAGTGGATGATCTGAAATTGATTCCAAGTAATCCGAAGGTTACGCCAGAGGCAAACGAAGCATTGATGGATGCCGATTGGATTACCGTTGGACCAGGCTCTTGGTTATCCAGTGTTATGCCTCACTTTCTTCACAAGGCCCAAGCAAATGTCATCCAAGGTAGTAATGCACGAAAAGTGCTGATTTTTAATCTTCCAGACAAAAATATAAAGGATGAATACTATGGAAGGACCCTTGGTGATCACCTGAGATTGATTTTAAAGCACTGCAAGAATTTCAAATTTGATTATGCGCTAATTGATAAGTCTATTCAAGACCTTGGAAATGATTTTGATGAGTTAGTCGAGGATTGTGGGGGAAAAGTCTTAGCACTTGACCTTAAGGATAGCCAGCATATTTACCGACATAATAGAGAAAAATTAATATCCGCTTTCTCGCACATTTTGGATTAAGACCTGCTTAGATATTCACTTGTAGTAAAGGAGTTTTATGGCAATGACTGAAGCGGTTAAGGATGAGCTTGGCCGATTATCAATTTCTAAGCCTTGCTGTCGAAAGGCAGAGGTATCTGCATTACTTAGATTTGCAGGTGGCTTGCATGTGGCAGCTGGGAAAATCATTGTGGAGGTTGAATTAGATGCCGCGCAAACTGCACGGCGACTTCGCAAAGACATCTCTGAAGTCTTTGGTCATGAAAGTGAATTATCGGTGGTTTCTTCAAGTGGGATACGAAAAGGTAGTCGGTACATTGTCAGAGTAATCGCTGATGCAGATGCACTGGCAAGACAGACTGGATTAGTGGATGCCAACAATCGTCCGATCAGAGGTTTACCGCCGCAGGTTGTATCGGCTGCAATCTGTGATTCAGAGTCGGCATGGCGCGGAGCATTTCTGGCGCACGGCTCTTTAACAGAGCCAGGTCGATCCTCTGCTTTAGAAATTACCTGTCCTGGTCCAGAAGCTGCTTTGGCGCTTGTAGGCGCAGCAAGGAGAATTGGAATAACAGCAAAGGCTCGTGAAGTACGAGGTGTGGATCGTGTAGTTATTAGAGATGGTGATGCAATAGGTGCATTGCTAACTCGCTTGGGTGCACATGAAACAGTTCTTGCGTGGGAAGAAAGAAGGATGCGCCGT
Organism: Actinomycetota bacterium; assembly: GCA_010030895.1. GTDB lineage: Bacteria > Actinomycetota > Actinomycetes > Nanopelagicales > Nanopelagicaceae > Nanopelagicus. Next base: position 15,392 of record RHBS01000008.1, on the reverse strand, counting down.
GAAGTTAGGGCAACCGCCAACCGATTAGCAAATTTTGATGATGCTAATTTACGAAGATCTGCAAGAGCAGCAGTGGCTGCTTCAGCTAGAGTTCAAAGGGCAATGGAGATTTTGGGTTCTGAAATACCAGAGCATTTGAAAGAGGCTGGTGAGTTACGAGTTACTCACGGCCAAGCAAGTCTTGAAGAGTTGGGCTCTCTCGCCTCGCCACCTATGACAAAAGATGCAATTGCAGGCCGCATCCGTAGATTATTAGCAATGGCAGACAAAAGAGCTCGAGAGCTGGGCGTTCCTGATACTGAAGCGAGCATCAGTCCAGATTTGTTGAATTAGGCGTATTTTTTCCCTGATAAGATGTGCACCTCACAATGATGTGATGTTAATTTTTAGGTGTCAGGCGAGGAAATAATGTTAAAAGTTGGAGTAAATGGTTTTGGAAGAATTGGTCGAAATTTCTTACGTGCATCACTAGAATCCAGTGCAAATTTTGAGATAGTCGGAATTAATGATCTAACAGATAATGCAACTCTAGCTCACCTTTTAAAATACGATTCAATTTTAGGGAGATTAAGCCAACCAGTTACATTCACTGAAAATTCAATCACCGTTGGTGGTAAAACTATTGCAGTGAGTGCGGAACGAGATCCAGCAAATATTCCTTGGGGAAAACTTGGTGTGGATGTAGTAGTTGAATCTACAGGAATTTTTACAAAGGCAGCAGATGCAAAAAAACATTTAACAGCTGGAGCTAAGAAGGTAATTATCTCCGCCCCAGCTACCGACGAGGATATAACCATAGTTATGGGTGTGAATCATGAGAAATATGACCCAGCAAAACACAACATTATTTCAAATGCCTCATGCACAACCAATTGTTTGGCACCAATGGCTAAAGTTTTAAATGACGAGTTTGGAATTGTAAGAGGTCTAATGACAACAATTCATGCTTACACAAATGACCAGGTAATTTTGGATTTTCCACATAAAGATTTGCGTAGATCAAGAGCTGCAGCACTTTCTATCATTCCAACCTCAACTGGTGCAGCGAAGGCTATTTCATTAGTTTTGCCAGAACTTAAGGGTAAATTAGATGGATATGCGCTTCGGGTACCGGTTCCAACTGGATCTGCAACAGATTTAACGGTTGAGCTGGCTAAAGAGGTTTCAGTAAGTGAAATAAATAGTGCTTTAAAAAAGGCAAGCGAAGGATCGCTGAAAGGTTATTTAACATACACTGAAGATCCAATAGTCTCGGCAGATATTGTCACAGATCCTAGCTCCTGTATTTTAGATGCGGGCTTAACTAAAGTAATTGGAACAACTGTGAAAGTTGTTGGCTGGTATGACAATGAATGGGGTTACTCAAATCGCTTAGTTGATCTTATTAAATATATTGGTAAAACAATCTGATTTGATGGGAATTAAAACTTTAGAAAACGCAGATTATAAAAATAAAAAGGTAATCCTGCGTTGTGACCTCAATGTACCAATCAAAAATGGTGTTATTTCTGATGATGGCAGAATTGTTGCTTCATTATCAACTCTGAGAAGGCTGCTTGAAGCAAATTGCTCAGTTGTAATAGTTGCACATCTCGGTAGACCAAAAGGTGAAGTTAAAGTGGAGCTTTCACTTAAACCAGTAGCAGCAAGGCTTGAACAACTAATTGGAACTAAAGTTATTTTTTCTGACAAAACTTCAGGAGCCTTGCAAGTGGCAACGGATCTTAAGCCAGGTGAAATTCTACTGCTTGAGAACATTAGGTTTGAGTCAGCTGAAACCAGCAAAGATGAATCAGAGCGCATGAGATTGGCAAAAGAAATAGCAAGCTATGGAAATTTTTATGTGGGGGACGGGTTTGGAGCTGTTCATAGAAAACATGCTTCGGTTTATGAACTTGCCAAACTTCTCCCATCAGCAGCTGGAGATCTAATCTCTAAAGAAGTAAAGGTTTTAGAGAAATTAACTCAGGATCCACTGCGACCATACGGAGTAGTTTTAGGTGGCGCAAAAGTTTCAGACAAAATCGGCGTGATTTCAAATCTGCTAAACAAAGTTAACATGTTGGCAATTGGTGGTGGAATGGTATTCACATTCCTGGCCGCCAAGGGAATAAAGGTTGGTAAATCACTCGTTGAGAATGATCTAGTTCCGCAGGTTGAGAAGATATTAATAGATGCTCAGGCACTAGGGGTAAAGATGGTTTTACCAGTAGACATTGTGGTGGCTCCTGAATTCTCAATTGATGCAAAGCCAACTTTAGTCAGTTGCCACAATATTCCAGATGATCAAATGGGACTTGATATTGGGCCTAAAAGCGCAGAGCTTTTTGCAAGTGAAATTAAGAGTTGTAAAACAGTATTTTGGAATGGACCTATGGGAGTTTTTGAATTTCCAAATTTTGCAAATGGGACTAAAGTTGTAGCGCAGGCTCTAAGCCAAGTTGATGGCATGACAGTTGTCGGCGGGGGAGACTCCGCGGCAGCGGTGCGTCAATTAGGATTTGCAGATAATGATTTTAGTTATATCTCAACTGGCGGGGGCGCTTCACTTGAGTATCTTGAGGGCAAAGAATTGCCCGGACTTGTTGCGCTAAGTTAAGAGGCAATGTTGCGAAAACCATTGATTGCCGGTAACTGGAAGATGAACCTAAATCACTTAGAGGCCATCGCAGTAACTCAAAAGCTTGCTTACTCGCTAGAAGATCGTGATTATGATGCAGTTGAGGTGGTAATAATTCCACCGTTTACAGATATAAGGTCTGTTCAAACCCTTGTAGATGGGGATCGATTAAGACTGTTATATGGTGCTCAAGATATATCAGTTGCTGAATCGGGAGCTTACACTGGTGAAATATCTGGATCGATGCTAAACAAATTAGGTTGCACTTATGTTTTGGTTGGTCATAGTGAGCGTAGGACAAATCATTCTGAGAGCGATGAAATAGTAAACAAGAAAATTAAAGCTGCGCTTGCAAATGAGCTCAAACCTATTTTATGTATTGGTGAGGAGTTGTCTGTAAGAGAAGCTGGAAATCAAATTTCTTTTGTGCTTGAACAACTTCGAAATGGGCTCAAAGGCTTTCATAAACCAGATCTTAAAAAAATTGTAATTGCCTATGAACCAGTTTGGGCGATCGGAACTGGTAAAACTGCAACTCCTGAGGATGCTCAAGAGGTTTGTTCTGCTATTCGAAGTGAGTTAAGAAAAATAGGTAATGATGAAATAGCCGATAATTGCAGAATTCTTTATGGTGGTTCAGTGAAGTCAATTAATACCTTGGACATCATGAAAGAAGTGGATGTAGATGGTGCGCTTGTTGGTGGCGCCTCCCTAGACCCAGAGGAGTTTGCACGAATTTCAAAGTTTCACCGTGTATTAAACAAGGCTTAGGAGCCTAAATTTAAGGATTTACCCCTAAAGATAGTATCCTTTGCTCAGAGATTTTATCTAATGTCGAAGGCGAGTAAATGAATTTAGCTCTCACTGTAATTTTAATAATATCTAGCATTTTGATGATAATTCTAGTTTTACTTCATAAAGGTAAAGGCTCAGGCTTGTCTGATTTGTTTGGTGGTGGCATCTCATCAACCTACGGTGGATCGTCTGTTGTAGAGAAGAATTTAGATCGCATTACAATAGTTGTTGGCGGTGTTTGGTTTTCAGCTGTTATCGCACTTAGCTTGTTGTTGAAGAATTAAGGAGTAGAGATGGCTGGTGGCAGTTCAATCCGTGGAAGTCGAGTCGGTGCTGGCCCAATGGGCGAGGCCGAGCGCGGAGAATCAATTGCAAGATTTAGAGTTTCTTATTGGTGTGCAAATGGACATGAAACAAAGCCATCATTTGCCGAAGATGGCACAGTCGAGGTTCCAGCAGAATGGGATTGTCCGCGTTGTGGCTTTCCGGCCGGTCAAGATAAGAATAAACCTCCAATGCCTATGAAGAATGAGCCATATAAAACTCACCTAGCTTATGTTAAGGAGCGAAGGACAGAGGCTGAGGCGAATAAGATTCTTGAAATTGCACTGAAGAAATTAAGAGGAGAAGATTAACTAAATATTTTAGGCAAAGCGCCTTTATCTTGTTTTAAATGAATTCTAAAAACTGGATAACTTCTTTGTGTTAGCGATTCCGCGTCACCTAAAGCTTGGGCTGTTATTAGTTGACCAAATGTAAAATCCTCAGTTGGTATATTCAAATCATTCTCAATTTGCCGGGTAATTTGTATAAATCCACCATTTGTATTGCCACCTTTATGAAACTGCCCAGTTGAGTGGAGAAATCTAGGTCCCCAGCCAAAGGTAATAGGACGATTTAATTTTGAAGCGATCTTGTTAATGAATATAAAGACATCCTGCTGCATATATCTAGGAAGAAATGCCATCACTGCGAGGTACTCAAATGGTTTCTCTAGAAACTCATCAATACTACCGACATTACAATTAGTGTACACATCGAAAGATTCATTCTTTATTTGTGGTGATGCAAATGAGAAAGTTCCAGTTCTTATTTTATCTAAAATTTTCAGGGTGCTTTGTTTTGATTCAGATACATTTGGTTGATCAAAAGGATCTACTTTTAGTAGATAGCACAGTAAAACTGTAATCCATTCCCAAAGTACAAAATGCTCACCGAGTGTTGCTTCGACTGTTATGTCAAAATCATTTCCTTTAAAACCAATCGACAGGATTGATGAAACTGCTCTTGAGCTCGGTGAAACAATTGGTAATCTACCGGTTTGATTTTTGCCAGTCGATTCAGCAATTAACTGTTCAATCCAATCTCCAAGGCCACTTAATTCCGCCTGGCCCCTAGAAATAGTTACAAATTGCTGGGTTCGTTGAAACAGGGCAGTAGCAATCAAAACTGCCGGGGAGTTTGGCGTAAGAACAATTTCATGTGCTTTCTGGGCATCATCCAAAATTACAGATACATCAATTCCAAGTAGTGAAGCAGGTAAAAGGCCGAATGCCGAAAGTGCGCTAAATCTTCCACCAACTGACAGATCAGTTTCAAATACTTTATAGCCTTGGCGCCTCGAATTTAAATTTAGATCTGTTTTAGGGTCGGTGAGTACTATTAGGTGCAAAACTGGATCAAGTTTTTTATCGAGAAATAATTGCTCAAAAAACTTAAAGTGAGAGATAGTTTCGATCGTAGTACCCGATTTTGACGCAATGATAATTAAGGATTTTTCTAGATCTTGCGGAATAGATCTCCGAATCTGATCTGGATCAGTTGAGTCAATTATTGTAAGCAACTTACTCTCTGAATTAGCTATAACTTCTGCAGCGAGTGAGGAACCTCCCATGCCACAAAGAACTAAATGAGTTAACCCCCTAGATCGAACCCAAGCCGAAAGCGCATCAAATTGTGGTAGCAAATTTCGTGAAGAAAATGGTAAATCTACCCACCCCAATCTATTTTTAGCTTCTGTTTCATTTCCCCAGATTTTGGGGTCCTTTTCTGAAATTCGCGGAAGTAGAAGATTCAACTCTGAAATCACATTTTCGTCTAGAGCTGATAAAGCATTTCCAAAGACTTTCATATTTAGAAGGACTTAACTAGAAAATGACTACATATATGAAATTTATCTATAGTAAAAGAAAAAAGATAAATCAGTTTATTTTGCATGTGCTTTTTTAAAACTCTCTTCGGCTTTGGCTGCTACATTTTCGGCAGTAAATCCAAACTCCTTGAACAAAGCTGAGGCACTACCGGAGGCACCAAAGTGTTCTAGAGATACAGATACACCATAATCACCAATGAGTTTGTGCCATGGCTGAGATACGCCAGCCTCCACACTCACACGAGCTTTAATTGATTTTGGTAAAACTTGCTCTTGGTATGAATCAGGCTGTTCATAAAACCATTCAATACAGGGAGTGCTAACAACCCTGGCTTTGATATTTTTATCCGCGAGTAATTTTTGAGCTTGTAAAGCAATACTCACCTCTGATCCGGAGGCCAGAATAATGACATCGCATTTCATGGCTTTGTTATCGCCATACGCAATTACATACGCACCTTTTGTAGCACCTTCAGCCGGTGCATACAGGACCCGATCAAAAACTGGAAGATTTTGACGGGATAAAATTATTCCAGCCGGTTTAGATCTTTCAATAATGTGTTTCCAGCAGACTCTTACTTCATTCGCATCTGCTGGGCGAACAATATCTAAACCCGGCATCGCACGTAGTGCAGCAAGATGTTCTACTGGTTGATGAGTCGGTCCATCCTCTCCTAATCCAACTGAATCATGAGTCCAAACAAAGGTGACTTGCAGTTGCATAAGTGATGAAAGTCGAACTGCGCCTCTCATGTAATCGCTAAATACTAAAAATGTGCCAGCAAATGGTTTCACTAAGCCATGGAGTGCAGCTCCATTCAAAATGGCGCCCATAGCATGTTCTCTAATTCCAAAGTGAACTACTCGACCGTATGGATTTGCAGAGGAAATCTTGCTTGTATTTGGCAAAAATGAAGCACTACCTTCAATCGTGGTGTTATTACTTTCAGCAAGATCTGCAGATCCGCCCCAAAACTCAGGGAGTGATTTTGCAATGTACTGAATCACCTTTCCAGATGCCGCTCTAGTAGAAATCTCTTTGTCACTAGAAAAAATGGGTAAATCATCGGCCCAGTCTCTAGGTAATTCTTTTCTTATTAAACGATTCAAAAGTGCGGCGCGATCAGGATTTTGCTCTTGCCATTTAGAAAATTTTAACTGCCAAGCTTTATGGAGCTCACTACCACGTTGCATAACCTTGCGGGTATGTTCAATAATTTCATTTGGAACATAGAAACTTTGGCTAGGATCTAATTGAAGAATCTCTTTAGTGGCTGCTACCTCATCACCTCCTAACGCTGAGCCATGAGATTTAGCTGTTCCTTTTGCGTTTGGCGCTGGCCAGGCGATAACACTTTCTAATCTTATTAATACAGGTTTATCTGTTACGGAAATCGCTTTAAGCAATGCTGTTTCCAGATTCTCCCGATCTACATCACCATTTTTTCGGGTTCTTACTTCAAAAACTTCCCAACCATAAGATTTATACCGAGCCGAAACATCTTCTGTAAAAGCAACGTGAGTATCACCCTCAATTGAAATACGATTATCATCATAAATAACCTTTAGGTTACCGAGTGCTTGAGTACCAGCAAGTGAAGAGGCTTCTGCACTTACACCCTCTTGTAAATCACCGTCAGAGCAAAGTACCCAAATGTTGTGATTAAAAATATCGGTAGTTTCTTCTGGATCTAGCAACCCCTTTTCATATCTAGCTGCCATTGCCATACCGACACCATTAGCTACGCCCTGCCCAAGTGGACCAGTAGTTGTTTCTACTCCTACCGTATGACCATACTCTGGATGACCAGGTGTTAAAGAGTTCAGAGTTCTAAATGATTTTAAATCTTCAAGTGCTACTCCATAACCAGATAAATAAAGTTGAATATAAAGTGTTAGAGATGAATGACCACAAGAGAGGATGAATCGATCTCGAGCTATCCATTTCGGCTCGGCAGGATTATGTTTTAGGACCCGTTGAAATAGCGTATATGCCACCGGCGCTAATGCCATCGCGGTTCCTGGATGGCCATTACCTACCTTTTGTACTGCATCCATTGCTAGCGCTCTTGAAATGGCAACAGCTTTATCGTCTAGTTCACTCCAACTGGGTAGTTTCATTTTTTCATTCCCTGCAACCTAAATCCGCTCTGACTAATCTTAGCCAAGCTCCACACCCAACCCCATACCAGAGTGGATCCGACTAGGTGAGCTGCAACTAAGGCCTCTGGTAAACCAGTGAAGTATTGAATATATCCAATTAAACCTTGCGCTAACACAATGATTAGAAAAATACCTAATCTCTTTGCAACGATTTTATAATCTGAAGCTCGGGCAATCATAAAAATAAATAGTGTGGAGGCAACCACAGCGATCACCAAATCTGCGTGTATCCATGAGACGACTCTAGGATCAAAACCAAAACGAGGTGCGGTCGCATCTCCAGCATGAGGCCCACTTCCAGTAACCACCGTGCCAGCGACGATAACTAGGAGTGTCAGCCAGATCAATATTGGTATGGCAGCCTTCAGCACTCCATCTACTTGCTCGGTTGTAATTCCAATAAGTTCATATCGAAGCGAGATTGCTCCGGCAATCAGAAAGATAGAGAGCAAATAATGGCTAGCAACTGTTAGAGGGTGTAAGCCGGTTAGGACCGTAACCCCACCTAAAATTCCTTGACCAAGTATTCCCAGGATTTGTAACCCGGCAAGAGATCGAACTCTTTGCTTATTAGGCGCTTGGGTAGATTTTCTAATGGCAACAATTACTACCGCCACTGCACAGAAAAAAAGTACAAAGGTCAATAATCGATTTCCAAATTCGATCCAAGCATGCAATTGCTTTTCAGCTTGATTTGGTGTTGGCGTATAAGAACCTGGAGTGCACTCAGGCCAGGTCGGGCATCCAAGTCCTGAACCTGTTAGGCGAACTGAGCCACCAGTGACAATCAGGGCCGCTTGGAGAAATACCAGTAGTGATAGCAATTTTGCGGCGATAGATCTTCTTTGCACCAGCATGATTTAAGCCTACTGATTTCGATGGCCTCCTTGGCCGAGATCTGGCTCAATAAGTCGCATTTCACACCATAAAGGAGGTTTAAAGGTGGCGCAATTCTAAGAATTACGCAACACTTATGTTGTGAAAAAGAGTGAGCCTGATAAGACCCGCGATGTGGTTGCCCGGAGCATTTTAGAGTCGGGTCCGACCACCGCAGTTGCCCTTGCTGAAAAATTGGAGATCACACCTGCGGGCATAAGGCGACATTTAGATTCGCTGATTGCCGAAGGGGTGCTTACCTCACGTGAGCCTTATCAAAGTACAGCCTCCCGAACTCGTGGTCGACCATCAAAAGTGTTTCTTATGACTGACGAAGGCAGAGAGAAATTTGAGCACTCATACGATGACCTAGCTGTATCAGCATTAAAATTTATGGCAAGTAAAAATGGATCACACTTGGTTGATGAGTTTGCTAAATCTAGAGCAGCGGATTTTGAACGTAAGGGTCACTCGATCTCGAGCTCAAATAAATCTTTACTTGAAAAATCCAAAATGTTGGCCAGATTGCTGACCAAAGAAGGTTACGCTGCAACAACTGACAAATTAGGAAATGGTGAGGAGATATGTCAACATCACTGTCCTATTGCACATGTTGCTTCAGAATTTCCTCAGCTTTGCGAAGCCGAAACGGCAGCTTTTTCTAAAATATTGGGAACTCATGTTCAGCGGCTAGCAACTATTGCTCACGGTGATGGTGTTTGCACAACCTTTGTTCCCACAAATATCTCGCAAGTCAGTAAAACTAAAATGAAAGAAGGAGCTTACTAATGTCACAGATAACTCATCCAGAGCTTGAAGGAATTGGAAAGTATGAGTACGGCTGGGCAGATAAAACAGATGCAGGCTCTAATAGTAGACGTGGACTCAATGAAGAGGTGGTTCGCGATATCTCAACTAAGAAGAGTGAACCGCAATGGATGTTGGATTTAAGATTGAAGGGTTTATCTTTATTTGATAAGAAACCAATGCCAACCTGGGGATCGGATCTTAGTGGAATCTTTTTCGACACTATCAAATATTTTGTCCGCTCAACTGAAAAGCAGGCAACCTCTTGGGAAGATTTACCAGATGATATTAAAAATACCTATGACCGTTTAGGTATTCCTGAGGCGGAGAAGAAACGATTGGTTGCCGGCGTGGCAGCTCAGTATGAATCTGAGGTTGTTTACCACTCTATTCGCGAAGATTTAGAGAAGCAGGGAGTTTTATTCCTAGATACTGATACAGCGCTTCGAACTCATGGTGATCTATTTAAAGAATACTTTGGAACTGTAATTCCAGTTGGTGATAATAAATTTGCGGCATTAAATACCGCTGTTTGGTCTGGTGGTTCATTTATATATGTACCAAAAGGGGTAAAAGTAGATATTCCATTACAGGCATATTTTAGAATCAACACCGAAAACATGGGTCAGTTTGAGCGAACCTTGATTATCGCTGATGAAGATTCATATGTTCATTATGTTGAAGGATGTACCGCCCCAATTTACTCATCAGATTCTTTACACTCCGCGGTAGTTGAAATTATTGTCAAGAAAAATGCCCGCGTTCGTTATACCACAATTCAAAATTGGTCTAATAATGTCTATAACTTAGTAACCAAGCGAGCTACCTGTGCTGAAGGTGCAACCATGGAGTGGATTGATGGCAATATCGGATCAAAAGTTACGATGAAATATCCGGCAGTAATGTTGATGGGGCCACACTCAAAGGGTGAAACTTTATCAATTGCATTTGCTGGTGAGGGCCAGCATCAGGATGCTGGCGCAAAAATGGTTCATGCTGCTCCATATACATCATCAACAATAATCTCAAAGTCTGTAGCACGCGGAGGTGGTCGCACATCATATCGAGGCTTGGTTAAGGTCGAAGAAGGTGCGCATCACTCAAAGAGCACTGTCAAATGTGATGCACTCTTGGTCGACACAATTTCTAGATCCGATACATATCCTTATGTCGATGTTCGCGAAGATGATGTCTCTATGGGGCATGAAGCAACTGTTTCAAGAGTTAGTGATGATCAATTGTTCTACTTGATGTCTCGTGGCTTAGGTGAAGATGAAGCAATGGCAATGATTGTTCGTGGCTTTATTGAACCAATTGCCAAAGAGCTCCCAATGGAGTACGCATTGGAGTTAAACCGATTAATCGAGCTACAAATGGAAGGTGCTGTTGGTTAATGAACCAATTAGCAACTAATTATTTAACGCCAAGTGGTCGTGAAGAGGCTTGGCGATTTACTCCGTTAAAAAAATTGGCAGGCCTGCATGATTTAAATGTTTCTCTTAGCGACAATATTTCGATATCTGCCAAAAATGATTTGCCAAAAGGCGTCAAAATTACAAATATCGACACCTCCGATTTGCCACCGGCTTATGTTGCCAGTGATATCGTCACCAATAGAGTGCGCAGAGAGGTTGCTAAGAGCACACTTCTTACGATTTCAGATGATTTAGAGATAGTTGAACCAATTTTCCTAAAGAGAAAATGTGGAGTAAGCGCAGAATTAAGTAGGGTAGTAATCCAAGTTGGTGTAAATAGCAGAGCAACATTGGTAATTGAAAATAATGGTTTGGGTAAATTGGGTGAAGAGATTGAGGTAACTCTTGCAGCGGGTTCCAGCCTAAATTTCATTTCACTTCAGGAGTGGGATTTAAATTCAGTTCATGTAGCTCAGCACCACGCAATCATTGGTAAAGATGCACAATTTAATTCCTACGTAGTCTCTATCGGTGGATCTACAATACGAATTAGTCCAACAGTTGAATATACCGGTACGGGTGCCAGTGCTGAAATGAATGGTGTTTATTTTGCTACGGATGAGCAACACATAGAGCATCGAATTCATGTAAACCATGGAATTCCCAATACCAAGTCGCGGGTAAATTACAAAGGTGCGTTAGCAGGAAAAGGTGCACATACTGTCTGGATTGGCGACGTTTACATCAATAAGAGTGCAGAAGGTACGGATACATATGAGTTAAATAGAAACTTACTTTTAACAGATGGCGCCCGTGCCGATTCTGTACCAAACTTAGAGATTGAGACGGGGGAGATTGTTGGCGCCGGACACGCTAGCACCACGGGTCGGTTTGATGATGAACAACTTTTTTACTTGCAATCGAGGGGTATTCCGGCTGATATTGCAAGAAGGTTGGTAATTCGAGGATTTTTTGCTGAGATCATAAATAAATTGAAAAACGAAGAGATTGAAGAGAGATTGATGGCTCGAATTGAATCTGAGTTATCAAGGGTGGGAGAGTGATGGCAGAGTTGGCATTTGATTCACTTGTTGAAGGCAAGCCGGTTGCAGTCGAGGTCGAAGGCGTAACTGTTTGTGTAGCACGAGTAGGCCATGAAGTTTTTGCGGTAGAGGACACCTGTACTCATTCGGAAGCATCTCTTTCTGAAGGCGAGGTCAACGGTATGAAAATTGAATGTTGGCTTCATGGCGCAGAATTCGATTTGCGCACAGGGGAGGCTTTAACTCCACCAGCAACTTCACCACTTAAGACATATAAAGTTGAATTAAATGGCAATCAAGTGCTTATAACAAACTAAGGAGATCATGATGAGCGTTCTAGAGATTAAGAATTTACAGGTGAGTGTTGTTACTGAATCTGGGGATAAAGAGATATTAAAAGGTGTCGATTTAACCGTAAAATCTGGCGAGACTCATGCAATTATGGGTCCTAATGGTTCTGGTAAATCTACTCTTGCATACTCAATCGCGGGTCATCCAAAATACTCAATCACTGGTGGATCAGTAACTTTAGATGGTAATGATGTATTAGAAATGAGTGTTGATGAAAGAGCCAAAGCTGGATTATTTCTTGCAATGCAATATCCAGTTGAGGTCCCGGGAGTTTCAGTCTCTAATTTTTTGAGAACAGCCGTAACTGCTATTCGTGGCGAAGCGCCCAAGGTAAGGACATGGGTTGGTGAGGTTAAAGAGGCAATGGCGTCGCTGAATATAGACACCGCTTTTTCTGAGCGCAATGTTAATGAAGGTTTTTCAGGTGGCGAAAAGAAACGTCATGAGATTTTGCAGTTAGAGCTATTAAAACCAAAGATTGCAATTTTAGATGAAACAGATTCTGGTCTTGATGTTGACGCCTTACGAATAGTCTCCGAGGGAGTTAATCGAGTTAAAGAAAATTCAAATCTAGGGGTTATGTTGATTACCCACTACACAAGAATTCTTCGCTACATAAAGCCAGATTTTGTCCATGTTTTCGCAAATGGAAAAATTGTGGAAGAGGGCGGCCCAGAGTTAGCTGATAAGTTAGAGGAACAGGGTTACGCAGCATATATAACTGCGTAATAGTTAATGAATCTGGATTTATCTGAGTACAAGAAAGATTTCCCTATTTTTCAACGGAAAGTTCGCGGGGGCAATTCTCTTGTTTATTTGGATAGCGCAGCTACATCACAAAAACCAACAGCGGTAATTGAAGCTGAAAGCAATTTCTACCGCACAATTAACGCGGCCGTCCATAGAGGTGCTCACTTGCTTGCCGAGGAAGCTTCTGATGCTTTCGAAATGTCAAGAAGTAATGTCGCAAGTTTCATTGGTGCTGACAGTAGCGAGGTTGTTTTCACTAAGAGTGCAACTGAGTCATTAAATATAATCGCATATTCACTAGGAAATCCTGATTCTAGAATTAACATCAAATCCGGTGATCAAATTGTGGTCACCGAGATGGAACATCATGCAAATTTGATTCCCTGGCAACAATTAGCAAAACGAACTGGAGCTTCTTTATCATGGCTTTCATTTACTGAGGATGGCAGAATTGATTTATCAAATATCAAAGATGTCATTAATTCTAAAACGAAAATAGTCGCTGTAACCCATCAATCCAATGTTTTTGGCACGATTTTGCCAATTGATGAGATTAGTAAGGCAGCGAGGGCTGTTGGAGCACTGGTAGTACTTGATGCCTGTCAATCTGCACCACACTTTCCAATCAATGTTAAGGAGTTGGATGTTGATTTCTTAGCCTTCTCTGGACATAAAACTCTAGGTCCAACTGGGATCGGTGTGCTTTGGGGAAAGCATCAACTATTGGAAAAACTTGAACCGGTAGTTTTTGGGGGATCGATGGTTGATTCAGTAACAATGACTGGAGCAACTTGGGCTAGCGCACCACGCAAATTTGAAGCGGGGGTCCCAAATATGGCACAAGCAGTTGGGTTATCTGCCGCTATTGATTATTTAAGGTCAATTGGGCTGAATAATATTGCTGAGTATGAGCATGAACTTACAAAGTATTTATTAGAAGGACTTGCTTCCATGTCTGGCATAAAGGTAATTGGACCATTAGATCTTAAAGATCGCGGTGGAGTTATATCTTTTACTGTAGATGGCGTCCACCCGCACGATGTTGGTCAAGTATTAGATCAATACGGTATAGCAGTAAGAACTGGTCACCATTGTGCTTGGCCATTAATGCGTAAATTAAAGATAGCTGGTACGACTCGGGCATCTTTCCACTTATACAACAATCGGGAAGACATTAAGCAATTAATTGATGGAATCGAAAAAGTTAAGTCGTACTTCAAGGTGGCAAAGTAGTGGAGTTAGATTCTTTATATCAAGAGGTCATCCTTGATCATTATCGATCCCCTCATCATAAGGGGCTAAGCGATGATAAAGATATTCAAGTTCACCATAATAACCCAAGTTGTGGCGATGAAATAACTTTAAACCTAAAAGTACAAGAAGGAAAAGTTTCCGATATTTCATGGGACGGAGTTGGTTGTTCAATTTCAATGGCAAGTGCTTCAGTAATGAGTGATCTTTTAATTGGAAAAACTTTTAGAGAGGCAAATGTGATATTTGAGGCATTTATGGAATTAATGCAGAGTAAAGGCAGATCTGATGGAGATGAATCTCTTCTTGAAGATGGTGTGGCATTTGCTGGCGTATCAAAGTTTCCTGCCAGAATTAAATGTGCGCTTCTTAGCTGGATGGCTTTTAAAGATGCCGCTATACAAGTTATGGAGTAGAATACTGTCATGAGCACAAGCATTGATGATGTGACAGAGGCGATGAAGGATGTTATCGATCCCGAACTTGGCATCAATGTCATCGATTTAGGACTTGTCTACGATATGCGAATCGATGAGGGCAATATTGTGACATTGGATATGACTTTAACTTCGGCTGCCTGTCCGCTTCAAGATGTCATCGAGGACCAAACTAGACAGGTATTGGCGGATATCTCATCAGATGTGAAGATTAATTGGGTATGGCTGCCACCTTGGGGGCCAAATAAAATCTCTGATGATGGGCGGGAACAATTACGCTCGATTGGATTTACAGTTTAATCTTTTTTAAATAAGTGGTTATTGTCGTCTTATGTCAATGCATGCTACCTGGATGTCTTTTCGATCACTTACAGCGGATCAATCGGTAAAAGATCAAAAACTAAAATCAGGAACATTAAGGCGAATTGTTGGGTTCGCAGCTCCTTACAAGTTATCCCTGAGTCTATTTCTTATCACGGTAGTTATCGACGCAGTGCTGGTAATTGCATCGCCACTCTTGTTAAAAAAATTAATAGATGAAGGTGTAATTCCAGGAAATGCTACTTTGGTGACCAAACTTGCATTTGCGGTAGCGGTGATAGCAATCTTGGATGCGGTTTTTAGCATGATAGGAAGATGGTTCTCGGCAAGAATTGGTGAGGGTTTAATCTTTGACCTTAGGCGGATGGTCTTTGAGCATATTCAAAAGCAATCAATTGCATTCTTCACTCG
>RHBS01000070.1 GCA_010030895.1 Actinomycetota bacterium | reverse complement strand
TGATATTTCAAAATCATTAGTTGATGCCGAGATACTCTGGGTTGACGCTGCTGAAAATAATGATCAGACTGGCATTGTGGCGGTTGAACTAACAGTTAATGGCAACAAGATTAGGCTTGATTAATTTTTTGGTAATTTAACAACAAAAAATAAGGTAAACTAAAGCCAGTAATTCCCCATGTGCTTACAACTTGTAAGTACCTTGCGAGTCTTAATCTCTAATCACCATCGAGACACGCATCATGTCTTGATTGGTTGAGTATGTCATTTAAAGATCTAGGTGTTAATCCTGCGCTTATAAAAGCGCTTCATGCGGCGGGAATTGAAAAGCCATTTCCAATTCAAAAAGCTACCTTGCCAGATGCCATTGCAGGTAAAGATATTTTAGGTAGAGGGCAAACTGGTTCTGGTAAAACTCTTGCCTTTGGTTTAGCCCTTATTTCAAGACTTGCTGGTAAAACTGCTTCACCAATGCGGCCATTAGCTTTAATCCTCTCTCCCACTCGCGAATTAGCGATGCAGATCAGTGATGTAATCGCACCACTTTCTAGATCTGTAAATTTAAATTCACAGGTAGTAGCTGGTGGACTTTCATATTCAAAGCAGATTCAAGCCTTAAAGCGGGGTGTTCCAATTGTGGTGGCTACTCCGGGCAGATTAATCGATTTAATTCAGAAGAAACATATCAAGCTAGATGATATTTTAATTACAGTTTTGGATGAAGCAGATCAGATGGCGGATATGGGATTTTTACCAGATGTTAAGAGAATTTTAGATTTAACAAAACCAAATGGTCAACGAATGCTGTTTAGTGCTACCTTAGATCGAGATGTAGATTCATTGGTTAAAAAATATCTTAGAAATCCAGTTACACATTCGCTGGCAAATGAAAAATCAACTGCAGGGAATATGTCACATCACGTGTTAATTATGGAACAATCTCATAAAGATTTAATTACCTCTCAAATAGCTGCTCGAAAAGGGAAAAGTATCTTTTTTGTTAGAACCAAACATGGGGCAGATAAGTTAGCCAAGAAGATGAATCAAGCAGGTGTTGCAGTTGGTGCACTCCATGGTGGAAAAACTCAAAGCCAAAGATCTAGGGTATTAGAGGCATTTAAGTCTGGAAAAACTTCAGCACTAGTTGCAACCGATGTTGCAGCTAGAGGAATCCACGTTGATGATGTCTCATTAGTTGTTCATGTAGATGCGCCAGAAAATCATAAAGATTACTTACATCGTGCTGGTCGAACCGCTCGGGCAGGTGCAGTTGGAACTGTAGTTACGCTTGCTACTCATAAGCAGCGAAAGGGGGTTCATGGTTTAACCTCCAGAGCAGGAATTAAGTTAACTGAATCAACGGTTCGTCCATTAGATTCAACCTTAGTAAGAATCACTGGTGCAGTTGAGCCATCTGGAGTACCAATTGAAGAAATTGGAAATCAAAACGGGAATGGGTCTGCAAGATCACGAAGTGATAGGGGCTCTAGATCTAGGGGCGGTGGTAAGAGAAAAAAATCTCGCCCACGTCCAAATGAGCGCCGCAGACGCCCAAGATAATTTTTGTAGTTAAATAACTTTATGGCAAAAATCTCTTCTAGCTTAGAGTTGAATGGCATTAACTTTATTTCTGAGTCAGAGCGTAAAGGAAATGCTCGATCGCTGTTTTGGCCCTGGGCAGCTGCCAATGTTTCCTTTTTAGCGCTTTCATATGGATCATTCTTTTTAGGATTTGGAATTTCATTTTGGCAGGCAACGGCAGCAGCAATAATTGGAACCGTAGGTAGTTTTTTACTTGTAGGTATTTCATCTCTAGCTGGCAAGAGAGCTAATGCTCCAACTATGACTCTTTCTAGAGCAGCATTTGGTGTTAACGGAAATAAGATTCCAGGATTTCTTTCTTACCTAATTTTTGTAGGCTGGGAGACGGTTTTAGTCTCTCTGGCCACACTGGCTTCTGAAACCGTATTTACTCGACTAGGAAACATTGATCCGGATTTATCAAGAGTTTTGGGTTTTTTACTTGCAGGTGGGCTGACAATAATTGGCGGCGTATTAGGTTTTAAAGTAATTATGAAAATACAGGTTTATTTAACCATCTCAACTTTGATTTTAACTTTTGGCTATATCGCGTTAACAATTGATTCAGTTGATTGGTCAAAAGTTTCTTCAATTCCAACTGGCACAACTCAAGGCTTTATTGGTGCGTTAATCTTTGGCGTTACTGGTATTGGGTTAGGTTGGGTTGGATGTGCTGCTGATTACTCAAGGTATCTACCTAGAAGTACACCAGGAAGATCTGTAGTTGGCTGGACAGTTTTTGG
This sequence comes from Actinomycetota bacterium, assembly GCA_010030895.1. Taxonomy (GTDB): domain Bacteria; phylum Actinomycetota; class Actinomycetes; order Nanopelagicales; family Nanopelagicaceae; genus Nanopelagicus. Next base: position 105 of record RHBS01000070.1, on the reverse strand, counting down.
TGCAGCTATTGTGCCGATCATATTGGTTATCTACGGTTCACTATTGGCTGCTAGTAGTAAAGATTTAAGCGGGTTGGTTGCTACTGATCCAATTGGTGCACTCAC
>RHBS01000069.1 GCA_010030895.1 Actinomycetota bacterium | reverse complement strand
ATTCGAATGGGTGATTACTTACCTCATGATGCTTCACGACCACACTTAGCACTTCGTACAGATGCCTTACGGAAGTTAAAGATTTTTGATGCTGGTGATTTATTAATGCCAGGTGGAGATCTAGTTAAATCATTAAATGTACTAGAGGTGGCAACTGAAAAGATTGCAAAGGCAGGGGCAATTGCAGTTGTCTTAGGTGGAGATCACTCTGTTGCCTCTGCTGATGTAACTGGAATTGCCAATCACTTAGGTAAAGGTAGAGTTTCAATGATTCACTTTGATGCTCATGCAGATACTGGTGAGGATCAATTTGGTGCCTTAATTGGCCATGGCACACCAATGCGTAGGTTGATTGAATCTGGTGCAGTTAGAGGAGATAGATTTTTACAATTAGGTTTGCGCGGTTATTGGCCAGATGATGCCACATTTAAGTGGATGGCAAGTAAGGGAATGAAGTCATATGAGATGACTGAGATTGCACACCGCGGTATGAAAGCTGTTTTAGATGAATCCTTTGCAATCTTGACCAGTGAATGTGATGGCGTATTTTTATCAGTTGATATTGATGTCGTAGATCCGGGAATGGCACCTGGTACGGGCACACCCGAGCCAGGGGGAATGACAAGTAGAGAGTTATTAGAGGCAGTAAGAAGAATTTGTTTAGAGCTACCGATAGTTGGAATTGATGTGGTGGAGGTGGCTCCAGCTTATGATTCAAGTGATATCACAGCGATCTTGGCTAACCGAGTTGTATTAGAGGCACTTAGTGCAATTTCATTAAAGAAATCTGGTGGAAAGTATGAGGCAACTAGAAATATTTTAAATCGGGATTAATTTGAAACGCTGGCAATAGCTTCATCTAGCACTGATAAACCATCTTGAAGTAGGGCCTCATCGATAATAAGTGGCGGAAGTAATCTAACGACATTTGCATAAGTGCCAGCTGAAAGTATTAATACTCCCTTGCTGATGCAGTATTTAATAATTGCAGCTTGAGCCTCTGAATTTGGCTCTTTAGTGCCAGGTTTTACTAATTCAATTGCCTGCATTGCACCACGTCCTCTTACATCGCCAATGATTGAGTACTTTTTTGCCATTTGATTTAGGGCTTCACTCATAATCTTGCCTATTTTGTTAGCACGGGCAACTAGGTTTTCTTTCTCAATAATCTCAATTGCACCAAGTGCTGCTGCGCAGGCAACTGGATTGCCACCATATGTGCCGCCTAATCCAGATAGATGGATTGAATCCATAACCTCAGCTCTTCCAGTCACACCCGCTAATGGCAGACCGGCCGCAATTCCCTTTGCGGTGACTATTAAATCTGGGATAACTGATTCATCCTCACAGGCAAACATATGACCAGTTCTAGCAAATCCAGTTTGTACCTCATCTGCGATAAAAATAATGCCATTTTCTTTACAGAATTTAGCTAGCCCTGGTAAGAAGCCTTTGCAAGGAACAATAAATCCACCCTCACCAAGAATTGGCTCAATAACAATACATGCCACATTGCTGGCACCAATCTCTTTTTCAATTTTATGAAGCACATTTGATAAAACTGCACTCTCACATGGCTTAGCACAGGAATCGCATTGAAATGGATATGCCATTGGCATGCGATAAACCTCAGGAGCAAAGGGTCCAAATCCATCTTTGTATGGCATATTTTTTGCTGTCATAGCCATAGTTAAATTAGTTCTGCCATGGTAACCATGTTCAAATACAACTACTGCAGATCGCTTAGTAAATTTACGGGCAACCTTTACCGCATTTTCAACCGCTTCAGCACCTGAGTTAAAGAGTGCTGACTTCTTTTTGTGATCACCTGGGGTTAATCGATTTAATGCCTCACACACCTCAACATAACCAGTGTAAGGAACCACCATAAAACAGGTGTGAGTAAATGCATCCATCTGAGTTTTAACATTTTCTATTACCTTATGAGCTGAGTGGCCAACATTTAAAACTGCTATACCGGCACCTAAATCTAAAATTGAGTTGCCATCAACATCGAGAATAATTGCACCCTCTGCTCGTTCAATAAATACTGGAAATGCCGTACCTAATGATGCAGAGACTGCATCAGCTCTTCTCTTTATTAACTCTGCTGACTTTGGTCCTGGAATGGCAGTGATCACATTGCGCTTTTGAGCAATTGTCGGTTTTGCCTCGGAATACATGCGGGAATTCTATCTGAAGATCGATAGTTGGGGCACAGTTAAGATAGGCGGGTGCGGGAAATAGTGGTTTTAGGCTCAACTGGATCAATTGGTGTTCAAGCATTAGAAATTGTTGCCGCAAACCCAGATAAATTTAAGATAATTGCAATGAGTGCTGGTCGCAAAAACCCTGCACTTTTAATGGAGCAGGCAAAAAAATTTAATGTTCCAATTGTTGGCAGCATGGCACCAGCACCTGAGGTAGATGGGGTTAAGGTAATTGAAGGAGATAACTCCTCAATTGAAATAGCGGCAATTCCCTGCGATATCGTGCTTAATGGAATTACCGGCTCTATTGGATTGGGGCCAACCCTTTCAGCGCTATCGGTTGGAAATAAAGTGGCACTAGCAAATAAGG
>RHBS01000068.1 GCA_010030895.1 Actinomycetota bacterium | reverse complement strand
AAAGATTTAAAGGCAGCTAATAAGTAATTAACTTACGGTATTTCGCTCTTTTTTAAACCATAAAAACCAGGTTATAGCAGCTCCAGATAGTAGGTAAAAAGATATTGAGGCTAGACCTGAGACTAAATCAACTAAAAATTTTGTTGGTGCAATTGAGCCACCGCCAACAGTTGGCATAAGTAGTAATGAGCAGATTAGTAGTGAAATTGGCGGTGAAACTGCAGCTACATACAAAGTGCCACCTCTACCTAAGTAAATAGCGCCAAAAAAAGCGATCCAGATGGCCAGTGCGGTAATAATTCCAAGTGAGGATCTAAAAAATAACTCAATTGCTTGCAGAAAAAAAATAACTAAAAATTGCAAAATTACAACCCCAGGTTTTGTTAACCCTGGGCCCCTAATTGGGGAGTTTATTGGCAGATTACTCACTTACTTATCACCTTCTATCTCCTCTACCTCAATAAAATCATCCTCTGCTGATATTGGCTTTAACTCTCGCACCGCACCTGGTGAATCTGGATACTCAATGGCCAATTTATCTTTATCGCCAGTTACTCCTAAATTATGAATTCTTCTAGCTGGGCTTAATACAGTTCGCTCAGCTGTTGGAATTAAATCCTCATACGCCTTTGCCGTTGATGAGATCGCTTTGCCGACCGCCACAATCTTGCCATGTAATAATGTAATATTTTTTAAGAAGGTATTTGCCACCTTTTGAATCTCATCGGCGTTATCGGCTAATTTATTTCGAGTAAAGATATAGCCAATAGTTCTAAGTAGTGCCATCATTGAAGTTGGCGTAGCAACAGTGACATTTAATTTAAATGCTTTTTCCAAAAAGGCAGGATCAACTCTTAGAGCTTCAGCTAATAAGGTTTCAAAGGGCACAAATAAGACTACAAAATCTGGTGAGCCAGCTGATTTGTGATAGCCACGTTTTGCAAGTGCTTCAACATGTTTTAATAAATCTTTTGTATGTTGAGATAGGTATTCATCTCGCTCACTTTGCACCTGAGTACCAAATGCATCTAAGAAGCGATCAAATGGAAACTTTGAATCAATAAAAATTGCAGATCCACCTGGCATCTTTACGGTGATATCTGGAATACCTGATGAGTCGGCATCAGTTGTGGATTTTTGTCTTGAGTACTCATGACCTTCCCGTAAGCCAGCAGATTGCAGAAGTAGCTCAAGTTGAGCCTCACCAAACTTTCCTCTTGATTGTGAGTTGGATAAAGCACCAGCAATCTTTTTAGTCTCATCAAATATCGATTCACTTGCTCTTCGCATCTCATTTATTGTGGTTTCAAGTTTGGCTTCAGCCTCAGTTCTAATCCGATTAGCCTCATTTGATTGAATAGATAATTTTTCAACAGTTGATTTCATAGCATTTAATTCTGCAGTTAACTTAATTGAGCTCTCAGTTTTACTTCGTTCAGCCTCTAACTGCTTTTTGTAATCATCTAGTAATGCACCATCTGCGCCGCTGGATTTATGACGTAAGGCAGCTACTAGATACCCAATGGCAATGCCGATAATTAGGCCAATAATTAAGGTAAGGCTGGTTTCAAGCATGGGGTTATAGTGGCAGGAAGTACCGACAAACTTGCGTAGGCTTTACCCCTTGTGAGCCTCTCAATTGGAATCGTCGGTCTGCCAAACGTGGGTAAGTCCACCCTGTTTAATGCCCTGACTAAAAATAATGTCCTAGCTGCTAACTACCCCTTTGCCACAATAGAGCCCAATGTTGGTGTGGTTGGTGTACCAGATGCCAGATTGCCGGTCTTAGCCAAGATTTTTTCCTCAGAAAAAATACTTCCGGCCTCAGTTTCCTTTGTTGATATCGCTGGAATTGTTAAAGGTGCATCGGAAGGTGCTGGCTTGGGTAATAAGTTTTTAGCAAACATCCGAGAATCAGATGCGATCTGCCAAGTAATTAGAGTATTTAAAGATAATGATGTGGTCCATGTTGATGGCAATGTTGATCCAAAAAAAGATATGGAGACTATTAACACCGAGCTTTGTTTAGCTGATTTACAAACTTTAGAAAAAGCAATTCCAAGATTAGAAAAAGAGGTTAGAACAGTTAAGGAAAAAGCTGCTGTGTTAAATGCTGCTAAAGAGGCAGCAGCAGTATTAAATCAGGGCCAACTACTTCGTGGCAGCAAGGTTGATTTAGCAGCGATTGCTGAGCTTCAACTATTAACTGCTAAACCATTTTTGTATGTATTTAATGTTGATGCGGCTGAATTATCTGATGCTAAGTTAAAAGCTGAATTATCGCAATTAGTAAAACCAGCTGAGGCTATATTTTTAGATGCAAAAACAGAGGCCGAGCTTGCAGATTTAGATGAGGCTGATGCACTTGAATTACTTAAATCTATTGGTTTAACTGAGCCTGGCCTTACTACATTGGCTCGAGTGGGATTTAATACATTAGGATTACAGACATATCTGACCGCCGGTCCAAAAGAGACTAGAGCGTGGACGATTCATAAAGGTGATACCGCCCCAGTTGCAGCTGGTGTGATTCACACCGATTTTCAAAAAGGATTTATCAAAGCTGAAATTATCTCCTTTGATGATTTAGTTGCTGCTGGATCAATGGTGCAAGCCCGCGCCAATGGCAAGGTGCGAATGGAAGGCAAGGATTACATAATGGCTGATGGC
>RHBS01000067.1 GCA_010030895.1 Actinomycetota bacterium | reverse complement strand
GCTACCAATGCCGCAAAGCGAGTTCCTAAGATGAGTGAGATTGGTTTAAAAAACTTTATAAATGGTCCAGAGGGCTTTACTCCAGATAATGAGTTTTGTTTAGGGGAGACATCAGTTGGTGGATTTTATGTCGCAGCTGGTTTTTGTGCTCATGGAATTGCAGGTGCTGGCGGAATTGGCAAGGTAGTTGCTGAGTGGATTGTTGGCGGTGAGCCAAGTATGGATCTATGGCATATGGATATTAAGAGATTTTCCGAGGCCTATAACTCACCTAAATTTACCTTGGCCCGGGTTACTGAAAATTATGAGGCTTACTACGATATTCATTATCCAGGTGAGGAGCGGCAAAGTGCACGGGAAGAGAATAAATCTCCGATTTATCAATGGCATAAAGAAAATGGCGCAGTATTTGGAGAGAAGGCAGCCTGGGAGCGGGTTAATTACTATTTAAATCCTAATGAGAAGTTGGATGAGAGTTTAAAACCAAATGGTTGGGTTGGAAAAAATTGGCACCCCGCCGTATCACTTGAACACTTTGCCACAAGAAACTCTGCTGGATTATTTGATGAATCTAGTTTTTCTAAGATTAAAATCTCTGGAGCTGATGCTGGTGAGTTTTTAAATTATGTCTGTGCTAATAATGTTGTTAAAGGCGTGGGTAGAACTACCTATACCCAAGCGCTAAATAAAAAGGGTGGAATTGAATCTGATTACACAGTAACTCAAGTAGCAGATGATGAGTTTTTAATTATCACTGGAACTGCATTTTTAAATCATGATAAGGGCTGGCTAGAAAAGTTATCTAGAGAGAGTAATTTTGAGGAGGTAGAGATCACCGATATCACAAAGCAGCTTGCCTGCTTTGGTATCTGGGGGCCAAATGCTAGAAAGATATTACAGAAAGTAACCAATGCGGATCTATCAAATCAAGCTTTTGGTTTTATGCACTCAAAGATAATTGAGTTAGGTGGTGTTAATTTAAGAGCTACTCGAATTACCTATGTCGGTGAGTTGGGTTGGGAGTTATATGTGCCAGCAGATGATGCATTAAAGGTTTGGCTTTTGATTTTAGAGGCGGGTAATGAGTTTAATCTTCGCCCATGTGGCTATCGAGCAATTGAATCTCTTCGTCTAGAAAAAGGATATAGAGCTTGGGCAGGTGAGATCAATTCTGAGACTAACCCATTTGAGGCTGGATTAGGGTTTGCAGTTGCAATGAAGAAAGATAATTTTGTTGGCAAGCAAGCAGTAGAGCGATTAAAAGATAATTTAACTAGAAAATTAAGTGCTCTAACATTTGATGATATTAAAGATGTGGCTATGGGAAATGAGCCGATATTTGTGAACAATTCGGTAGTAGGAAGAGTTAAATCAGCCGGTCAGGGTTACACCATTAAAAAAGCGATCGCATATGCATATTTACCAGCCGATATCGCAAAGGTTGGTACAAAAGTTGAGGTCGAGATGTTTGGAACTAAGAAAACAGCCACTATTGAGGCTGAGCCTTTATTTGATCCTCAAAGTGAACGGATAAAGAGCTAGTTTTCTATACAAGGGTTTTACTCATCTTACTTTCTCAGAGAATTTAAAGATTTATATAGCAATTCCACCAGAAAATAGGGGTGTAAATGGGGTGCTCATTTAGTTAGCGTATAGGTAAAATTAAGATTTTGTTCAAAAAATTATCATCTCGCAGAAAGATTTAACTTAAAAAACTGCGATTAATTACTTTAATTCCCAGCTAACAAACAGTGATACTTCAACCTTAGTTGATCCCATATCAAATGATGTGCCAAGTGCCTCTTTACTTGTTGCCATTGGCATTACTGGTGCTTCAGATCCACTCTCATTAATCGATAAGATCTTGCCTAATTTCTTACCAGTTAACTGTGCGTAATCTTGAGCCTTTAACTTTGCCTTAGCAATTGCATCCTCCCTAGCACTCTTTGTTACTGCCTCTAGATCTATCACAAAAGATGAGATGGAGTTAATCTGAAACTTATCGCTAGTTGCAGCAATTAATTGATCAATTACACCACCTGCTGCTTTGCCATCATCTAATACCACCTCATACCCTTGAGATACCCGGTAGCCTAAAAGATTTCGCCCACCAGTTTGGGTGTAGGAGTACTCAGGATAAATAGAAAGATTTGCTGAGGATATATTTTTCTTGTCGACATTATTTGCAGCTAATACCTGCCTAATACTCTCACCAATCTTTGCAATTTCAGAAAGTCCTGCAGCAGAAGTTTTTGCCAAGGTAGTTGCAGATCCACTTAATCTAATTCCATCTGGGGTAATTGATGCACTACCGACTGCAGAGAAGGCAACCGAAGGTGGGTAGTAATTATTTACCTTATTTACCACCATACTTAAGACAACAACCAAGGCAACTAAAAGTGCGCTAATTGCAGCTATAAATACTTGATTAGCAGTTAAATTAACTTTACCTAAACCTTTTACTGCCTTGCGCTCTACCATGGCCCTATCTTTACACACCAAGGAGTAATAACTGATCTGAAATTGCAGATAGTTTGGCTAATTTTTGCTTAATACTTACTCTACTTAACCCAACCACTCATATGAGGTTGCGATAACTCATTTGGTGCAATAGATGACAGATAGTGCCTAAGCGATTTAATCTAGCTGATTAATATTAGTTCAAATTACTTTAAGTAATTGTTAAGCCGATACTAAGCAGGTGGAATTAAGGTATTGGCAAAGATCTGCCAAGCAAGTGCTGATTTTGCAACCAAAGATAGGGTGATGTAGGTAGCCTCCCCGCGAAGG
>RHBS01000066.1 GCA_010030895.1 Actinomycetota bacterium | reverse complement strand
CCTCGGCCCGCTTGCCTTGAAGTAACGACTAAAGTCGAGACCGTTCACCCCCAAGAGTTAAGCGAATAAATTACTTTTCTATATTTAGTTGTGTGAAGGGGTTATTTTACAGGCTATTTTTAAATACTGTTAATTAACTACTAATCGTAATCTTGATCTGATTTTTTACGCTTGCCTTTACTACCACTTTTACCAGTAGCATGCCGCGAAAGCTCTCGATCAACCTCTCTACTGGCTTGTCTTTCCTTCAAACTCTCCCGCTTATCATGCGCTTTTTTGCCCTTTGCAACTGCGATCTCAACCTTGGCTTTGCCATCTTTAAAGTAAAGTGCAAGTGGAATTAAAGTTAATCCACCTTGTTTAATTACACCTGTAATTTGAGCAATCTCTCGTTTGTGGAGCAGTAACTTTCGATCCCGACGTGGCATATGGTTGGTCCAACTACCTTGGTTGTATTCAGGGATGTGAATTCCACTCACCCAGATCTCGCCATCCTTTGCCATCGCATAACCATCGGTCAATGAAGCCCTTCCTGCCCGTAATGATTTAACCTCTGTACCAGTTAAGACCAAACCACATTCATAAACCTCTTCAATAAAGTAATCATGGCGAGCAGATTTATTTTGGGCAATTACTTTTTTGCCAAGCTCTTTGACCACAAGTAACCCCCAATCTTAAATAGGTGGTGGTTAAACCTTAAGATACTTGCGAAGTGTAATTACTGAAGCAGCACTTGAAACCACTAAACCGGTGAGCAATAACCATGCCGATGCTACCCATACATCCTTCCAGGTAAAGAATTGAGTAAAGGTTAGAAGTGGTGCAACTTTTGAATCAATCACCGCTTTAAACGCAGCCAGCACACCAGTTGAAACTAACCAACCAGAGAGTGCAGCAAAAACTCCTTCGAGTAAAAATGGAAGTTGAATTGAAAAACTAGATGCACCGACCAATTTCATTACTCCAGTTTCCCGCCTACGGTTAAAGGCAGCAATTCTTAATGTGTTGCTAATTAATAGTGCAGCAGTTAAAACCGAGGCAGCACCTATTACCAAGGCACCATTTCTTAATACATTAAGTAATTTGAAAAACTTATCCAAGATAGCTCGCTGATCTTGGACTATATCTACTCCAGGGCGACCAGAAAAAGCGCTTTCTATCACCGCAAACTTTGTCGGATCCTTTAATTTAACTCTAAAAGACTCCGGTAATTGATCAGCAGTTACATTTTGCGCAATTGCAGATCCCTTAAATCTCTCTTGGAATCTATTAAATGCTTCACTCTTTGACTCATAAAAAACCTCTTGGACAACTGGTAAGGCTTGCAAATCTCGTTGAATGCCAATTTTTTGCTCTTGGGTAATTACACCATTGGCACAGGATTGAGTTTCAGATAGAGAGCCGCATAAAAATATTGAGACTTCAATCTTGTCATACCAATAATCTTTCATAACCCTTACCTGTGAATTAGCTAATAAACCAATTCCAAGGAGGGAGAGTGAAATTGCCACTGTAATCATTACTGCAAAGGTCATGGTTAGATTTCGGCGCAGCCCAATACCAACTTCAGTTAATACGAATTTAGCGCGCATTTGCCAACCCTATCTTTTCTCTTGCTGAATCAACCGGTATAGCCGTAGACGCCACGGACTTGATCACGAATTACATGCCCACCCTCTAATTCAATAACTCGCTTTCGCATTTGATCCACAATGCCAGAGTCATGGGTCGCCATCACAACTGTTGTGCCTTCACGATTGATCCGATCTAACAACTTCATAATTCCAACCGATGTTGCTGGGTCTAGGTTTCCAGTTGGCTCATCTGCAATCAAAATAGTTGGTCTTGAAACATATGCTCTGGCAATTGCTACCCGTTGCTGCTCACCACCTGATAACTCACTCGGCTTTCGATCGCCTTTTTCTTCAAGTCCAACTAACTCTAAAACCTCAGGTACCTCACGACTGATCTGTTTATTTGAGTACCCTAAAACATGTAATGTAAATGCCACATTTTCAGATACTGTCTTATTTGGTAGCAACCGAAAATCTTGAAAAACTGTTCCAACCTGTCTTCTAAGCTCTGGCACCTTATGTGCGGCGAGAGTGTTTAGATCCTTACCAACTACATGAATCACCCCAGAAGTTGGCCGTTCCTCTCTTAGAACTAACTTTAAGAAGGTTGATTTACCAGATCCAGATAATCCAACCAAGAAAACAAATTCACCCTTTGCAATATCTAAATTAACTCCATCAAGAGCAGCCTTTTCCTGACGCGGATAGGTCTTAGTAACATTCTCAAACTTAATCAATTAACTGCCCTTCCATTGAGCTATTGGTGCACCAAGGCTAGTTTAGATAACTAATCACAGAACTTCGGCTATTTAATGGTTATTTTCGAAAATAAAGGCTGAGAATTATGCGTAATTGTGAGATTACTCGCGCCCCTTTCGCCATTTAATTCCCGCCTCAATAAATCCATCTAAATCACCATCAAGTACGGCAGATGGATTTCCAACTTCAAAATCAGTTCTTAAATCTTTAACCATTTGATATGGCGCAAGAACGTAAGATCGCATTTGATTTCCCCATGAACCAGAGTTATCACCCTTTAGTGCATCCATTTTTGCTCGCTCTTCTAATCTTCTGCGTTCAAGTAATTTAGATTGAAGTACGGCCATTGCAGTTGCCCTGTTTTGAATTTGAGATCTTTCGTTTTGGCAAGAAACTACTATTCCAGTAGGGATATGAGTAATTCTTACTGCCGAGTCAGTGGTATTGACTCCTTGGCCACCAGGTCCAGATGATCGGTAAACATCAACTCGTAAATCCTTTTCCTCGATCTCAATATGATCACTTTGTTCTACTACGGGAACAACTTCAACACCAGCAAATGATGTATGCCTGCGTGATTGTGAATCAAAGGGTGAGATGCGAACTAAGCGATGAGTTCCCTGCTCAACCGATAAACGACCGTAGGCATAAGCAGCAGAGACTCGAAATGTAGTGGATTTTATTCCAGCCTCTTCAGC
>RHBS01000065.1 GCA_010030895.1 Actinomycetota bacterium | reverse complement strand
GTGGATAAGTGTTGTGGATAACTTTCACCCCTTAAATACCGATCACTCACCTACCCTTAACCCGTGCTCGCACTCCTTGCCTATCTTTTAACCGCTGCCGCTGTTGGCATCTTTGGTTACCGCGCATTTGAGTTATTTAAAAAAATATCAGCAGGTCAAGCAGACCCATCTCGTTTTAATAATAAAGGTAAAAGATTTAAAAATATGTTGGTGGAGGTTTTATCCCACACCAAAATGCTTAACTTCACTGTAACTGGAGTTGCTCACTGGTTTGTGATGATTGGTTTTGGTGCACTCCTTGGCACATTAGTAACTGCATATGGACAATTAGTAAATCCAGAGTGGGTACTACCAATTATCGGACATTTTGTTGGTTATGAATTATTTGTTGAGTTTATTGCCATAGCAACAGGTGTTGGCATTGTCGCCTTAATTGGAATTAGACAATTTACTAGAGTTTTTAGAAAGGGAAGAAAATCTAGATTTTTTGGCTCTGGTAATAAAAAAGCTTATTATGTTGAGGCCACTATTTTGGCAGTTGTCTTTTGTGTTATCTCACTGCGCGGCTTAGAGGGAGCCTTAGCAGGTGTTAATTCTTGGAATTGGCATTACGCACTCTCATACCCAGCAGTTTTATTTTTTAGCAATTACTCAACTTCTCAGATTGAAAATTTAATTCAAGTAATTGCCTTTACCAAAATCACTGTCTCAATGGCCTGGTTTATTGTGGTTGGAATAAATCTAACCATGGGAATTGCTTGGCATAGATTTTTAGCATTTTTTAATATCTTCTTTAAACGAAATCCAAGCAAATTAAATGCACTAGGTCCACTGCCAGTAATGCTCTCTCATGGCAGTGAGATTAATTTTGAAGATCCAAAAGAGGATGATGTCTTTGGTATCGGCACGGCCGCTGATATATCTTGGAAGGGCCTGCTTGATATGTCTACCTGCACTGAGTGCGGCAGATGCCAATCACAGTGCCCAGCCTGGCACACTGAAAAACCACTATCTCCCAAGCTTTTAATCATGGCAATGCGAGATCACGCATTAGCCAAGGTTGGAACTGAGGCAGCATCTGCCACCAAGATTGTTGGCAATGCTCATGAGAATGCAATCTCATTAGATGTTTTATGGTCCTGCACAACCTGTGGCGCTTGTGTTGAAGAGTGCCCTGTTGATATTGAGCATGTTGATCACATTGTTAATATGCGAAGATTTCAAGTTTTAGTTGAATCTGAGTTTCCAACAGAGCTTGGAAATACATTTCGTAATTTAGAAAAAGCAGGAAATCCATGGGGGGCAAATAGAACAGATCGCGATGCTTGGATTAAAGAGGTCGATTTTCCAGTTACCGTAATTGATTCTGTAATTCCAGAAGATATTGAGTATTTATTTTGGGTTGGTTGTGCTGGTGCGTATGAGGAGCGAGCTAAGAAAACTACCAAGGCAGTTGCTGAACTTTTATATATCTCAGGAGTTAGCTTTGGTGTATTAGGAAAGCGTGAGACCTGTACTGGAGATCCGGCCAGAAGAAGTGGTAATGAGTTTTTATATCAGATTTTATCTAGAGAAAATATTGAAACTTTGCAAGAGACCTTTGGTACTCGGGGTGTAAAAAAAGTTGTAGTTACCTGCCCACATTGCTTCACAACAATTGGTCGAGATTACAAGCAACAAGGTTTTGAATTACAAATGGTTCATCACACACAATTATTAAACAATTTAGTTAAAGAGGGTAGATTAAAACCAATAGCGCCAGCAAAGGCAGATGCAAAGAAACTTACCTACCATGATCCTTGTTACTTAGGTCGACACAATCAAATTTATGAACCACCACGGGAGTTGTTGGAATCAGCTGGTGTTGAAGTAAATGAGATGCCTAGAAATAAAGAGCGATCATTTTGTTGTGGCGCAGGTGGCGGGCGCATGTGGATGGAGGAAAAAATTGGCGAGCGCATCAATTTAAATCGTGTTGATGAAGCAATTGCAACAGGTGCGCAAGAGGTTGCAGTTGGTTGTCCCTTTTGCCGCGTGATGGTCTCTGATGGAATGGTGGCGAAGAACAGCTCCGTTGAGGTGCTAGATGTGGCTCAAATAATGCTGCGCAGCGTGAAAAGATCAGGCTAAACCACACTTAATTCTCAGGAAACCCTCAGGATGGTAGATAATCATCTTCCTTGAGGTGATGCCAAAATGACAACTCTTAAAGAAAGAGTAAGTAGTAGCCAAGAAGTTAATCAGAGCACGCAGCGAATTCTCGTTGTAGATGATGAGAGTTCAATTAGTGAGCTCATCGCCACCAGCTTAAAGTTTGTTGGCTTTGATGTTAGAACAGCTGCCTCTGGCTCTGCCGCACTGCAAATAGCGCAGGAGTTTAAACCACACGCATTAATTCTTGATGTGATGCTTCCTGACCAAAATGGTTTTGAAGTTTGCCGGCAACTGCGAAGTGAAGGTCATAATGTTGGCGTTTTATTCTTAACCGCTAAAGATTCAGTAGAAGACAAGATTGCAGGATTGACAATTGGCGGCGATGATTATGTAACTAAGCCTTTTTCTTTAGAGGAGTTAGTTGCACGTTTGCGTGCACTGCTTCGCCGAACTGGTGCTACGCAAGTTTTAGCAGATGATGAAAAAATTAGATTTGCAGATCTTGAATTAGATGAGGCAACTCATGAGGTCAGACGAGCAGGCAATCTAATTGATCTCTCACCTACCGAGTTTTTACTACTTCGCTACTTAATGATCAATGCTGATCGAGTAGTAAGTAAATCTCAAATCTTAGATCATGTCTGGCAATATGATTTCAGAGGAGATATGGGAATTGTGGAGACATATGTTTCCTATTTGCGAAAGAAAATTGATATCTATGAACCAGCCTTAATTCACACAGTACGAGGTGTTGGTTACCGCTTAAGGTTGCCAGCAGGTAAGTAATTGATAACAATTAGCAGATGAATTCACCGTTAAGTCGGGTGCGCACTCCGCTCTCACTTTGGAGCTTGCGCAACCGGCTTATCTTGGCCTCTGTTGTTCTAGCCAGCTTTGCAATTATTGCCTCAGATTTTGCAGCAAATGCTGCTCTTCGCACCTACCTAATCTCGCAAGTAGATGATCAATTAATTAATATTTCAAATACCTCGCTAAATCGCCTAG
>RHBS01000064.1 GCA_010030895.1 Actinomycetota bacterium | reverse complement strand
TGCTCACTTTTGTTGGCCGCAACTGGCTCCTTATAAAGATCTGACTTTTGGTTTTGGGTGGTTGCAATACCCCAGCCATCACAGTGATCCTTGGCAAGATTTACAAACTCATCAAAGTTATTACCTACTGCCTCATTAAAGGTGGTGGGGATAGATGAGCTGTAGCCAAGTAATCGACACATGCCAGTAAGTGTAATAATTTTTTAAATCCATGCGGGATTTGGCAGAAATTGGGTAAAAAAGATCAAAAAAAGGGGGGTGAGGTTCTTTCCATCGGGTCAAAATGGGCGCAAACTAGGTTGGTGTGATCTAGAGCATTACCTGGTTTTCCCCGCCAGCTAACATAAGAAGGGTAGTAAATGAGTATCAATCATGATGAGCGCAGGCTTAATGAGCTGGGCTATAAACAGGAGTTAAATCGCACATGGAGTGCTTTTTCTAACTTTGCGATCTCCTTCTCAATTATCTCCATCCTCGCCGGATGCTTCACCACATTTGCTCAGGCTTGGAACAATGGTGGACCAGTTGCAATCTCAATTGGTTGGCCACTTATCTCATTATTTATTTTAATTATTGGTCTTTGTATGTCAGAGCTCGCCTCTGCCTATCCAACTAGTGGTGGTATCTACTGGTGGGCATCTAAGTTAGGTGGTGCTAGAGCTGGCTTTTTCACCGGCTGGCTAAACCTAATCGGTCTAGTCTCGGTAACTGCATCTGTGGGATATGGTGCTGCTAGCTTTTTAAATACCTTACTAGGTACTCAATTTGCTAATTACGCCACAAGTTTTATGGGTGGTGATTACATTAAGCAACAATTTGCCCTCTTTGTAATTATTATCTTGGCGGTAACTGTAATAAATGTTTACGGTTCAAGAATTTTGGCAATGGTAAATAACATCTCAGTTTGGTGGCATGTATTTGGTGCTGCAGTGGTAATTGGTATTTTGTTACTGGTACCAGATAATCACCAATCTGTATCTTGGATGTTTACTGAGCGGATTAATAACTCCGGCTTTGAAAATTACTGGTTGTATGTATTGCCACTTGGCTTCCTACTAACCCAGTACACAATCACTGGCTTTGATGCCTCAGCACACCTATCTGAGGAGACACATAACGCCCATATGTCTGCTGCTAGAGGTATTTGGCAATCAATCTTCTACTCAGCTATCGGTGGTTACATTTTGTTACTTGCATTCCTATATGCAGCAACTGAGACCGATATCATCAACTCATTTGATCCAGCGGTAAACCCATATGGTGGTGGATCGGTAATTGCCATTCTCTACACCTCATTAGGTGGTGGAGCTGCATTTAAGTTGGTAATGCTAATTACTACTGCAGGTCAGATCTTCTGTGTTACCGCATGTTTAACATCATGCTCACGGATGATGTATGCATTTAGCCGTGATGGCGCCGTCCCTGGTGGCAGATTGTGGAAGAAGGTAAATAGCCATGGTGTGCCATTAAATGCTGTGATGGCATCATCTATTGGTGGTGTGATTTTGACACTGCCTGCACTATGGAAGAGCCCAACTGGTGCACCTACTGCATTTTATGCCGTGGTATCAGTTTGTGTTATCTCCCTATATCTAGCCTTCTTAATTCCAATTTATCTACGGCTAAAAGCTGGCTCATCATTTAAGCCAGGTGAGTGGACATTGGGATCTAAGTACAAGTGGATGTGCTCACTTGCAGTAGCTGAGATCATTATTGTCTCTATCTACTTCATCTTGCCATTTGCTCCAGCTGGCACCCCAGGTAATGCTGACTTCACATGGACAGCGGTTAATTACGCTCCGATAGTTACTGGTGGCGCCTTAATCCTGTTAACTATTTGGTGGCAACTATCTGCCAAGAAGTGGTTTACCGGTCCAAAGCGGACTATCTAAGGATAGAAGTTAAGTTAAAGCAGGGCCGCCTAAAAAAGGGCGGCCCTGCTTTACTTTGTGCTTAAAAATTAGGTTGAGTTTTTAATTAAGCCAATTGATGGAATACTTACCCAATGGCTAATTTATCGGTTGAGCAATTACGAAAAGATATCGCTGATAAGAAGATTGATACTGTGGTTGTGGCGATGACCGATATGCAGGGCCGGCTTGTGGGCAAAAGATTAGATGCCAATTACTTTTTATCAGATGTCTTAAAACATGGAACTGAAGGTTGTAATTACCTATTAGCAGTTGATGTGGATATGAATACCGTCCCTGGTTATGAGATGAGCTCCTGGGAAAAGGGTTACTCAGATTTAGCGATGGTGCCAGATACAAATACTCTGCGTTACATTCCTTGGCAAGATGGTGCTGCCTTGTTACTGGCAGATGTTTCCTGGCTAGATCACAGCGATGTGGTGGCATCTCCGCGTCAGATCTTAAAAAAGCAGATCAAAGCACTTGAGGCAGCTGGGATGAAGGCGTTAGTTGGAACAGAGCTTGAGTTTATAGTTTTTAACAATACCTATGAACAAGCATTTAATAAGGGGTATAAGGATCTAACCCCTGCTAATCAATACAATGTTGATTACTCAATCCTTGGTGGATCACGGATTGAGCCATTACTTAGAGCAATCAGATTAGGTATGTCTGGTGCTGGTATGAATGTGGAGTCGGTAAAGGGTGAGTGCAACTTTGGTCAACATGAGATCGCCTTTAAGTATGCCGATGCTTTAACTACCTGTGATAACCATGTTATTTATAAAAATGGTGCTAAGGAGATTGCAGCTCAAACTGGATACGCCCTTACCTTTATGGCAAAGCCAAATCTAAAGGAGGGTAACTCCTGCCATATCCACCTCTCCTTTAGAGGATTAAAGGATGAGTTGGTAATGTGCGATGAGAAGGATAAAGAGCATGGCTTATCTGATGTGGGTAGAAGTTTTATCGCCGGCCAAATTAAACATCTTCGTGAGCTCTCACTTCTATTTGCCCCAAATATCAACTCATATAAGAGGTATGTACCAGGTAGCTTTGCCCCAACTGCAATTAGATGGGGTAGAGATAATCGCACCTGCGCTCTTCGCTTAGTAGGCCATGGCCCATCCTTAAGATTAGAAAATAGAGCACCAGGTGGAGATGTAAATCCATACCTAGCAGTTGCAGCAGCAATTGCAGCTGGTCTAGATGGAATTAAAAATAAGTTGGCGCTAGAGCCAGCATTTACCGGTAATGCCTATGACTCAGATTCACCAAGAGTGCCAGCTACCATGCTTGAGGCCCAACAACTATGGGCAAACTCTCCTT
>RHBS01000063.1 GCA_010030895.1 Actinomycetota bacterium | reverse complement strand
TTAAGTGCGGTATCAGCACGTTGACCACGTACTAGATTTACTACACGGCGTGCTTTTTGTGGTGTGGCACGGAAATCACGAAGTACTGCGCGTGATACCAATGCGTTAGCGGTAGCTGTATTACTCACTTACAACCGCCTTTCCATCAGCACGAGAGTGACCTTTGAAAGTTCTAGTTGGTGAAAACTCACCTAACTTATGTCCGATCATTGCTTCGGTAACAAAAACTGGAACATGCTTGCGACCATCATGAACTGCAATTGTGTGACCAATCATGTCCGGAGTAATCATTGAGCGACGTGACCAGGTTTTAATCACATTCTTGGTGTTCTTTTCATTTTGCTCGGCTACCTTTTTAGATAGATGAAGATCAACGAAAGGACCTTTCTTTAAACTACGTGGCATCTTTAGATCCCTCCCTTATCTCTTCTTATTCGACTTACGACGACGGATGATTAAAGAATCACTAGCTTTTTTCTTACGAGTGCGCTTTTCAGGTAGACCCCAAGGTGAAACTGGGTGACGACCACCAGAGGTTTTACCTTCACCACCACCATGCGGGTGATCAACTGGGTTCATAACCACACCACGAACAGATGGACGCTTGCCTTTCCATCTCATACGCCCTGCTTTTCCATAATTTCTATTTGATTGTTCGGCATTTCCAACAGTTCCAACTGTGGCTCGGCAGCGAACATCAACATTTCTAATTTCACCAGATGGCATACGAAGTTGTGCGTATGGTCCATCTTTTGCAACTAATTGCACAGCAGAACCAGCAGATCTTCCAATCTTTGCGCCACCGCCTGGGCGAAGTTCAATTGCATGAATCATTGTTCCAACTGGAATATTGCGCAGTGGCAAATTATTTCCTGGCTTAATATCTGCAGCTGGTCCATTTTCAATAGCAGAACCTTGAGTTAAACCATCTGGCGCAATGATGTAACGCTTCTCGCCATCGGCAAAGTGAAGCAGTGCAATATTTGCAGTACGGTTTGGATCGTATTCAATCTGGGCAACCTTTGCTGGTACACCATCTTTATCATTACGCACAAAATCAATTAAACGATAGGCACGCTTGTGTCCGCCACCTTGATGGCGCATAGTTACGCGACCAGTTGCGTTACGGCCACCTTTAGAATTAATTGGACGAACTAATGATTTCTCTGGCTTTTGACGAGTGATCTCTTCAAAGTCAGGAACGCTTGCTCCGCGCTGACCAGGTGTGGTCGGCCTCAGATTACGCAGTGCCATTATCTACTCTCCCTATTCCTATTAAGAGCCAATCCCCACTTAGGAGACTGGTCCTCCAAAGATGTCGATTCGTTGTCCAGCTGCCACATGCACAATTGCACGCTTTGTATCTTTGCGCTTTCCAAAACCAAGAGCGGTTCGCTTGCGCTTACCCTCACGGTTCATGGTGTTAACACTTAATACCTTTACGCCAAATACCTTTTCAACTGCAATTTTGATCTCAGTTTTATTAGCATCTGGTGCTACTAAGAAGGTGTACTTATTTCCATCTAGTAGTGAATAAGATTTCTCAGATACAACTGGTGCTAGTAATACATCACGGTAGTTTTTCATGCAGATACTCCTACTTCACTCTCACGGGCAACAGCGGTTGCACCTTTTCCAGTTGCAGGGCCGGCAATAAAGTCACGAAGCGCAGCTTCAGAGAAAATAACATCATCAGCAACTAAAACATCGTAAGCGTTTAATTGATCATTAACGATTAGATGTAAATCATCATGATTTCTTAGCGCTAGCCATGCTGCATTCTCAGTTCTAGAAAGCACAACTAATAGATTCTTACGATCTGAAAATTGGCGAACTGCAGAGATCGCTGCTTTAGTTGTGGTGGCTTCCACAATTCCACTAACCGCATGGATGCGGGATGCACGTTGGCGATCTGATAAGACACCTTTTAATGCAGCTGCAATCATTTTCTTTGGTGTGCGTTGGTCATACTTACGAGGTACTGGACCATGGGCAACTCCACCATGACGTTGGTTAGGTGAACGAGTTGAACCCTGACGAGCACGACCGGTTCCCTTTTGCTTAAATGGTTTCTTTCCACCACCTGAAACTTCACCACGGTTTTTAGCCTTGTGAGTTCCAGCGCGAGCTGCCGCTAATTGCGCAACTACAACTTGGTGAATCAATGGCACATTTGCCTGCACATCAAATATTGCAGCAGGTAATTCAATGCTGCCACTTGGCTTGCCAGCGATATCTTTAATTTCAAGTTTTAACGCCATTAGGCACCAGCCTTTGTATTAATCGTTTCACCGGCAGCTTTTTTTGCTGCGCTCTTAATAAATACCGTTGCACCAATTGCACCTGGTACAGCACCACGAACTAAAATTTTATTGCTGGCAGCATCTACTGAGTGCACTAATAAATTTTGTGCAGTCACAGTGTCAATACCCATGCGACCCATCATGCGCTTACCTCTAAATACCCGTCCTGGTGTAGTTCTATTTCCAATAGATCCAGACATACGGTGCTTCTTATCAACACCGTGAGCAGCACCAATTCCAGAAAAACCATGGCGCTTCATAACACCAGCAGTTCCTTTTCCTTTTGATGTACCGGTGGCATCAATAATTTCACCAGCAGCAAATACATCTGCCTTTAATTCTTGACCAACTGAATATCCATCAGTATTTGAAACTCTTAACTCTGCAACCTCAAGACGTGGTGTAACACCAGCTTTGGAAAATTGTCCGGTAAGTGGCTTAGAAACTTTACGTGGCTCAACTGCACCATAAGCTAATTGCACAGCGGTGTAGCCATCTTTTTCAATTGTGCGAATTTGAGTAACCACACAAGGACCAGCCTCAATAACAGTTACTGGCACAATTTTATTTTGGGAATCAAAGACCTGAGTCATGCCCAGCTTCTTGCCCAAGATACCCTTGATGGCAGAAGATCTAGATTGAGTAGTTGTCATTTTAATATTCCCTTAGAGCTTGATCTCAATATCAACGCCGGCTGGTAAATCAAGACGCATCAGTGAATCCACAGTTTTAGGTGTTGGATCGATGATGTCGATTAAGCGCTTGTGGGTGCGCATCTCAAAGTGCTCGCGGCTATCTTTATATTTGTGTGGAGAGCGAATAACACAGTAAGTGTTTTTCTCAGTAGGCAGCGGAACTGGACCTGCGACGGTTGCACCAGTGCGCTCAACAGTTTCAACGATTTTCTTCGCTGAAGTGTCAATCACCTCATGGTCATACGCCTTAAGCCTAATGCGGATCTTTTGTC
>RHBS01000062.1 GCA_010030895.1 Actinomycetota bacterium | reverse complement strand
ACTGCTGTAATCCAACTCTTAGGATCCTGGGTTAAGCGCTTATCGCCTGCTGGCATTACCTTAGCTAGTGGGGATGTGGCATGGGCAAAGGATTTGCCAGTTGAATCAATAGCCACCGCTCTAACATTTTCAGTGGCAATATCGATACCAATAAATAAATCTTCGGTCATAGATTTGTGATTAACTCAGGTAGTTGCCATAGATCTAAAACAGTTAGATCTGCCTGTGAAAGATCTGCTGGGGTTGGATCTGGATTTGCCTCACCCCGTCTTACCCAAACCGTTTTCATGCCCAGTTTTTTTGCCGGTATCACATCGGTATCAATTCGATTGCCCACATGGATAATTTGATTTGCAGGCACTGCTAACTTACTAATTGCTAACTCAAATATTTTCTGATCTGGCTTTTCAAATCCAACAATGGCAGATACACCTAAAAAGTCAATCAAATCATAGATCTGATCAGATTTTAATGACGCTACAACTGAGGCTGGTTGGTTGGCCACAATACCTATCTTTAAACCTTTACCTTTTAACTTAACAATACTTTCTTTACTATCTTGGTATAGATCTGATGGTGTAAAGATCCAATTATCAGTTGCGATCTTCATTAACTCATCTCGTTTATCTAGTGAGCCTAAAAAGTGTTGACACAACTTACTTCTTAGGGAGCCAGATTGAGATTTTAAATGTTGGGTGTAAACCTGATCAAAAGCTGCCTGCTCTACGCCAGATGATAATTTTGTGAGCGCAGTAAATACGGCTCGTTTGAAAACATCATCAGAGTAAATAACACCGCCAATATCAAAGGTAACTGCCGTAAGTTGCATTATCTCTTTTTTTGTTCAGCTAACATCTTGCGCCGTAATAACTCATCTGGCCTAAATGCAATCGCCTCTGCATCCTTTTTGGGAATAAAATTAATTCCACCACTAGAGAGTGCACCAACTCTGACCTTGGCAGCTTTAACTGCAATCTGAGTAGTTGAGAGTGCCTCATTACTTACTGAACCAAAGGTGCAAAGCCCATGATTTCCCAAAATAATCTGACCAGGGGATCTTTCATATTTTTTCTGATACTTCAGAACTCCTTTGTAAACACCTAAGCCAAGTGCTAAACCTGGAGATTCATAAGGAAGAAATAATGGGACTGGTCCACAAACAACCGCCTCATCTGGAAAAACTGTTCCGCTGTAATGTTTAGCTGCATCCTTACTAGCAGCAAGTGCCACTACTGGGGTTGGATGAGTATGAAGTGACCAGGTGGCGTCCATTAAGGCAAATGCCACAACATGGACCATAGTTTCAATACTTGCCTTGCGCACCTTGCCCTGCGCAGTTGTAGATGATTTAAGAATTTGATCAAATGCTTGATCTAATTTTTTACTTACTCCTTGTTTATGAGCATCTACTAAAAGTTGGGAGCATTTAGCTAAATCTAAATAGACCCAATCATCATCTGTGGCCGCCCCCATAACTACACCACTTGCTTTAACTAAAAATCGATCCTTACCTGGCTCTACTACGGCAATATTTCCCTCAGCGACAATTGTTAGATCAGATTCAGGAGCGCCGGTAATTTTGGCTAAATTGGTTAATTGCGAAATTAATTCACTCACCGCATATCCTCCTGAGTTAGTACTTCATAACGAGTGCGAACCTGAGCAATTGTATTTGTATCCCTACCTTGGCTGGGTAGATATTGTTTTAATCCTAAATTGCTTTTTTCAATTAATGCTCTAGCTGAAATCGTATCTGTTAAATCTGGATGGGTACCGGTAGCAATCGCAGAGACCATCGCATTTCCAAGTGCTGTTGCCTCAACTGGACCTGCAATTACCTGCCTACCTGAGATATCAGCGGTTAATTGGCATAGATGTTCATTTTGGGAGCCACCACCCACTATATGTATTGCCGGCATGGGTAGATTGCTAAGTAATGCCAAGCTGTCACAGGTTTTGGCATATTGCAAAGCCAGGGATGCAAAAACTGTCTGAGCAATCTCACCAGCAGTTGTTGGAATTTTTTGATTGGTATTTTTAGCAAATCTTTGAATTCGCTCAATCATGCCACCTGCGTGAATAAATAGGGAGGCATCAACAAAAATAAGTGTGGCAAATGGATCTACTACCTGCTTTGCCTGCTCTACTAATTGGGCATAAGTTAACTCCACACCAGAGGCTTTTAGATCTCTTCTTACCTCTTGAATTAACCAAAGCCCCATAATGTTTCTAAGCAGGCGAATACTTCGGTTATAACCACCCTCATTGGTTAATCTTTCATTCATTGTTATCTCATTTACCACTGGTTGCATAAGCTCAACTCCAAGTAATGACCAGGTGCCACTTGAGATGTAGGCACTACCAGGTGAGATCAATGGGGTAGCAAAGACTGCGGAGGCGGTGTCATGACTAGTTGTGGCAATACACTTAATTGGCCCAATACCAGTTTTATCTTGTATCTCTTTCTTTAACTCTCCTCTAATAGTTCCTGGATCTTCAACCTTGGTAAAAATATGCAGTGGAATTGATAAATCATTAGCAAGATCCTCTGCCCACCTATCATTTACCACATCATATAAACCAGAGGTAGAGGCAATTGTGTACTCAGTTCCAATTACACCAGTTAAGGCGTATAAAATTAGATCTGGCATAAATAGTAAATGTTTTGCTTTTTCAAACTCATCTGGTGTTTGCTGAGCGATAGCTAGTAATTGATAAATTGAATTTACCTCAAGTAATTGGCAGCCACTTTCAAAGTGCAATCGCTTTTTACCAACTAGCTTTTCAGCTTCAGCTAACATGCCATCAGTTCTGTGGTCGCGATGGCTAACTGGTAATTCAATAATCTCGCCATCTTTATCAATTAAGCCAAAATCTAACCCCCAGGTATCAACTGCTAATGCCTCATACCTTCCGCTGGTACTTGCCTTACTTAAGGCGGTTATTACCTCTTCAATAATCTTAGGAAAATCCCAACACCTTCTATTTCTAGAATCTGTTTTTACCGGGGTTAAAAATCTATGAATCTCTTGAGTTGAGATTTGATCATCAATACTTACCGCCATCAATCTGCCAGATTCTGCCCCCATATCTAGGGCTAGATAGCGCTTCATAGCCGCACACTCTTCCGCAACCGCCCACCTACCGTCTACTTTGGTTGTGCTCTAAGTAAATAGTATGAAATTGAGATTGTGTCCAGATTTTAAGACAGGGAGGTTGAGATTACTTTTTTGTTACTAATCGCAGGTGGGAATGGGTATGAAAATCTAGCGAAGGCGCTCTGATGAGGGTAGGGTCAGCGAGAGATTTTGCCATCGATTTTTCTTAGGCTAAGACTAGAACGGAGTTGTAGTGGTTAAAAAGGGTGATCTTCTTCTAGAGATGAATAA
>RHBS01000061.1 GCA_010030895.1 Actinomycetota bacterium | reverse complement strand
GGTGAGGATATTTCACTTTATAGATCACTTGAGATTATTAAGGGAATTTTGCAAGCTCTTGATTACTCACATAAGCAGGGAATTATTCATCGCGATATTAAACCCGGAAATATTATGATCACCGATTCTGGTGATATTAAGGTGATGGATTTTGGTATTGCAAGAGCTACCGATGATAACGGGGCTACTATGACTAACACTTGGAATGTTGTAGGAACTGCGCAGTACTTATCCCCTGAGCAGGCAACTGGTGAGGTGGCAGATGGTAGAAGTGATCTCTACTCATTAGGTTGCTTGATGTATGAGTTACTTACTGGCCGTCCGCCATTTACCGGCGATACCCCAGTCTCTGTTGCCTACCAACATGTCTCTGCACCATTGATAAAACCATCTCAAATAAAGCCAGGATTAGATACAAATCTTGATCGAATGTTAGAGGTGGTGTTAGCAAAGAATCCAAATAGTAGGTATCAAGATGCAGCTGCGATGTTGGATGATTTAGAGCGAGTAATTAAAGGCGAACCAGTAACCACAAAAATTAAAAAGGTAATGCCAAGGCGTAGATTACTTACTTACATAGCATTAAGTGCATCATTAATTGGATTACTAACCTTTGGTTACTTTGCAACCGCGCCAAATGAGGTCTCACTTAAAGTACCAAATGTTGTGGGCTTAACTGAAAGCGAAGCTAGAGCATTACTTACTGAATTTAATGTGAATATTGAACGAGCACCAGATGGAAAAATTCCAATTAATCGAGTTGCATCCCAGCTGCCACTTGCAACCAGTGATGCAGTAGCTGGCAGCTCAGTTACCTTAACTATCTCTGATGGACCAGGAAATACCGCAATTCCTGTTGATTTAGTTGGCTTATCGCTAGAGGAGGCTAGAAATCGATTAACAGCTGCTGGAATATTAATCTCCCAAACAATTGCAATTGATTCAGATCAAGCACCTGGTGTGGTCCTAAGTGTTAATCCACCCGCTGGCACATTAATTACTGCTGGTAGTGGTGTAGTACTTGAGATCGCCTCTGGAAATATTAAGGTGCCATCACTTATTGGATTAAATGAAATTGATGCCAAAACAATTTTAACTCAAGCTGGATTTTTAATTAGAGAGATCACCGCCTTTGATTCGAGTAAAAGTATTGGCTCAGTTTTATCTCAAGCACCAGAGGCTGGAGCCACTAAATTAATTGGCAGTGTTGTAACAATTACTATAAATAAAAGTTAAGCTTTAATTACCACTGGGCTTAAACCCTCACTTCGTGCGCGAGCGCCAGTATCACCACATATCTCTAACCAATTGCCAATCATCTGATATCCATGCTCGGTTAACACCGACTCTGGATGAAACTGCACGCCACAGATTGGTAAAGTTTTATGGGCAATCGACATAACCACTCCCGAATCTGTACTACCAGTTACCTCAATCTCATCGGGCAGAGTTTGTCTTTCAATTGCAAGTGAGTGGTAACGGGTTGCAGTAAATGGAGTTGGGATATTTTCTAATACAGATTTATTGTTGTGATTTACAACTGAGGTCTTGCCATGGAGTAACTCAGGTGCTCTTGAGACGGTTGCGCCATATGCAACACCAATTACTTGATGTCCTAAACAAACTCCCAGTAATGGAATCTTTTTTTGTGCACAGTACTTAACTAACTCCACACTAATACCAGCTGCCTCAGGGGTTCCAGGTCCTGGTGAGATTAAAACTCCATCGTAATTATCAGCATCACTTACCGTTAGTTGATCATTACGCACCACAGTGCAATCTGCCCCTAGTTGCTGTAAGTATTGAACTAGGTTAAATACAAAGGAGTCATAATTATCAACTACTAAGATTTTGCGCTTTTGGGTGCTCATGGCCTAATTGTGTAGTAATCTGCCACCATGCCGAAGTCAAAATTACGCGATAAGGTCAAGCGCAAGAAAAAGATCGCTGCCGTAGCAACACCGGTGGTTGAGCCAAGCAAGGTGGAGAGCCCAAAGTGGCTAGCACCAGTGATGTTGGCAAACTTCTTAATTGGCCTACTTTGGATCGTAATCTTCTACATCAGCTCCACCGCCTACCCAATACCTGGAATCGGAGCTTGGAATATGGTGGTCGGCTTTGGCTTTGTTGGGGTTGGCTTCTCCCTAGCTACTCGCTGGCGCTAATTACATCCTTGTAATTCTCCACACAGTGGATAAGTGTTGTGGATAAGTATTTACCGCAATCATCTGCCTTCTGACCTACCCTTAAGCCGTGCTCGCAATCATCGCCTACCTATTAACTGTAGTTGCAGTTGGAATTTTCGCAGTTAGGGCCTTCGCACTTTATAAAAAAATATCAGCGGGTCAGAAGGATAATTCTAGATCTAGTAATAAGGCATCTCGTTTTAAAAATATGTTGCGTGAGATTTTTACCCATACCAAGATGCTTAATTTTACCGTTACCGGTATTGCACATTGGTTTGTGATGATTGGTTTTTTCGCACTCCTTGGCACATTAATTACCGCATACGGTCAATTAATAAACCCATCTTGGGCGCTACCAATAATTGGTCATTTTGTTGGTTATGAATTTTTTGCTGAGTTAATTGCACTCCTTACCGGAATTGGCATAGTTGCCTTAATTGGTATTAGGCAAGCAACTCGTCTTTTTAAAAAGGATAGATCATCTAGATTTTATGGCTCTGGAAATTTTAAAGCTTACTATGTTGAAGCTACTATCTTAGTAATTGTTTTTTGTGTTATCGCACTTCGTGGCTTAGAGGGTGCATTAACTGATGTAAATAGCTGGAGCTTTCACTTTGCCTTTTCCTATCCAGCTGTACTTTTCTTTAGTAATTATTCGATAGCTCAAATTGAAAATCTAATTCAAATAGTAGCCTTTATAAAGATTGCCACCTCAATGATTTGGTTTATTGTGGTGGGATTGAATTTAAATATGGGAGTTGCCTGGCATAGATTTTTAGCCTTTTTCAATATCTACTTTAAAAAGTATCCAGGAAAACAAAATGCATTAGGTGCTCTGCCGCCGATGATCTCTCATGGGCAAGAGATTAACTTTGAAGATCCAAAAGAGGATGATGTATTTGGTATTGGCACTACAGCTGATATCTCTTGGAAAGGGCTTTTGGATATGGCTACCTGCACTGAGTGCGGTAGATGCCAATCCCAATGCCCAGCCTGGCACACCGAAAAACCACTCTCACCTAAGTTATTAATAATGGCAATGCGTGATCACGCCCTAGCCAAAATCGGTACCGATATGGCGCAGGACAAAATTGTGGGTTCTGCTCATGAAAATGCCATCTCACTAGATGTGTTGTGGTCCTGCACTACCTGTGGTGCATGTGTAGAGGAGTGCCCGGTAGATATAGAACATGTTGATCACATTGTTAATATGCGAAGATTTCAAGT
>RHBS01000007.1 GCA_010030895.1 Actinomycetota bacterium | reverse complement strand
AATCTACCTTAATGAATATTGTTTATGGCTTAGTGAAAGCCGATTCTGGAAAAATACTTGTTGAAGATAAAGAAGTAACAATTAATGAACCAGCAGATGCTCTTAAGTATGGAATTGGTATGGTGCATCAGCATTTTATGCTGATTCCGGTCTTCACGGTCGCAGAAAATATTGCACTAGGACGAGAACAGTCCAAAGGTGGATTTTTATCTTTAGATGAGGTGAAGAAGAGAATCAAATCATTAGCTGATGAATTTAAGTTTGATATTGATCCAGATGCATTGATAGAAGATTTACCGGTTGGCGTACAGCAAAGAGTGGAAATCATAAAAGCACTGATTTATGATGCAAAAGTATTGATTTTGGATGAACCTACTGCCGTGCTGACACCACAAGAGACTGATGAGTTGTTAAGCATTATGCGGACATTAAAAGGTAAAGGAACCTCGATAATATTTATTACTCATAAACTTCGAGAAGTTCAAGAAGTCGCAGATAAAATTACGATCATAAGACTTGGCAAAGTCGTTAATACCGTTGCATCAAATACCTCGCAAGAGGAACTAGCAAGTATGATGGTTGGCAGACAAGTTGATTTAGCTCCAGAAAAAATTGCGATTAAACCAGGAAAAATAATCCTAGATATTGATGAATTGAGTGTTTCTGATACATCTGGCAGAAAAATAATTAACTCACTCTCATTACAGGTCAGAGCTGGTGAAATTCTTGCTATTGCAGGTGTTCAAGGAAATGGTCAATCAGAATTAGCAAGGGCCATCGTTAATTTAGAGGATCATGTCTTAGGCTCAATTAAGTTAGATGATCAGGAGATTCTAGGTAGTACCGTACAAGATTCATTGCGGACGGGAATTGCTTATATTCCTGAATCTAGAGAGCTAGATGGATTGATTAGTAGTTTTAGTATTGTCGAAAATCTAATACTTGATGTCCATGATCTATCACCGGTAGCCAATAAAGGTCGCTTAGATTCAAATTATATTAAAAATAATGCCACTAAATTAGTCAACGAGTTTGATATTCGAACTCAAAGTATTTCAGATATGGCATCCTCACTTTCAGGTGGAAATAAACAAAAAGTTGTATTAGCTAGGGAGCTTTCCAGGGAAGTAAAACTTGTAGTAGCTTCGCAGCCAACAAGAGGTTTAGATGTTGGCTCTATTGAGTTTGTTTATGAAAAGTTACTCGCTGAGCGAAGTGCAAATCGAGCAATACTTTTGATTAGCAGTGAACTAGATGAGGTTCTTGAGTTAGCAGATCGCATAGTTGTCATGTATAAGGGAGATATTGTTGGCGAGGTCGGTCCAGAAGTTTCTCGAGAAAAACTAGGTTTAATGATGGCTGGTATTAAATAATGAAATTATTTTTTATTAAACTTCAAAGAATTGCATTACTACCAACATTATCGTTCATATTTGCTTTCTTTATTGGTGGCATAATTATTGTAGTTTCAGATCCGATTATTATGGGTCAGCTTAATTCACCAGGTAAATTTTTAACAGCTGCAGGTGCAAGAATTGGAAATTCATACTTAGCGATTTTTCAGGGTTCAGTTTATGATGTTAATTTAGCAAGAGAATCTGGAGTAATTCGAGGTCTTTATCCATTATCGGAAACAATTGTTACTTCTATTCCATTAATTTTTGCTGGTTTGGCCGTAGCATTAGCTTTTCGAGCAGGATTGTTCAATATTGGAGCACAAGGCCAATTTATATTTGGAGCTATAGGAGCTTCCTATGTTGGATTCAATTTTAATTTTCCACCATTAATCCATGTCCCACTCGTATTACTTGCCGGAATATTTTTTGGAGGAATTTTTGGAGGAATTGTTGGACTACTGAAAGCCAAAACCGGCGCTCATGAAGTAATTGTGACAATTATG
Source organism: Actinomycetota bacterium (assembly GCA_010030895.1). GTDB lineage: Bacteria > Actinomycetota > Actinomycetes > Nanopelagicales > Nanopelagicaceae > Nanopelagicus. The sequence goes on along the minus strand of RHBS01000007.1, from coordinate 34,307 downwards.
CTTAATTATGTAGCTGCATTATTCATACTATGGCTTCTTAAAACTTCAGTATTTTTGCGGCCTCAAAGATTTGATCCAATCGCTCCAGATGTTAATCCAAGCGCACGACTACCAAAGTTGTTTGGCGCTGATTTACGCATCCATTTAGGAATATTTATCGCACTTTTTGTTACCTATTTGGTTTGGTGGTTACTGAATAAAAGTACGCTTGGATTTAAATTTCGTGCAGTTGGTGCCAATGCTAGTGCAGCTAGAACTGCAGGAATCTCTGTACCAGTAGTTACTACCTTAACAATGTTTATTTGTGGTGGTTTGGCCGGACTTGGTGGTGCCATACATTTAATCGGAACTGAGTACGCACTTACTGCCGGTGTGGCTGGAAGTATTGGCTTTGATGCCATTACCGTCGCACTGTTAGGGCAAGCAACTCCGATCGGAACATTATTTGGTGCCCTTCTATTTGGGGCTTTACAAACAGGTGGTAGGACTTTACTTTCAAATACCGGTACCTCAGCTGAAATCATTCAAGTAATTCAAGCCTTAATAGTTTTATTTATTGCGGCCCCTGCCCTTTTAAAGATGCTGTTTAGGCTTAAGAAAAACATTGAAACGAAATCTATGGCAGCAAAAGGTTGGAATGGCTAATGGCACAGTTGAATGCGCTGCAAAGGCGAAGAAAAAATGGCGTCATATCTATGGTGATTTTATTGTTTATTTTTGTTTATATTTTTTATATCTCATCATCTAGAGTTGAACCAGTTGTCTATGGCTTTTTCTTAGGAGATGAGTGGAAGCTGATTAGTGAGTGGAAAATTGGCTCTAAATCTGGTGTTTTAATTTTTCTTTTGCTTGCATTAATTGGCCTAGCAATCTCTTACATTCAGTTCAAAACAAATCGGAAGATCACCTTAGGAAGTGTGATTTTTGGTTTTGGATCCATAATGGCATTTTTAACATGGGCAGCTGCTGGGAAATTTATACCACTGACAGGTTTACTCCAGGCAGCAGTCTTATTAGCAGTCCCACTTATATTTGGTTCAATGGCTGGGCTTCTATGTGAAAAATCTGGAGTGATAAATATTGCAATTGAAGGCCAATTACTTTTCGCAGCATTTATCTCAGCTATTGTGGCTAGCCTTTCTCAAAACCTAATTTGGGGATTGATTTCTGCTCCTATTGCAGGTGCGTTAGTGTCTTGGATTTTGGCTTACTTCTCGATTAGATTCCAGGTAGATCAAGTCATATTAGGATTTGTTATAAATGTATTAGTTCTCGGCTTGACAAACTTTTTTTACACTGTGCTTCTAGTACCTTATGAGAGTACATGGAATGCTGCCAGAAGCTTTTCAGCAATTCCGATTCCAATTCTTTCTAAAATTCCAATAATTGGTCCAATTTTATTTAATCAGACAATTATTGTTTATTTAATGTATGTAATTGTTACAGTGATTCAAATTGCTCTATTCAAATCAAAATGGGGATTGCGCACTCGTGCAGTTGGTGAACTTCCAATTGCAGCCGATAGCGTAGGGATAGATGTAAATAAATTACGATTTAGAAATGTCATTATTGCGGGGGCGGTTGCTGGAATTGGTGGGGCTGTATTCACAATTGGTGCGGTTGGCGTTTTCTCCCAATCTATGACGGCGGGAGCCGGATTTATTGCACTTGCCTGTTTAATATTTGGAAAATGGAGTCCTAAGGGTGCTCTAATCGCAGCTTTATTCTTTGGGTTTACCAACAGTTTGCAAAGTAATTTATCAATTGCTGGGGTACCAATTCCTTCTGAATTCATGTTGATGATCCCTTATATTGCGACCATAATCGCAGTTTCAGGACTTATAGGGCGGGTTCGTGCTCCAGCTGCTGATGGAATCCCATATCTTCGCGGTACAAAATAATCATCATTCATAGGACAATTAACCCGTGAATATTGATTGGGAAAAACTACATCAGGCTGCTAAAGAGGTAATGAAAAATGCCTATGCCCCATATTCAAATTTTAAAGTTGGTGTTGCAGCTTTAGTTGATGATGGCCGAATAGTAGTTGGATGTAATAGCGAGAATGCAAGTTATGGCGTTGGACTATGTGCTGAGTGCGGATTAATTTCTAGCCTAACTGCAACTGGAGGCGGAAAATTAATAGCAGCCGTTTGCGTGGATGGTAATGGTAATTACTTATCGCCGTGCGGAAGGTGTAGACAACTTTTATTTGAGCACGGGGGAAACGAAATGCTTTTTATGACCCCTGAAGGCCCAAAGCCGTTTTCCTACTTACTCCCTTGGGCATTTGGTCCTGAGGATCTTAAGTAAATGAGCACAAAATTTACAGCGGTTGAAATAATTTCTGCAAAAAGAGATAAGCAGGAATTAAGTGATGAACAAATTGACTGGACTATTGATTCTTATACCAAGGGGCTAATAGCTGATGAGCAAATGTCAGCATTGTTGATGGCAATTTTATTAAATGGCATGAATGATCGAGAAACTTTTAGATGGACTGATGCCATGATTGCGAGTGGGGAAAAAATGAATTGGTCAATTTTGGATCGACCTACGGTTGATAAGCATTCAACGGGTGGAGTTGGGGATAAAATAACTCTTCCACTTGCTCCATTAGTTTCTGCTTGCGGTGGTGCGGTTCCGCAATTATCTGGCCGAGGATTAGGTCATACTGGTGGAACATTAGATAAGTTAGAGTCGATTTCTGGCTGGAATGCCAATATCACTAATCAGCAAATGCTTAAGGTAATACAAGAATGCGGAGCCGTTATTTGTGCTGCCGGAAGTGGTTTAGCTCCAGCGGATAAAAAACTTTATGCACTTCGCGATGTCACGGGCACAGTTGAATCAATTCCACTAATTGCATCATCTATTATGAGTAAGAAAATTGCGGAGGGCACTGGAGCATTAGTTTTGGATGTTAAAACTGGATCTGGTGCCTTTATGAGTGACCCAAAAAAAGCCAGTTTACTGGCTAAAACCATGGTGGATCTAGGAAATCGAGCTGGAGTAGTGACCAGGGCATTAGTAACTGCAATGGATGTGCCACTTGGATTAACTGTCGGTAATTCCTTAGAAGTAAGAGAAACCTTAGAGGTACTAGCTGGTGGAGGGCCAAGCGATGTCGTTGAATTAACTTTGATATTAGCAAATGAAATGTTGACTGCTGCAAAAATAAAACCAAAGATGGATCCTGCGACTGCACTTAAAAATGGTGCTGCTATGGATGTTTGGAGAAAAATGATTAAGGCACAAGGTGGTAACAATGATGCACCTCTGCCTGTTGCAAAAGATAAAATTGAAGTTAAGGCAGATTCCACTGGAAAATTGTTATCTTTAGATGCTCTCAAAGTTGGTGTTAGCGCATGGCGCTTAGGTGCTGGCCGGCAAAAGCAAGGTGATTTACTACAACATGGGGCTGGTATTGAAATCCATGTAAAACCTGGCGCGAATGTAAAAGTTGGTCAAACAATTTTAACTTTACATACCGATGATTCTTCAAGATTTGATCGAGCTAAGGAAGCTTTAACTGGTGCGTTCACCATTGGAACTGAAGACTCCGAAGTAAATCAGTTACCACTAATTCTAGAGAGAATTGAGGCTTAAATGTCATTAGCTAGAACTCCAACTTCTGAGCAAATTAAGCGAATCCCAAAAGCCTTACTGCATGATCATTTAGATGGTGGATTACGGCCTGCAACCGTTATTGAGATTGCAGATCGAATTGGATATTCAAAATTGCCAACCGATAATCCAACAGAACTTGCAAAGTGGTTTGAAGATTCTTGTAACTCAGGATCATTAGTTCGCTACCTTGAGACTTTTGCCCACACAGTTGCAGTTATACAAACTAGAGAGGGAATAATTCAGGTTGCAAGAGAGTGTGTCATTGATTTAGCAAGAGATGGAGTTGTTTATGCAGAGGTTAGAGGTGCACCAGAGTTATCGACTGAGCAAGGATTAACCATAGATCAAGTAGTTGATGCAACTATTGAAGGTTACAAACAGGGCATGGCAGAGGCTGCATCTGAGGGAAATAAAATTAAAGTGAAATCATTACTTTGTGGAATGCGCCAAAGTAATAGATCAATGGAGGCGGCAAAAGCGGTTGTAAAGTATCGAAATCAGGGAGTAGTCGGCTTTGATATTGCCGGTCCTGAAGATGGATTTCCCCCAACTAATCAGCTAGAGGAGTTTTCATATTTACGAAAAGAAAATGCTCATTTCACTATTCATGCCGGGGAAGCTTTCGGTTTACCTTCAATCTGGGAGGCAGTTCAAATTTGTGGCGCTGAAAGGTTAGGACATGGGGTAAGAATCATTGATGATATAGATTTCAGTTCCACATCCCCAAAGATTGGTTTGCTTGCTTCATATATTAGAGATAGTCGAATTGCGCTTGAATTGTGTCCAACCTCTAATTTGCAAACTGGGGTGGCAAAAACTTATTCAGAACATCCAATTGGTAAGTTACTAAAGTTGAATTTCCAAGTTACCTTAAATACTGACAATAGATTAATGAGTAACACCTCAATGAGTAATGAGATGCAACGATGTGTTGATTCATTTAATTGGACGTTTTCAGATCTTCAACTTGTAACAATTAATGCGCTTGAAAGTGCTTTCATTTCATATGATGAAAGAGTTGATATTATTAATAATGTTATTAAACCTGCTTATGCAAAAATCTCCGATGAATAAACTACATTCCTATTGGGTGCCAAATAGTTTTTTGTTCCATAAAGCTCAAAATTCTTTCTGGACTATTAGCATTTTTGAATCTAAATACTCTTTTTAAGTTTTCAGCACCTAAAAGTTTTAATTCCTCCTCCTCTTTCTTAGATAAGCCTGCAACATCTACGCCATCAATCTCCATGTGTGATGCAATCCAAGGCGCCAGCTCTGATGTTTTTCCAGTCAATACATTTACAACACCAGCTGGTAGATCACTTGTAGCAAGCACTTCACTTAGCGTGATTGCAGGTAGGGGGTAATTCTCACTTGCAACTAACACCACAGTATTTCCACCTGAGATTACTGGGGCTATAGTTCTTACCGCACCCAGTAATGATGGTTTATTTTCTGCAAATACAGCAACAATTCCTAGTGGCTCTGGCGAGGTAAAGTTGTAAAACGGACCAGAAACTTGGTTTAGAGAGCCCGAAATTGAAGATAACTTGTCACACCAACCTGAGTACCAAACCCAGGTATCAATTGCCTCTTCCACCTGAGATTTTGCCGCTTTAGTACTCAATCCTTCTAAAGCGCATATCTCATCTATGAATTGCTCACTTCTGCCTTGCATAATCTCCGCAATGCGATACAAAACTTGTCCTCTATTAAATGCAGTTGCACTGGACCATCCAGGAAAAGCAGATTTTGCAGCCACGACACTATCTCTTAGATCTTTTCTCGAAGCTAGTGCTGGATTTGCAATAAATTTCTTGTTTACACCTTTTACTTCATAAACTCTGCCAGATTCACTTCTAGGAAATGCTCCACCAATAAACAATTTATAGGTTTTGTTTACATCAATGCGACTCATTTATTTACCTTCGCATCCGATTCTAAGTATGCTGCTAAGCCGTGGCGACCACCCTCGCGTCCCCAGCCTGACTCTTTGTATCCACCAAATGGACTAGCTGGATCAAATTTATTGAAAGTATTGCTCCAAATAACTCCAGCCTTTAATTGCTTAGCTGCCCATAGTATTTTTGAGCCCTTATCACTCCATATTCCTGCTGATAATCCATACATTGTGTTATTTGCTTTTTCAATCGCTTCAATTGGTGTTCTAAAAGTTAGCACTGACAAAACCGGTCCAAAAATTTCTTCACGGGCAATTCTGTGGGATTGTGAAACTCCAGTAAAAATAGTTGGAGCAAACCAGTAACCTTTTGAGGGTAATTTACATTCAGGAGACCATCGATTTGCCCCTTCAGAATCACCAGCACTAGCAAGATCTTTAATTCTTTTTAACTGTTCTGAAGAGTTAATAGCTCCTAAATCTGTATTTTTATCCATTGGATCGCCAACTCTAATTAAACTCATTCGTTTCTTTAATTTTTCTAGAACCTCATCCATTACATTTTCTTGAAGAAGTAATCGAGATCCAGCACAGCAAACATGACCTTGATTAAAAAATATGCCGTTAACTATTCCCTCGACCGCCTCATCTATCGCGGCATCTTCAAAGACAATATTTGCAGCTTTTCCACCAAGTTCTAGAGTTGCACTTTTTTTAGTTGAAGATATTGACCTAGCAATTGCTTTACCGACCTCGGTTGAACCTGTGAATGCAATCTTATTAATATCAGGATGATTAACTAATGCCGCCCCAGTAATTCCATCTCCAGTAATGATATTTACAACACCATCGGGTAGTCCTGCTTGTTGGCACACTTCAGCAAATAAGAGTGCTGTCAAGGGTGTGGTCTCTGCTGGTTTTAATACAACGGTATTTCCAGTTGCAAGTGCTGGTGCAATTTTCCAAGCCAACATTAGTAGAGGAAAGTTCCAAGGAATTATTTGTCCAACTACTCCAAGAGATTTTGGATTATTTCCAACTCCTGCAAACTCTAACTTATCTGCCCAACCTGCGTGATAGAAAAAATGTGCTGTAGCCAGTGGGATATCGGTATCACGAGATTCTCTGATTGGCTTTCCGTTATCTAAAGTTTCAACAACTGCAAATTCACGAGCCCTTTCCTGCAAAATTCTTGCTATGCGATACAAATATTTTCCACGCTCTTTAGCGGGGAGCTTTGACCATACTTTTGTATAAGCCGATCTTGCACTTGAAACAGCTAGATCAATATCTAATTTATCTGCATAGGCAATTTTTGCCAGAACTTCCTCTGTTGCTGGATTAACGGTATTGAAGCTCTTACCTTTTTTAGGCTTGACAAACTTACCACCAATAAATAAATCATAGGATTGGGATATCTTGGCGATAGTCTTGGATTCAGGAGCATTTGCATACTCAAAGTTGCTCATAAACCACCTAATCTATTGTTACGTAATTGGCACTAGCGTAGTGCCCAGTACGTAATTTAGTACGTTGCATCAGCAGGTCATTTAATAATGAACTAGCACCGATTCTAAATAATGCTGGATTCAACCATTCAGGCCCGGCCGTCTCATTTACCAGAACTAATTGCTTTATTGCATCCTTAGTGGTTTTGATACCACCAGCAGGCTTAACTCCAATTTTCTGCCCAGTAATTGAAAAATAATCACGGACAGCTTCTAGCATTACCAATACAACTGGAGCTGTGGCAGCAGGAGTAACTTTTCCGGTACTCGTTTTAATGAAATCAGCTCCAGCAAGCATTGCAAGATAAGAAACTTTTCTTACATTGTCATAAGTTACTAGTTCTCCAGTTTCAAATATAACTTTTAAATGTGCTTTCTTGCCACAGAGCTCTTTAATTATCTTGATTTCTTCAAAAACTTTTCCTAGATTTCCAGAAAGAAACGCACCGCGATCAATCACCATATCGATCTCACTAGCACCTGCATCTAAAGCATCTTGAGTATCTTGTTTTTTAACAGCAAGTGAGGCGCGGCCTGATGGAAAAGCCGTAGAAACAGCTGCAACTGGAATATTTATTCCACCAATAAAGTCCAACTCTTGCCTTGCTATCTTTACCATGTCGTTGTAAACACAGATAGCTCCTACTGAGGGAACTGTTAAATCTGTTGGATCAGGTCTTACAGCTTTTGCGCATAGAGATTTAACTTTACTCGGGGTATCGGCACCTTCGAGGGTTGTTAAATCCACCATGCTAATAGCTAGATCAATTGCCCAGGATTTACTTGTAGTCTTAATGCTTCTAGTGGCAAGCATTGATGTCCTGGCTTCAACACCCACTTGGTCGACTGGTGGTAATTCACTTAAAAATTTTTTTAAAGAAGCTTCACTACCATCAATTATCATGAGAGTACTTTAATCAATACTTGTTTAACTTGCGACATTAACTTCTCCAAATCTAACTTTGAATCTCCTATAACCTCTATGTAACACTTTAATTTAGCCTCAGTGCCACTTGGCCTAATGATTACTCTGATACCTCCAGAGTATTTAAGTCGAATACCAGGGGTGCTCAACTCTTTTTGTGCATTTAAATTCTCAATTGACTCAAGGTCAAAATTCAACAAAACTTTAGGTGGATTATCAAGGATCTTTTTTAACAATAACTCAGATTTATTTGTATCACTTACTCGAATAGATATTTGGTCAGTTAAATGATAGCCAAAATTTTTGTAAACCTGTTCTAAATAGCCCTCAATTGTTAAACCTCTTTCTTTTAAGTCACCAGCCATCTCTGCTATAAGGATTGCCGCGCTTATTCCATCCTTATCATTAACAGTTTTTGGATCTACGCAGTAACCAAGCGCCTCTTCATAACCGTATGCCAAATTTGGTACTTTCGAGATCCATTTAAAGCCAGTTAGTGTTTCCGAGAATTTTATTTTGTTACTTAATGCAATTTTGCTTAATAGAGTTGAAGATACTAGTGAATTTGCAACCGCACCACTTCTTATTCTGCCTTTTTCTATCAAATATAAACCTAAAGCAACTCCAACCTCATCACCTTTTAGTACCCGCCAAGTTCCAGTTGAATCTTTAATAGCAACGGCACATCGATCTGCATCTGGATCATTTGCTATTACTAGGTCTGCACTAGATTTTTTAGCATATTCAATTGATAAGTCCATAACTCCAATCTCTTCTGGATTGGGAAATTTAGTAGTGGGAAAATCAGGATCGGGCTTTAATTGTTCTTGAACAATAAGAGGGTCCAAAAACTTGGAAGCTTTTAACACTTTTAAGAAAGTTTCCGCACCCACTCCATGAATTGGTGTATAAACAATCTTTAAATTATTTGGTTTTGTAACTAAAGAAGCAGCAACTCTAACGTAATCGTCAATCAGGTCTTCACTTACCATTTTAAAATCACTCGATCTATTTGGAGTCAAATTTGCCTTTGAGATATCAGCTGATATTTCATTATCAATCGGTGAGATTATTTGTGAGCCAGAAAAGTTTATTCCTTTTACATTTCCTCCCAGATAAACTTTATAACCATTATCACTTGCAGGATTATGACTTGCAGTTACCATAATTCCTACATCGGCCTTTAGCTTTTTCACGGCAAAAGCCAATACCGGAGTTGGCAATTCCCTGGGTAAAAGAAAGGTACTAATTCCTGCACCTGCGAAAATTTCTGCACTATCTAATGCAAATTCTTTAGATCCATGTCTTGCATCTCTACCAATAACTACAGACTTCAAATTATTTCTCTCCATGAATGCAGCAATTCCTGTCGCAGTTCTAGCAACTACCGCTCTATTCATGCAAGAGGGACCTGGCCCTAGAGCACCTCGTAATCCAGCTGTACCAAATTGTAAGAAACCATTAAAACAACGTTTTAATTCGAACTCATTAGATTCATTAAGCCATTTAGTTAATTGTTTTGCACTCTCTTTGTCTGGATCATGTTTAATCCAATCCTCAACCTCTTTTTTTAACTGAGCTGAAATCACAACTTAGGAAGGATCCTGGCTAAAAGTTTTCCCATTTGATCTGCCGCAGCTTTCCCTGCAGCGATAACTTCTGCGTGGTTTAATTTTTCGCCGGTTACCCCAGCGGCAGCATTTGTTACTAATGAAATTGCGAGAATTTCTGCACCCAATGCATGAGCCGCAATTGCCTCTGGAACTGTCGACATTCCAACTAAATCTGCACCTAAAGTTCTCATCATTTTAATCTCAGCTGGCGTTTCATAAGCAGGGCCTCGCCAATGCACATACACTCCCTCAGCAAGTGTTGAGTCTTCGGCTTTAACTATCTCTCTAAGTCTTTTACTGTATAAATCTGTCAGGTCTACAAAATCTGCACCTATTAGCGGTGAAGCTGCTGTCAATGAGATATGGTCTTTAATTATTACTGGTTGACCAACTTTATAATCTGTATTTATTCCACCACAAGCATTGGTCAAAACAATTGCGCGGCAACCAGCCTTAACTGCAGTTCGCACGGCATGTACCACAGGTTCCATACCCAAGCCTTCATAAAAATGTGTTCGACCTAGGAAAACTAAAGCATTAATGGAGTTATTTAAGTTATAAGAACGGACTTTTCCACCATGTCCTGAAACTGTTGGCGCTGGAAAACCTGGTAAATCAGTTACAGAAAATTCATGAGTCGGTATTCCAAGTGCCTCTGCTGCAGAAATCCAACCTGAACCCATGACAAGTGCAACATCATGTTTTTCTTTCTTAGTTATTTTTCTTAATTCTTTGGCAGCATTTTCAGCTGTTCCTATCGGGTCTTTATAAAGTTTACTCATAAGACAAACTTATCGTAAATCAATAATTTTTAATATCAAGCCAGCTATATCCAAGCGATATGAGCATTTTCCGAACTAGGGGAAGAGATAAGCCAATAATTCCGCTAGGGTCTCCTTCAATACTTGAAATAAATGGTGCGCTTAAACCATCTAAAGTAAATCCACCAGCGACATTAAGTGGCTCACCGGAATTAACATAATCGACAATTTCTTCGTTACTTATTTCTGCAAAATTTACTTTTGCAGTAGAAAGTTCAACTATTTCCTTGTCTTGCCTAGTGTCTATTACACAATGACCTGTATGTAAATATCCAAATTTTCCACTAACTAATTTACTGCGCTCTATGGCTATCTCGCGATCAAGTGGCTTGCCCAGAGATTTTCCATTAAATTCAAACGTAGAATCACAACCAATTATTAATGAATTGGCTGGTGATTTAACTCTGACAGCATTTGCTTTGAGCGTGGCTAATTTTAAAACTAACTCTTTCGGCGACAAGGAATTAAACTCCTCGGACTCTTCATCTATTCCACTCACAAGAACTGTAGGTTTAATTCCAGCACTCTCCAGGAGTTTAAGCCTGGATGGGGAAGATGAGGCAAGAATAATTTGGACCATAATAAAGGTAACCTTATTACATGACATTCCCAAATATTGGTCTAATCGCTGACGAAATTGTTAAAAATAATTTTAAACAAGAAGCAGATAAATTAGGTATTGGCATTAAATTCATTGAAATGGGCCTATCTACAGAAAAAATTATTGAATTAAGCAAAGATTGTAATTTTATATGTGTAGACCCAAATTTAATTTCAATCTCATCATTAAAATCTATCGAACGATCTGGCGTGATGATTTATCCTCCAATTTCAGCAATTGAATCCATAGCTAAATTAACTATGTATCCATCAAAGAGTCAGATGCTCTCAATTGTGGTAACAAGATCTCCACATGCTCAGATTTCTACTTGGCCAATCACACTTATCACTGAGAATGTTTTAATCACACCCGCGCCTGCGATAAGTAATGAGCAAGCCATAGAAATTCAATTATCAACGATAAATCTTGCAAATGAAATTCAATTAATTGGTGGACTAGAATTAATTGTTGATGCCGATGATTTTAAAAAATTAATAGGTATAAATTGGATTAATCCGCTATCAAGTCACTCTTTCTCAATTGGTTCTGTCACGGGATATTTTGAACAATACTTAAGAGCAGTACTAGATCTTCCACTAGGAAACTCGACAAACTTAAATTCATTTATTGTTACGGGAAATTTATTCACAGATATTAATAGCGATGATTATCGACCGTATTTACATTTGATGGCTAGAAACCCTAATCTGAAGTTTGATCAGCTTAGAAATAAAGTTGGGTTACTTGGGGATAATTTAGAAAATATGCTTACTGAAGTAATTCATGCTCAACAATATTATTGTGGTGAAATTGACGAGTGATTACCTTTTTCCATATTCAATAGCTGGACATTTATTCATTGCAGTTAATAGGCCAGCAGCTTTAGCACGAGATATTGCTGCCTGATCAATCACATCAAGTTGTAGCCATACTCCTTTAGCCCCTATAGATATTGCCTCATCAACAACAGAGCCAGCTAATTGTGAGTTTACGAAAACATCTACAACGTCGATTGGAATCTTAATTTCAGATAGTTTTGAATAACCTTTTTGACCATGTACCACTTCTGCTTTGGGATGTACTGGAATTACTGTATGACCCTTTTCAATTAATAATTTTGCTACTTTATAAGCAGCTCTCTCAGAATTATTACTAAGCCCAACTACTGCCCAAGTCTTTAGTTTTAGCAGATCATCGATGTCGTTAGCCAACCTGACTCCTACCTAGTGCGCGAAACTTCCACCCAGCTTTAAGCCATAGCTCTCGATCTAGTGCATTTCGGCCATCAATCATGATGGCATCTTTTACCAACGTTTTAACAGTTTTTGGATCAATCTGCCTATAAATTTTCCATTCAGTTAAATGAAGAACTATGTTTGAATCCTTTAGCGTTGTATTTATATCTTCAGCAAAATTTAAAGCAGGAAATCTTTTTTGAGCATTGATAATTGCTTTTGGATCATGAACGGTAACGATTGCACCCGCAGCTTGAATTTGAGCTGCAATATCCAAAGCCGGCGAATCTCGAACATCATCGCTATCGGGTTTAAAGGCAGCACCTAGAATTGCAACCTTCTTTCCCTTAAGATCATTTGACAAATCATTACGAACTAATTCAATTATCCGTTGTCTTGCTCGAAGATTTATCGAATCAATCTCTTCAAGGAATTTAACTGCTTGTTTAGCACCTAACTCCTCTGCTCTCGCCATAAATGCACGTATATCTTTTGGTAAACAACCACCACCAAAACCGATACCTGCTTGAAGGAACCTACTTCCAATTCTCGGGTCATACCCAATTGCTTTAGCTAAGACCGTAACATCTCCGCCAGCTGCTTCGCAAACTTCTGCCATAGCATTAATAAAAGAGATTTTAGTAGCGAGAAAAGAATTTGCTGCAACTTTAACAAGTTCAGATGTTGGTAAATCAGCTCTAACCCAGGGTGTATTTTCTGCAAGGTTTTTTGCATAAACTTCTTTTAAAATTTCCTCAGCTCTATCATTGGCAACTCCAACAACTAATCTATTTGGTTTAAGAGTATCTTCAACTGCGAATCCTTCTCGTAAGAATTCGGGATTCCAAGCCAAATCAGCTTTTGGATTTAACTCAATTAATCTACTTCTCAATCTTGCTGCTGTTCCTACTGGCACAGTTGATTTACCAACAACGAGCGCACCTGCTTTTACGAATTCGGCTATAGATTCAAGTGCTGAATTAACGAATGTTAAATCTGCAGCGATACCACCTTTTACCTGTGGAGTTCCAACGCAAATAAAATGAACATCACAATCAGCAAGATCTTTAATATTGTTTGTAAATGTTAACTTTCCAGAGGCTATCTGCTTAGAAAGTAACTCCTCGAGGTCAGGCTCATAAAAGGGTACCTTTCCTTTACTGAGAAAATCTATTTTGTTTTGCTCGGTATCAAATCCAATTACTTCAAATCCCATACTTGCCATACATGCAGCATGTGTTGCCCCTAGGTAGCCAGTACCAATTACTGAGAGTTTTAGCGCCATGGATGTAAGCCTATCTAATTATCTACAGATGTTATCTTCAGCGGTCCGAGTTTTAAATTTATCAATTACGGTGGGCTTCTCTGTTTTTGTTGTAGAGGCAGAAGGTGATGGAGTTACCTCATCAACAATGGCTCGATCTTCACGCAATCTGTCCCAAAGTTGTGGTGCAAGCACTGGATCCCAAAGCACTGAGGCAGTAACGCCATTTGCGTAGTAATTTAAATCTGAAAGTGGAACAGTTAATGTTCTGACATTAGAAGCAGATACAGATTTGAATTGTTTAGCAAGCACGATTAACTCTGAACTATTTAAACCACTGTCAGTTGTTACTGCAGAGAGCGCAGAGTTTATAAAACTTGTCATCGTCACTGGGTTTAGTAGCACACCAAGGCTAGTTGCTTTTTTTACAATAGAGGATATGAATGCCTGCTGTCTTTGCATTCTTCCGATATCACCGAGTCCATCAAACTCTCTAGTTCTTACATATTTAAGTGCTTCAATTCCATTCAAGGTGTGAACACCTGCGGGCAATACCAGGTGACTTTTTGGATCATCGATATCCTTTTTAGTACAGACCTCCACGCCACCTAATGCATCAACCATTCGAGCAAATCCTACAAAGTTTATTTCCACATAATGATCAATCTTAAGATTTGTCATCTCCTCAAGTGTTTGAATAAGTAATGGTGCTCCGCCCCAGTTAAAAGATGAATTGATCTTTGAATGGACAGCAGGAATATCTTTACCTGAACTATTTTTATGAGCTGGTATCAGAGCATATGAATCACGTGGAATTGAAATGATTACTGCTTTATCCCGTGATTTTGACACATGAACTAGTAGCATGGTGTCAGAGCGCTTTCCAGCAGCGGTTTTAACAGAACCTACTCGTAACTCTTTTTGCTCAGCTTTTGTCAAACCTTCCCTAGTATCAGAGCCAACTATCAAGTAGTTAATTGCAGAAGACTTCTTTTCTGGTCTCTTATCTAAACCAGCAAAGACATCTATTTTCTCAATGGAAGCAGTTACAGTTGTAAAAGCAAGTGCACTAACACCAGAAATGGCAAGTACGGCTATAGAAATCCCAGTCAAGATCCGGACACTTCGAGCAGATTTCACCTTCTTATCCTAGATTATGGGCAGGGAATACGAGTCATACAAATAGTGTTAGGAGGAATTGTGGTGAATTTATCACTTCCTTCAGTCTCAGTCATTTTGCCCCTACTTAATGAAGAGCAAAATTTACAGGATTGCATTGCTTCAATCTTCAATCAAGATTACCCAGGGGAGCTTGAAATAATTTTGGCTTTAGGCCCTTCAAAAGATAAGACAAATGAAATCGCGAAATCTCTTGCCGACCAAGATAATCGAATAAAATTAGTAGAAAATCCTACTGGGCAAACTGCAGTTGGATTAAATTTAGCTATAGCAAAATCTAAGTTTGAAATAATTTGTCGAATTGATGGCCATTCCGAGATTGAAAGCTCATATATTAAAACTGCTGTTGAAATTATGCAGAAGCATAAGGCAGTAAATGTTGGTGGTTTGATGTATGCAGATAGTAATAAGGGATTACAGAGAGTTATCGCACTTGCGATGCGATCAAAATTAGGTGTTGGACCATCTAAATTTCATACCGGTGGCGAAGCTGGGCAGACGGATACGGTCTATTTAGGAACCTTTAGTAAACCAGAATTATTGGCTGCAGGCGGTTTTGACGAGAGATATATTCGAGCTCAAGATTGGGAGCTAAATTATAGGTTACGCAAAAATGGTGGCGTAATTTGGTTTGATCCTAAATTAGTTGTTACATATCGGCCACGAAAATCATTAATTAAATTAGCCAAACAGTATTTTCAATACGGACGCTGGCGCAGAGCGGTTTTAAGGCAACATAGAGATACCGTTAATTACCGATACCTAGCTCCACCGTTTACAGTGTTAGTTAGTTTTCTTTCGATATTACTTTCTAATGTGAATCCTATTTTTATTACTCCATTTTTTATATATTTAGCTTTAATAATTTTTGGAGGCTTAATAATTGGTAAAAAATTAATTGAAAAAATACTGATGCCATTTATATTGTTTATAATGCATTTTTCGTGGGGAATTGGATTTCTTACCTCACCAAAGAAGTTATTAAAAATTAATTAGAATGCAATATGGAGTTTAATCCACCCCAGCTACCTGTTTTTGGTAAAGCCTCTAATGCACCAGTTTGAGAATTTCTTCTAAACAGCAGGTTATTAGCTTTATTTAATTCTTTAGCTTTCACCACGGATCCATCTGGTAATGAAATCTTTGAGCCGGCAGTGATATAAACACCTGCTTCAACAATACAATCATTTCCAAGGCTTATTCCAATTCCAGAATTTGCTCCCAGCAATGTTCGCTCTCCGATAGATATTACCTCTTTACCGCCACCGCTTAATGTCCCCATAATTGAAGCACCACCGCCAATATCACTGCCATCACCAACAACCACCCCGGCGCTAATTCTTCCTTCTACCATTGACTTACCAAGAGTGCCAGCATTGAAATTTACAAATCCCTCATGCATAACTGTTGTGCCTGATGATAAGTAAGCGCCTAGGCGAACCCGATCTCCATCTGCAATTCTTACACCCTCTGGAATTACGTAATCAATCATTCTTGGGAATTTATCTACCGAATAAACTACTAAATTATTGAATTTATTTTGTAACTGTAACCGAACCGTTGCAAAATTTTCGACATCACAAGGACCAGCTGATGTCCAAACAACATTTGTAAGTAGGCTAAAAATGCCTTCTAGATTAAGTTCATTCGGTTTAACAATTCGGTGTGAAAGTAGGTGAAGCCTGAGAAAAACATCTTTAGCATCCTTAGGTTTGTCTTGAAGATTGATTTTTAATTCAACCAAAACTTTTTCAACCCCTCGAATATCATCATTTCCGAGTTGGGCTTTGATCTCTTTTACTGGTTGGCTATCTGAAGGCTCGCCAATTCCTAAAGAGTAAAAAGTACAATCAAGTGTGTGCCCAGAATTGTTTTGTGTTGCAACTCCAAAGCCATAAGCGGAATTTTGATTATTGCCCATTAGGCAACGGTATCAAAATGTCGCTTAGGTAATAGACTAATTTCATGCGCGTATCTGTTTTCTGCTCCTCTGCACCAGATATTCCAAAAACATCACTTGATTTAGCTTTTGAAATCGGAAAAGCAATTGGTGAACAAGGGTGGGATCTAGTTTGGGGAGGTGGTCGAGCCTCCATGATGGGTGAGGTTGCAAAAGGTGCCAGATCTGTTGGTGCTGCAACAATTGGAGTCATTCCAGAACCATTAATCAAGTTAGAGTTTGAAGATAAAGATGCTACGCAAATGCATGTTGTAAAAAATATGCGTGATCGAAAGGCGAAGATCGAGGATCTAGCAGATGCTTTTATCGCGCTGCCGGGGGGAATTGGGACCCTCGAGGAATTTTTCGAAATTTGGGTAGGCAGTTATTTAAAATTTCACCAAAAGCCAATTGCAATTTGTGATCCACATGGCGTTTATGACCCACTTCGTAGGGCTTTAGATCATCTAGCTCAACATAATTTTATGAAGACTGGACAAGCAGAGTTAGTTGAATGGTGCTCAGATATACCATCAACAATTGAGGCTATAAGAAAATGAATAAACTTTCTCACTTAGAATTAACAATCAAAATAAATAAACCGATCAAAACAGTATGGAAGTCACTAGTGGATTGGCGCAGCCAAGGTAATTGGATGCTACAGACTAAAGTTTGGTCTGAATTAGATCAGGATCAAACGATTAAAAATGGTAAAGGAGTATTAATTTTTGCCTTTACTGGATTATTTCCAAATTTATATCCAAAAATACGAATTGGATTTTTAGATACTATGGAGATTACTAAATTTAAGCCTCCTACGCTTTGTGAAGTAATCCATATTGGTCGAGTTATTCGTGGGAGTGGAAAGTTTGAACTTAAAGAAATAAAGAATGGAACCTCATTTAATTGGCAAGAAGATTTAGTTGCCCACCCTGTATTTTTGCTGATAATGAAGCCATTCTTATTACTCGGTGTATGGCTATCGCTACGCAGATTTGCACGGCAATTAAGTCGCTAATCCTAAAAGTCCCTCTGCTTACCAGTAACCTTGTTCCATGAATTCAGATATCGGTGATAAGAGTATTGCTGAGCTTATCTCCACGTTGCCGGAGGAAGAACGGCTAATTCTGAGATTACATTTAGTAAATTCGGTTAGCACTAGCGAAATAGCAAGTAAACTTGGTGTGCCCGAGAGAGCAGTAATATCTGTTATTGCTAGTGGTAAATCGCGCCTAATTGGAATGATTTCTAAAGGGAATTTATAGGATTTCCCACATCTGGGCTTATCAGGGATAATTACACCTCTAGTCAGGCTAGTTGAGTTTTGTAGGGGAGAATCACATGGCGGCAATGAAACCAAGAACTGGTGACGGCCCAATGGAGGTTACAAAAGAGGCCCGCTCAATGGTTATGCGAATCCCATTAGAGGGTGGCGGTAGATTGGTAGTTGAGTTAAATATAGAAGAGGCAACAAATTTAGGAAATGTGTTACAAGCTGCAGTTGCGTTAGTTAAAAAGTAATCACTAGCTTAAATATCAAAAGGATAATGAATCCTAAAACTCCTAACTTGCATCCAAAACTTATAAATATAAGTGATAGCGAATTAGATTTTTCACTATTTAATGCAGTTGCTATCCCGGTATTAGCTCAAGAAGAATTACAGGTTAAGGAATCAAAAGTACTTAAGCTATTGAGTAATTTCGTCAAAATTGATTTAAATCTTGAACTCAAAAAATGGCCTGACTTTACCGGCAAACCAGGTGAAATAATTGAGCTACCAGTAATTAAAGATAACCTTACTAGGATTTACTTAGTTGGAGTCGGTAGTGAGAGCATAGAAGATATTAGAAAAGCATCTACTTCCATAGGAAGAAAAGTTAAAAATACTAATTCAGTTTTACTGTCTTTACTGACCTCAGATATCGATTTAATTACTATAAGCCTGATCGCTCTTCAATTATCCAATTATCAATACTCACTTAAAACTGATCAAAAAGTTAAGAAACCAACCTTTTATACCGTTGGAAATTTCTTTGACCAAGTCGAAAGAGCAAATATTTTGGCAACTGCTGTCTGGCAAGCACGGGATTTAATCCATACACCTTCTAATTTTAAAAATCCTCAATGGTTAGCAAAAAAAGCAGAGAGTATGGTTTCAGAAACCAAGAATTCCTCCCTTAGCATCTCAATAAAATCTGGTAAATCAATTAATCAATTTGGTGGCTTAAATGCAGTTGGAAATTCCTCCCCAGATCCTGGGCCTAGATTAATTGAGATTTCTTACGCTCCAAAAGGTTCAGCTAGCTGGCCACATGTGGTTTTAGTTGGTAAAGGTATTACTTTCGATACTGGTGGGGTATCACTGAAGCGACCATATGAAAGTATGGTGGGAATGAAAAGTGATATGGCTGGTGCAGCTGCAGCACTCGCTGCAACTATTGCACTCTCTCGAATTAAACCAAAAGTAAAAGTTACAACTTTGCTTATGGCAGCTGAAAATTCATTATCAGCTACTGCACAACGCCCCTCTGATGTTATTGAACATTATGGTGGCACCACAGTTGAGGTAATAAATACTGACGCCGAAGGTAGGCTGGTTTTAGCCGATGGGTTGTCCTATGCAGATTTAGAACTAGACCCAGATTACTTAGTAGATATTGCGACCTTAACTGGTTCAGCAACTTTAGGCCTAGGGCGACAGTATGCTGCTATGTACACTAGAAATAAAACATTGGCTAATAAGTTTGTAGAGGTGGGCGAAAAAATTGGTGAGAAAGTTTGGCACATGCCATTAGTTGATGATTACTCAATAGCGCTAGAGAGTGAAATTGCAGATTTCAATCACTTAGCAGATAAGTTTGATTTTTCAGCAGGTTCGATTACTGCTGCACTATTTCTAGAGAAATTTGCTGGTAAACGAAACTGGGTGCATTTAGATATTGCTGGTCCAGCTAGGTCTGAGGTAGATGCTGGAGAAAATATTAAAGGTGGAACTGGATTTGGCGCTCGCTTACTAGTTGAATGGTTGGCTACATTTTGAACCAAATTAATCAGCCTAGAGGTGATATGAGCGCCTACTCCGAAACCTTTGCTCATGAGGATTACTTTATGCAATTGGCAAGGCGAAATGGTGAGGAGATTGGAACTTCAGACCCAACACCTGCCGTTGGAAACTACATAAAGTTTCTGACTAAACTTTTGAACTCAAAATCTGTTGTTGAAATTGGTACGGGTTCTGGTGTTGGTGGGCTATGGATATTTCAAGGTATAGCCCATGATGGGGTACTGACTACCATTGATTCCGAACGTGAACATTCCAGAATTGCACGGACAATATTTGAAGATGCAGGAGTACCAACTACAAGGTATCGAATTATTACGGGAAAATTAATTGAAGTTATTGGCAAACTTGCAGATACTTCCTATGAAGTTGTAGTTATCAGACCGGCTTTAGATTTATTTGAAATGGTTCAAGAATCTTATCGATTGCTTAAACCAGGAGGTGTGCTCGTAATTGACCAAATTCTCAGTAATGGCAAGGTGGTCGATCCTTCTCAACGTGATCCTGAGAGTATCGCCCGAAGAGATGCAATTAAACTGATTAAAGAGGATGAAAGATGGTCGGCAGCAGTAATCCCGGTTGGCGCAGGAGTATTGGTTGCCAATAAACTTGTTTAGATGAAGCGACCATTAAATACCCCTTGGTGGCAACCTGCAGTTGAAAACAAATCAAGAATTTATATCCAGAAACGAAACAATTCATCACTCTTTGTATTAGTGATCGTAGTTGCTTTAATTGCCGGGGCAATAGGTGCAACTCTGGGCAGATCGACCACTCAAAACTTGGGCGCAAATCTAGTTCAAACTGAAAATATTGTTGAGCGAGCACCGGGCTCGATCGCTGCATTGGCGGCAAGATTGATCCCAGCTGTGGTTTCAATCGCTGTAAAAGGTGGTAGTGGATCTGGTACTGGTTCAGGATTTTTTTTAGATAGTGATGGTTTTATTTTGACAAATAACCATGTGGTTGAATCAGCCGCCAATAGTGGGAGAATTACTGTTGAAACTTCAGATGGTAAAAAATATCCTGCAAGATTAATTGGTCGAGACAACTCCTACGACCTGGCAGTACTTAAAATAGATGTTCAAGCAGCCCCCACTTTACAACTTGGCAATAGTGATCAAGTTATGGTTGGAGATGCCGTAATAGCAATTGGATCACCACTTGGGCTGTCAGGAACTGTAACAGCCGGGATTATTAGCTCTAAGAATCGTCCTGTAACTACCGGAAATGGTTTTGGTGAATCCTCATTTATAAATGCCCTCCAGACTGATGCAGCGATTAATCCTGGCAACTCCGGGGGACCATTAGTAGATTCAACTGGTGCGGTAATTGGTGTCAACTCTGCTATTGCAACTCTTGGCGCGGGTTCTCAAGCCGGCTCAATTGGATTAGGTTTTGCAATTCCAATAAATCAGGCAAAGAAAACTGCAGAGCAGTTAATAAATACTGGTTCTGCCACTTATCCAATTATGGGTATTTCAGTTGATACACAATTTAATGGTGTTGGAGCGTTGATATCAAGTGAATCAACTGGAATTACACCTGGTGGTCCAGCTGATAAAGCTGGACTTAGAAAAGGAGACATAATAATTGCACTAGATGGTGCAAGTGTAGAAAATTCAAATGAATTAATAGTTGCAATTAGAAGTAAAAATATCGGTGATAAAGTAAAAGTCAAATTTAAACGAAATAACATAACTAGAGAGGTGGATGTAGTTTTGGCTGCATCTAAGAGATAAAATGTTTAATTTGGGCGCCGGAGAGGTTTTAGGTTTATTTGTGCTTGGAATAATTTTAATTGGGCCTGATCGAATGCCGAATGTTGCTGCGGACTTTGCAAGATTATTAATTAAATTAAAAAATTTGGCACAAAATGCCACTAATGAATTAAAAGAAAATTTAGGACCAGGGTATGAAGATTTACAGGTAAAGGATCTACATCCTAAGACCTTCATTAAAAAACATATTGGCGATGTAATTGATAAAAGTGATTTTGAAATCAAGCCGAAGCCAAAGATTGATCCGGATCTTTTATGAGTACTGTTGAAGCAATTAACAAAGCCCTTACTACTGTTATTGACCCGGAGTTGCATAAACCATTGCCAGAATTAGGAATGGTTGAGTCAGTTTCATTTGAATCTGGAGTAGCAAAAATAAAAATTCTTCTTACTATATCTGGTTGTCCAATGAAGGACAGGCTGAAATTAGATATTACTAATTCTTTAAAAAATATAAATGAAGTTAAGAGTTTAGATATTATTTTTGGTGTAATGAATGATGATCAACGAAACGCGGTAAAAAAAATTATCCGAGGTGGCCGGGAAAAATTTATACCATTCGCTCAACCAGATTCGTTAACAAGAGTTTTAGGCATCGCATCAGGCAAGGGCGGTGTAGGAAAGTCATCAGTTACTGTTAATTTAGCTGTTGCTGCTGCAGCCAGAGGATTAAAAGTCGGTATTTTGGATGCTGACGTATATGGACACTCTATTCCTAGGTTGATGGGCATTTTAGATAAAAGACCAACTGCAATTGATCAAACTTTTATACCGGTTGAAAACTACGGAGTAAAAGTAGTTTCAATGGAGATGTTTAAGCCGGAAAGATCTGACCCAGTTGCTTATCGAGGACCTTTATTGCACCGAGTTTTAGAACAATTATTAAGTGATGCTTACTGGGGCGATTTAGATTTATTACTTTTGGATTTACCACCCGGCACTGGTGATATTGCGATATCGCTCGGTCAACTAATTCCAACATCTGAAATTATTGTAGTAACAACACCTCAAATTGCAGCGGCTGAAGTCGCAGAGCGTGCTGGTCGTATTGCTCATCAAATTAAGCAACCAGTAATTGGAGTAATCGAGAATATGTCAGACTCAGAGTGCAAACAGTGTGGCGAAAAACTTTCAGTTTTTGGAAGTGGTGGTGGTGAAGAGACTGCTCGCCGACTTGGGGTATTAGTCGGGGCTGAGGTACCACTGCTTGCAAAAATTCCATTTAACTCAGAACTTAGAGAAGGTGGAGATGAGGGCAATCCAATTGTCTTGTCTGATCCGAAGTACAAAAAGGTCTTTGATGAAATTCTCGATCAGATTATTATCAGGCCAAAATCTCTAGTAGGAGTTAGACTTAACGTAAATACCTAGTTTTTCTTCTTTAACTTTTCAACGATTTCTTCAATAGCATCAGCAAGTTCACTTCTAAGGTGGTCTCTAGTTGTAACTTCATTCACTGATGTTCGCAAGCTTGCCAATTCCCTAGCCAGGTATTCAGTATCTGCGATATTTCTTTCATCTCTTTCACGGTCTTCGTTACCTTGAATTCTGTCCCGATCTGCCTGCCTATTCTGGGCAAGCAAAATAAGAGGGGCAGCGTAAGAGGCTTGTAGTGAGAGTAAAAGTGTTAAAAATATAAATGGATACTCATCAAATTTTAAATTGTCTGGAGCTGAAAAATTCCAAGTAATCCAAAATATTACAAAAACCGTCATGAATACTAGAAATTTGGCAGTACCTAAAAACCTGGCAAATTTTTCTGACCAACGACCGAATGCCTCTGGGTCATAAGATGGTTTTAAGCTCCTACGAGCCTCTCGTGGGAACTCAAGTGAGTTCTTATTCAATTTCTCTTTTGCCACGATTATCTAGCCTCACTTTCTTGTTTTAGAGACTCATTATGTCGCCAGTTCTCGGGAAGTAAATGGTCTAACACATCATCAACTGTGACGACTCCTAATAAACGATCATGGGCATCAACAATAGGAACAGCAAGTAAGTTATAGCTAGCCAAATACAGAGATACTTCATTTAAATTTGCTTCAGGAGACAGGGGCACTATGTCATTATCTAAAATTCCGCCCAAAAGTGTTGCTGGTGGTTCTCTTAATAATCGTTGGATATGAACTACTCCCATAAAGCGCCCAGTTGGAGTTTCAATTGGTTGGCGGCAGATGAATACTTGTGATGCAAGTCCAGCTGATATTTCTGACGCTCTAACTTTAGCGAGTGCTTCAGCAACTGTTGAATCGGCGGTAAGGACTATTGGTTCAGTAGTCATCATTCCACCTGCAGAGTAATCTTCATACTTCATAAGTCTTTGAACATCTTCGGCATCCTCTGGCTCCATTAACGCCAACAATGCTTGTGCACGCTCTTGACCTACTTCACGCAATAAATCAGCGGCATCATCTGGATCCATCTCCTCTAATACATCCGCAGCTCGCTCACCTTCAAGCTCAGCTAATAACTCAACACGAGATGCTTCATCCATCTCTTCAAGTACATCAGCCAACCGCTCGTCATCTAGCGCTCTGGCAACTTCAACTCTTCGCTTTATATTTAAATCATGTAACACAGAGGCTAGATCAGCTGCTCTTAAGTTCGCTAAGGTTCCAAGTAAATTACTTACACCATGATTGCTTTCTCCGATTGTAAATCCAGTTATTTCAGCCCATTCAACTGTAATTGATGTTCCTCGCCTGCGAATTCCAGTGCCGCGCTTCATAACATGGACTTTCTCAATGAACCAATCTCCAGTTTTTGATAACTCCATGGCAACATCTTCAACTGTAACTTTTTCATTTGTTTCCACCAAAGTGACTGAACGATCTAAAAATTCTGAAAGCACTGTAATTTCATTTGTCCTTGGTTCAAATCTGCGCATATTAAGTAAACCAGTAATAATTACATGCCCATTATTTATGGAAGTAACTCGAGTAATCGGAACAAAAATTCTTTTACGAGGCGGAACTTCAACAATAAATCCTAAAATTCTTGGTGATTGATTGTTAGAGCGCATAGTCGCAACTGCATCCCTAACTTTTCCAACCTGGTCGCCATTAGGATCAAAGACACCAGTACCGGCTAATCTCGCTAGGAATACACGCTCTAATTGGAAGCCTCTAGTTGTATTCATAAGGTAAGGGTATCGCTAAGGCAGTGATTCATAATAATATTTAATTTCAGATAGGTTTCACCTGTGAAGGATCATTACCACACCAAACTTCCAACGGGTAGGGATATCCCGCTATTAGCCGTTGGAATTATTGGAATCGGAACCTCTGGGCCAATTATTGCCAAGAGTCTGATACCAGTCCCTTCATTGATTTTCCTCCGAAATTTAATTGGTGGTCTACTAATGCTGCCGTTTGCAATCAGTAGGCGAGAATGGAAATCTAAAACACAACTAATTTCTATTTATTGGTCTGCACTGGCTGGCATGATCCTTGCCGCTCATTTTTTATGCTTTTTTTGGTCCATGAGATTAACAAGTGTTGCAACCGGCACAGCCCTTACTGCTACACAGCCAATATTTGCAGCACTATTTATCAAATTTAAGGGCGGACATATACCTAAAAGATCCATCGGCGGCATGTTGATCGCATTTTTTTCTGTATTAGTTATTACTGGAGTTGATTTGAACCTATCAATTCGGTCTTTTCAGGGCGATTTACTTGCAATTATTGGTGGAGCCTTAGGTGCAAGCTATATGTTAATTGGATCTAAAGTACAAAAAGATATTTCTACATCGACTTTTACAACTGTTTGTTACTTAGTTTGCTCCTTATCAGTTTTGCCAGTTGTAGTTCTTACTGGTTCACCACTATCTGGATTTACTACATATGATTGGTTATTGTTACTAGCTTTAATAATTGGTGCGCAATTACTTGGTCATACCCTGTTTAATCTTTCATTAAAACGGGTATCGCCTGTCGTTGTATCTTTGATTGTATTTTTTGAAGTTCCAGTAAGTGCGATACTTGCATTGATTTGGTTAGGGCAACAACCACCTGCGGGAACAATACCGGGAATTATCGGGCTAATCTTCGGTTGCTCAATCTTTGTACTTAGATCAAATCAGGAACATCAGGTAAGGCAATGATTGATTTACATACTCATACTACTTTTAGTGATGGAACTGATACTCCAACCGAATTAGTTAATAAAGCGCTAGCAAGTGGAATTTCAGTTTTGGCAATAACTGATCATGATTCGATAAGCGGTTGGAATGAGGCCACTGCTGCACTGCGTCCTGGACTCTCGCTGGTACCAGGAGCTGAAATATCTTGCCAAACTGCGGATGGGGTAAGTGTTCATGTACTAGGTCTACTATTTGATCCAAACCATCAGGAATTAATGAATACACTAGAAAAAACTAGAGATAATCGAATTGGCAGAATGGAAAAGATAATTACCCGAATAAATGAAGCTGGAATAGATATTTCTATGTCAGATGTACTAGAGCAGCTTTCAGAAGGTGCAACTCTCGGCCGACCACACTTGGCAGATGCCTTGGTAAAGAAAGGAGTTGTGGCGAGCAGAGATGAAGCTTTTTCAAAAATGCTTCATAATAATTCTAAATATTATGTATCTCACTATTCCCCTTCACCAGAATTAGCGATTGAGTTAATAAAGCAAGCCGGAGGGGTAGCAGTTATAGCCCATCCCATGGCTTCACATAGAGGCAGAGTAATCTCTGACGAAACCTTTGGCTCAATAATTAATGCTGGGCTTGACGGAATTGAGATAGACCATCGTGACCATAATCCAGATGAAAAAAAAGCGTTAATAAATTTAGCTAAAAGTTTTGACCTAGTCATGACTGGAGCAAGTGATTATCACGGTAATGGTAAGTTAAACATTTTAGGTGAGTACACAACAAATCCTGAACAATGGGAAAAATTAGAGTCTAAAGCAAATAAAAGACGAGTTATAACTGCTTAGTTTGCAAAGCCAACCTTACGGTCAGTTGATTCCCCTACCTCAACATAACTAATTTTATTTGATGGTACTAGTAGCTCTCTACCTTTTGTATCACTCAAAGAAAGGAC
Source organism: Actinomycetota bacterium (assembly GCA_010030895.1). Lineage (GTDB taxonomy): Bacteria > Actinomycetota > Actinomycetes > Nanopelagicales > Nanopelagicaceae > Nanopelagicus. Next base: position 7,795 of record RHBS01000007.1, on the reverse strand, counting down.
TGCAGAGGACTTTATTGCTTCATTAACTTTAGATATGACCTCAGATTGAGTGCTTACACACTCAATATTTATTTCATGAGTTGAATCTGAAATGCCAATTTTAACCTCAGTTCGTGCCGAGGTTTTTGCTACTGATTTTGGAGTTGCCATGTCAATACTCTACCTTTTCAATCAAAACTTTGCTAATTCATGATTTTGATTTAGGAAAACCTGATATTCCTCGCCAAATAAGATTCATTACCAATTCAGTAGCTCGCTTGCGATCAATTTTACCGTCGCGATCTAACCAATGCCTTGCTGTAGTTTGCACAGTTCCAATGATTCCAACCGCAAGCATCATTGATTCCTCTTTTCCTAATCCAGTATCAATAGAAATTACTGCACTTACCGCCGCCGCGCAGTCATAAGTCATTCTATTTAGTCGTTCGCGCACTTGTGGTTCTAAATTCATATCACTTTCAAAAAGTAATCGAAAAGCCTCACCCTCAGAATCAATAAAACCAAAGTACGCCTCAACAGTTGCCGCAACTCGAGAAGAGTTTTCGCGATTTGAAGCGATAGCTTTTTGAATCGCAAAAACTAATGAATCAATATGTAAATCTAATACTGCTAGATAAAGTTCTAGTTTAGAGGGAAAGTGTTGGTATAAAACTGGCTTACTAACATTTGCTCTATCAGCAATCTCATCCATAGCAGCAGAGTGGTAACCAGCTACCGTGAAAACTTCAAGCGCTGCAACTAGTAATTGCGCGCGACGCTCATCACGAGGTAGGCGAGTAGATTTATCATCAACCATTGATTAATTCTAATCATTCTTAAGAGATATTGTCAGATTTGATTAGTTTCAAGTTATATTGAGGCAGTGAGTGCACAAAAGCGATTATTACTTGTACATGCTCATCCAGATGATGAGACCATCAACAACGGTATAACAATGGCGAAGTATGCTCAAGAGGGAGCAAAAGTAACCTTAGTAACCTGTACTCGCGGCGAAGAAGGTGAAGTCTTAGTTGAAGAGCTGGGTAACTTAGCAAGTAACAGAGATGACAAACTTGGTGAGCACCGGGAAATTGAACTTAAGAATGCTATGAAACTCCTAGGTATTGAAGATTATAGATTTTTAGGTGCGCCAGATAAAAAATGGCGAGATAGTGGAATGATTGGTACTCCACAAAATGAGAGAAGTGATGTTTTTTGGCAAGCAAATTTAGAGGAAGTAGCACAGCAACTTGTTAAAGTTATTCTCGAGACTAAACCACAGGTTTTAATTACATATGATGAATTTGGTGGCTACGGGCATCCAGATCACATAAAAGCGAATCAAGTAGCTATGAAAGCTGCAGATTTGGCAGCTACTCAAGGATGGAAGATAAGTAAAATTTACTGGAACACCATGCCCAGGTCAGTAATTCAAAACGGGATTGAAAAAATGAAAGAAGTAGGTTCAAGTTTTTTTGGAGCAGAAAGTGCCGATGATCTTCCATTTGCTAAACCAGATGAATTAGTTAGTACAGTAATTAGGGGAGTTGAGTTTGTTCCACAAAAACTAGAAGCGATGAAAGCTCACGCAACGCAGATTGCAGTGGATGGGCCATTTTTTGCCTTATCTAACAACTTAGGGTTATCTGTTTGGGGCGATGAGTATTACACACTTGTAAAGGGAGAGAAGTCTGAGCCGTTTGATTCAGAAGGTCGGGAAATAGATTTATTTGCTGGAATTAATTTATGAAATTTCTCAAATCAGTTTTTTTGGGACTTTTAGTTGGATTCAGTGCAACATTACTACACAATATTTTTCCACCATTTGGATTGATCGGAGCAATAATTTTAACTTACTTAGGAGTTAAAGTATCTGAGCAGATCTTTATTTTTAAGAGGTATCAGATTTATACCTCATTAGCCTGGCTACTAGTCGTTGTAAGGGCAGGCTCAATTGGATTTGCAGATGAGCTATTGATTTATGGAAATACTTCTGGAAATGTTTTTATGATTGGTGGTTTTTTGGCAATACTATTTGGATTTTTTTCAAAAACTTCTTTTACTCGCTAATTATCCAATTCCAAGTTTGACCATCTTTACTATCATTAACTGCAATAGCATTCTTAGCCAATAAATCTCTTAGGCGATCACTTTCAGAATAATCTCCCTTAGATCTTGCTGTTTGCCGTTGAATTAGCATTTCTTCTAGGTGATCTGGAAGAGATTGTATTTGGCTTGCTGGGCGGAGAAGGTCTAAGCCAAATACTGCATCAATTTCCCTAAAGACCTCATATTTAACTCCATCGTTAAGAGTTTGAGATTTTTCAATCATTCGTAATTTTTGTAGCGCTCTTGGAGTATCAAGGTCATTGCAAATATCTAAGATTATTTCGCTAATTAAACTACTTGATTCAGTTGAGTCAACATAATCATTTGATTTCCAAGTTGAAATCTTTTCTCTCCAGCGCAGCAGGAGTTGATTTGCTGCTTTTAAACTATCCCAACTCAAGTCCATCTGACTTCGGTAGCGATTTTCTAAAAAACATAACCTTAGAGCTAATGGATCAAGTTTCTTTGCAATTAAGTCTGAAACTAATACAACATTATTAGAGCTTTTTGCCATTTTACGACCCTCAAATAATAAGTGCTCTCCATGAAGCCATATTGCGACAGCTTCTTTATCAATAATGCAATTAGATTGGGCTCTTTCGTTTTCGTGATGGGGGAATCGCAAATCAATCCCACCTAAATGTAAATCAACAAAGCCATCAAGGTAGTGAAGTGACATAGCAGAACATTCAACATGCCATCCGGGAAATCCTTTACCCCATGGTGAATTCCAAATCATTTCTGTGCGGTTCTCTGCTGCCTTCCAAAGCGCCCAGTCAGCATGAAATTTTTTAGAACCAGCTTCACTATATTCAAATCTATGACCAGGTTTTAACGAATCTAATCTATTTCCACTTATCGCCCCATATCCAGAAAATGATTGGGCTGAAAAGTAGACGCAATTATCACTTCCAACGTAAGCATGATTTTTATTTAACAATTTATTTATAAGGTCATGCATTAGATCTATGCATTCACTTGCCTTAGGATATTTGTTAGCAACAGTAATGTTTAAATGTTTTAAATCGGAATGAAACCTTGCTTCGTATACTCTGGCGATTTCGTAAGGATCCTTGGATTCAGCCTTTGCTTGAGCCAATATTTTGTCCTCAACAAAATCCTCTGACATATGACCAACATCTGTAATATTTTGAATAAATTTAATCTCATAACCTAAATATTTTGCAACCCTAATTACTATGTCAGACAGTAAAAAAGTTCGCATGTTTCCGACATGAGCGTCTCTATAAACAGTTGGGCCACAGCCATAAATTCTTAAACTTTTTCCATCACTACTTGTTAACGGTTGTAATTGGCGTGTTTTTGTATCAAAAAGATTTATTTGAGGTCTTTGATTGGTTAGCTTCATTTACTTGGCACAATCTTCCACACCGCTATCTTTGCCTGATCAAAGCTAACAAGCGAACCATCTTTTTTTCGTACTGTGTTCTCGCTCTCTAAAACCCCCAAAATATCGCGAAATCCCCCATCAGGATCATGCAGGCGGATACTCACCCGCTGGCCGATATGAGCCGCTGATGGCTGCATTTGGCGCCTCCTATTAAACTTGACCACAGTAATCAATCTTGATGGCAGTATTCTCCACCTAACAAGGTGGATTCACTGTAAGGAGAAGCGTGACCTACATAATTGCTCAACCATGCGTCGATGTTAAGGATAAATCCTGTATCGAAGAGTGCCCAGTCGATTGTATTTATGAGGGCGACCGAATGCTATACATCCAACCTGATGAGTGTGTGGATTGTGGTGCTTGTGAACCAGTTTGCCCTGTGGAGGCAATTTATTATGAGGATGATGTTCCAGCACAGTGGAAAAATTTTAGTGAGGTAAATAGCAAATTCTTTGTTGAAATCGGATCCCCAGGTGGAGCAGCAAAACTCGGTGCAATTGGCAAAGATCATGAAATAGTTGCTGCACTTCCACCACAAGAGAAATAAGTTTTTCTGAAGCTGCCAGATTTTCCTTGGGATCTTTTGGCGCCTTATGGTGAAAAAGCAAAAAAATATCAAGGTGGGTTCATAGATTTATCTCAAGGAACTCCAGTTGATCCAACACCTAAATTTATTCAAGATGCATTAGCAAACGCAAGTAATTCACCCAGCTATCCACTTACTGCAGGTAGTGAGAAGTTAAGGAGTGCAATAAGAGATTGGGCAACTTCAAACCTGGGTGCAACTGGAGAGTTTGATGTACTTCCAGTAATTGGTTCAAAAGAATTTGTTGCACTACTTCCCACTTTTTTACAAAGTAAAACTGTGCTTTATCCAAAAGTCGCTTATCCAACCTACTTAGTTGGGGCATTAATGGCTTCAGCTAAGGCAATACCGGTTGAGATTGATGCTAAGAGTTGGCCAGTAGCTGACTTAGCATGGATTAATTCACCTTCTAATCCAACTGGACAGGTTCAAACAGATAGTGAAATTTTAGCTGCCATTAATTGGGCCAGAGAGAATAACTCAGTTGTTGCAAGTGATGAGTGTTACCTTTCATTTTCAAAACTCTCTAAATCCATTCTTGCTTTAACTGGTGGCAATAACGATGGCGTTTTAGCTGTTCACTCCCTTTCAAAGCGCTCTAATTTGGCTGGCTATCGAGCAGCTTTTGTAATTGGAGATTTAAAATTAATCGATCAAATTAGGCAGATTAGAAAACATGCTGGTTTGATGGTTCCACTTCCGGTGCAACAGGCGATGATTGCAGCTTTATCGGATAACAATCATGCAATTGAGCAAGCAGAGCGGTATGCAAGAAGGCGAAGTAGGTTAATTTCAGCCTTTTCAGAGATTGGCTTTACTATCGAACATAGTCAAGCTGGCTTATATATTTGGTGCAGTAAAAATGAGGATTGTTTTAAAACAGTAGAATGGTTTGCAAATCTTGGTATTTTAGTTACACCAGGTAGTTTTTATGGCAGTGACAAATTTATCAGAGTTGCTCTAACAACGAGTGATGAAAATATTGATGAGGTAGTCAAGAGAATTAACCCATGAAAATTAGTGCCATTTTATTAGTTGGTGGCAAAGGAACAAGGTTAATGCCACTAACTCAACACACACCAAAGCCCATGTTAGAGGTTGCAGGAGTGCCATTTACTGAGCATCAAATTAGAAAAGCTGCTAAGGCTGGAATTAGTGAGATAGTTCTAGCCACCTCATATAAAGCTGAATTATTTGAGCCATATTTTGGAGATGGAGAAAAATTTGGCATAAAGATTAAATATGCGGTGGAAACCACAGCTCTTGGTACTGGTGGTGGTATTAAAAATGCCGCTGAATTAATAGAGGCATGTGATCAGGTTGTTGTCTTTAATGGCGATGTTTTAAGTGGGCATGATTTATCAAGTCAGATTAAGCTTCATCAAAGAAATAATGCTGATGTCACTTTATATCTTACTGAAGTTTTAGATGCTAGAGCATATGGCTGTGTTGAGATTGAAAATAATAATCGAGTTAAATCATTTCTAGAAAAGATGGATAATCCAATAAGTAATTTGATTAATGCTGGCTGTTATATTTTTAATCCAGCCATAATTAACACTATTCCTAAAGGTCAGGTAGTTAGTGTTGAGCGAGAAACCTTTCCAAATCTCATAGCCTCAAATGCAAAAATTTTTGGATTTATTGATAACTCTTACTGGTTAGATATTGGCACCCCGGCAGCCTTGGTAAAGGCATCAGCTGATTTGGTAATCGGAAAAATTGAGTCTGCAGCTACACCAGAACACAAGGGTGAGGTATTGATATCAAATACTGCACAAATATCTCCTACTGCTTTGATTAAAAATGGTTCAGTGATTGGTTCTGAAGTAGTAGTTGGGAGCAGATCAGAGGTATCTGGTTCAATAATTGGAAAGGGTGCAAAAATTGGTGATGATTGCAAAATTATTGACTCAATAATCGCGCCAAATACCCAAATTTCGGCTGGAATGCTCATATTTTCTAATTATTTGGGGTTTTAAACCCACAGATTGACTGATATCAACTTGACTTATTAGAGTTACAAGCGTGTAATTCTCTCATTGCGGGCACACCCTGGCCCTTGAGGAACTTGAAGTAATACTGGAAAACCTAAGGAGTAAAGATGTCAGATCAACGTGCAGAGCTTGCTGCTTTAGTAGTTTCTTCCGAACAGCTTTCTTGGCAGGAGAGAGCGCTCTGCGCCCAAACCGATCCAGAGGCCTTCTTTCCTGAGAAGGGCGGATCAACTCGGGAGGCTAAGCGGGTCTGCCTATCCTGTGAGGTCAGATCAGAGTGTCTTGAGTACGCACTGGCCCATGATGAGCGATTTGGAATTTGGGGCGGATTATCAGAACGTGAACGCCGCCGCTTAAAGCGCCGAACCGCTTAAAATAACGGGTGGCTGAAAAGCAAAGCACCGCAGCTCAAGTAAAAGACCAGTATGTAACAACCATACTTGTTACCCATAATGGTGTTACTTGGCTAAGTGAGGTTGTTGCCTCATTATCATCACAAAAACATTTGCCTGATCAAATTATTGCTGTTGATAATGGTTCTACCGATGGCTCGGTTAAGTTATTAAGTAATGCTGGAATTCCAGTCATTAAACAATCTAAGACAGCAGGATTTGGCTTAGCTGTTGCGACTGCAGTATCAAAATTACCACCAGCAGTAGATGAAAATAATGAGTGGCTTTGGATTATCCACGATGATTGTGCGCCGGATAAGTTTGCGCTCGCTAAATTGTTGGAGGCAGTTGTTGAACGCCCTCAAGTTGCAATCGCTGGACCTAAAATTTTGGGCTGGTATGACCGCAAACATATTCTTGAAGCTGGTGTCAGCATTACTGAAAATGGTACGCGCTGGACTGGATTAGAGGAGCGAGAGCATGATCAAGGTCAGCATGATGATGTAAATACAGTTCTTGCCGTAAGCAGTGCTGGCATGTTAATTAAAAGATCTGTATTTGAAGAGCTTGGTGGTTTTGACCCAAGCCTTGAGTTGTTTAGAGATGATGTGGATTTAGGCTGGCGGGCAAATATTGCAGGATATGGTGTTATTTGCGTTGGGCAGGCTGTGCTTTACCATGCAGAAGCTGCTTCAACTGAACGCAGAACGGTTGATGTTAAGGATGCCATTTTACATCGACCATTATTACTAGATAGAAGAAATGCTGCCTTTGTTTTACTTGCAAACTCAAGTTGGTGGATTCTGCCTTGGGTTGCACTTCAGCTCCTACTAACCTCCCTTGGTAGATCCATAATTTACTTGCTGGCCAAGCTACCAGGTTATGCCGCTGATGAAATTGCAGCTATTGGTTTATTAATTTTTAAGCCTGCCGATTTAATTAAATCTAGAAGGTATCGAAAGCAAAATCGAGTTTTAACTGCTCGGGTTATTAAGCAGTTTATTCCACCTCGAACAATTCAACTTCGGGCAACTATTGAGCGAATTTCAACAGCGGTAACCAATGCATTTAAGCCAGGCAGATCAAGTAGTAATTCACAAAAGGTAAAAAGCTACTCCGATATTGGAGTAATCGATGAAAGTTTTGATGAGATTGAATTTGTGGAAAGTAAAAGTTTTTCAAAAATTAGAGCTTTAGCTAAACAACCTTTCTTATTTGGATTATTAATAATTTCAATATTTACAATTCTTTACTCACGCAATCGATTTGGCTCTTTATCTGGTGGTGCTCTCCCGGTTGCCCCTGATAGTGCAATGCACTT
>RHBS01000060.1 GCA_010030895.1 Actinomycetota bacterium | reverse complement strand
GTAAGGGAGACATTGCGATCCTTTCAACAACTCCAGATGCAACCAATCAGAACGTATGGATTGATTACATGAAGAAGGAGCTTGCTGCTAAGTATCCAGATGTTAAGGTAGTTGCAACTGCTTATGGTCTAGATAAGCCAGAAGAGTCAACAACTGAGACCCAAGGTCTAATTCAGAAGTACCCAACCATCAAGGCAATCGTTGCTCCTACATCAGTAGGTATTGTTGCTGCAGCTAAGTATGTTTCTGGCTCAGCTTCAAAGGGCAAGGTATTCGTAACTGGTCTAGGTCTTCCAAATGATATGAAGACTTACATCAAGGATGGTTCTGGAGCTCAAGCATCTCTATGGGATGTTGAAAACTTCGGATATGTTGCTGTTCAGGTTGCTAACTCAATCGTGAACAAGAAGCAAAGCGTAAAGGTCGGAGCCACAATTAAGTCAGGCCCTGGCGATAAGGGACTTAAGTCTCGTACAGTTATTAAGGGTGCAGTAGGTAACGAAGTTATCCTTGGACCTGCAACTGTATTTACAAAGGACAACGTCGATCAATTCAACTTCTAATTTAGAAGTTTAATTATCGTCTGAAAGTTAGGGCGGCCTAGAAATGGGCCGCCCTAACTTTTTTTGTTTGAATAATGATATGAAATTATAAAAAGTTGGACACCCCTGCAAAAGAGTGAAAGAATGCGACTATTCCAATCTTTCCTTCACCAATTAAGGAGCAAAATATGCCAGCAGCCAAGCAAATTGAATTTGGAGGTCATGCTTTAGTTTGGGTGGGAGATTGGTCGCCTAGTAGTGCAAGAGCTGCAATTAGCAGCGCTGCCCGTAATGGCTATGACTATATAGAGCTTGCGATCTTTGATCCATGGAATTTTGATACTAAATTAACTAAAGATTTACTGCAGGAGTTTGGTTTGCGGGCTCACGCCTCATTAGGACTATCTGCAACTACCGATGTCACAAGTACTGATCCATCTATTGTGGCAAAGGGTGATGAGTTGTTGCGTAAGGTGGCAGATGTATTGCATCAATTAGGCGGCACTGAGCTTTGTGGAGTTATTTACTCAGCACTTGCAAAGTATCCATCGCCAGCTACCAAGGAGAATAGATCTAACTCGGTAAAAGCTATGCAGCGATTAGCTGATTACACCGCAGATCTTGGAATTAATATTGATCTTGAGGTAGTAAATAGGTATGAAAGTAACATTATGAATACCGGTATGGAGGGGTTAGATTTCCTAGATGAGGTAAATCGACCAAATGCCTTCTTGCATCTTGATACCTACCATATGAATATTGAAGAGGATGGAATGCAAAAATCAGTACTGGCAGCAGGAGATCGTCTAGGTTATGTCCACATCGGAGAGAGCCATCGAGGCTATCTTGGTACCGGCAATGTTGATTTTGATTCATTTTTTAAGGCGTTAAAGCAGATTAATTACAAAGGTCCAATCACCTTTGAATCCTTCTCATCTGCGGTGGTGGATCCATCTCTTTCAAACACACTTTGTGTGTGGCGAAATCTTTGGAGTGACTCCGATGATCTAGCTAAGAAATCCCTTGATTTTATGAAAGCTAGGTATTAATTAATGGAAAGAGTCTGCTTTCGCCTACAGGTGCGCAAAGAAAAAATGGATGAGTATGTCAGAAGACATGCAGATGTATGGCCAGAGATGCTGGCAGCACTTAGCGAAACAGGTTGGAGTAATTACTCATTATTTTTAGATCGCAATGATGGCACCTTGGTTGGATACTTAGAGACACCTTCCCTGGCAGCAGCAAAGGCTGGGATGGAGAAGAAAGAGATCAATGCCAAGTGGCAGGCGGAGATGGCGGAGTTTTTTGTGGCCCTTGATGGCAAACGACCAGATGAGGGATTTTTGCAATTAGAAGAGGTATTTCACTTAAATTAATTTAGATTTTAATCAACTAACAATAAGGAGAGGCAAATGGCATCAGCAAAAGAGGCAAAGGAAGTACTTAAGCGGTTTTATATTGAGACCCCATCTTGGGCTTATGGAAACTCTGGTACGCGATTTAAGGTCTTTGCTCAGCCAGGTGTTCCACGTGATCCATATGAGAAGATCTCAGATGCCGCCCAGGTACATAAGTACACCGGTGCTGCTCCTGCAGTTGCAATGCATATTCCTTGGGACAAGGTTGATGATTACGCAAAGTTAGCAAAACATGCAAAGGATAATGGTGTCTATCTTGGCACTATTAACTCAAATACCTTCCAAGATGATGATTATAAATTTGGATCAGTTTGCCACTTTGATAAGAAGATTCGCCAAAAAGCGGTCGATCACCTACTTGAGTGCGTAGATATTATGGATATCACCGGCGCAAAAGATCTAAAGCTTTGGTTTGCCGATGGTACTAATTATCCAGGCCAAGATGATCTAGCTGGCAGACAAGATCGTTTATTTGAATCATTACAAAAAGTTTATGAGCGATTAGGTGCTAATCAAAGAATGCTTTTAGAGTATAAATTCTTTGAGCCAGCCTTTTACTCAACTGATGTACCAGATTGGGGTACATCTTATGTACATTGCCTAGAGCTAGGTGAGAAGGCATCGGTATGTGTAGATACTGGCCATCATGCACCAGGGACTAATATTGAATATATCGTGGCATTTTTGCTTCGTCGTAAACGTCTTGGTGCCTTTGATTTTAACTCAAGATTTTATGCTGATGATGATCTAATTGTTGGCGCAGCAGATCCATTCCAATTATTTAGAATTATGCATGAGGTAAATCAAGGTGGCGGTTTTGATAAGGGAACTACCGTCTCCTATGTATTAGATCAATGCCACAATATCGAGCCAAAGATTCCAGCACAGATTCGCTCAATTACAAATGTGCAAGAGGCGGTTGCTAAAGCATTATTAGTTGATGCTGATGCACTTAAGAAAGCTCAATTAGCTGGTGATGTATTAGGTGCAAATGATGTATTAATGAATGCATACAACACCGATGTGAGAGATCTATTGGGTGAGTTAAGAAGTGAGCAGGGATTAGCACCAGATCCAAAGGTTGCATATGCTAAGAGTGGATATGCAGAAAAAATTGCGACCGAACGAGTCGGTGGCGCGCAAGCTGGATGGGGAGCTTAATGACAACACCTAAGGTAGTTTCTGAGTTACTAGCACGGAGTAATCGCTTAGGTTCTGAACCTAGATTTACTAATTACGCCGGTGGTAACACATCAGCTAAGGGTGTAGTTGCAAATCCAGCAACTGGTAAAGATACAACTGTCTTGTGGGTAAAGGGCTCTGGTGGCGATCTTGGTACCTTAAAAGAGTCAGGTCTTGCTGCCTTAGATCTTGAGAAGTTTAAAGATTTAAAAAATGTTTATCCAGGTGTTGAACGTGAAGATGAGATGGTCGCTCTCTTTGATTACTGCGCATTTGGTAAGGGTGGAGCAGCACCAAGTATTGATACCTCAATGCATGGCTTAGTTGAGTTTGATCATGTAGATCATCTACATCCAGATTCAATTATTGCACTTGCCACATCGGTAGATGGAGAAAAA
>RHBS01000059.1 GCA_010030895.1 Actinomycetota bacterium | reverse complement strand
TGCTGACATGGGTATATCTTAAAAGAGGGGTAGGACAATATCTGGTTTTTAACAGTTAGAGCGTGGCGAGAATTTCTGAAATATCAGATGGGTTAGTCCAAGGATTGACTATTGCAAATCTAAGAATCGGCCTACCGTTATGTGATGATGGCGTTACAAAACCAATCTGATCAGATAATAATTTATCACTCCAATTTTCATAATCAGCAATATTCCAACCTATTCTTTCAAATGCCACAATTGAAAGTGTTGGCTCTATAAGTAATTTTAAATTTGGATGCTCTCTTACTTGCCTAGCGGCATCCTTTGCCACATCCATAGTCTTTTCCATAGCTTTTGCATACTCCAATGTGCCATGTGCTGCTAATGAGAACCAAAATGGTAATCCTCTTGCTCTTCTAGTTAAATGAATCGCATAATCAGATGGGTTCCACTCATTATCTTCATCTAAGGTCTCTAAATAAGCAGCTTTTTGAAGATGCGCCTTTTTAGCTAATTTTGGATTTCGATATATCAACGCACAAGCATCAAAGGGTGCAAATAGCCATTTATGTGGGTCGACGATAAATGAATCAGCTAATTCAATTCCATCAAATAGCGGTCTAACTGATGGGGCACATAGTGCAGCCAACCCATAAGCACCATCAACATGAAACCAAATTTCACGATCCTTTGCACATTTGGCAATGCTCTTTAAATTATCAATTATTCCAAGATTGGTGGTACCGGCAGTTGCAACTAAGGCAAAGACTTGATGATTTGGATTTTCCCGATGGTATTTATCAATTGCGATTTCGCAATCTGCTCCCTGTAGCGAACCATCCTTGTCTGGCTTAATTAAGAGTATTCCAATATCCATCACCTCTGCCGCTGATTTGATAGATGAATGTGCATCAGAGCTTGCAGCAACTACCCACCGGCTAACATCTTTTCGCTTACTCCTAAAAGTATTTCTGGCTGTTACCAGTGCTGATAAATTTCCAATAGTTCCACCCTGTACAAATACTCCACCGCATCCCTTTGGCATATTTGCTAAATCTGCAATCCATTTGAGCGCTTGATTTTCGGCATAAACTGCACCTGCACCCTCAAGCCAAGAGCCACCGTAAAGTGCACTTGCCCCAACTACTAAATCAAATAAGTTTGCAAACTCACTTGGAGCAGATGGGATAAATGCTAAGTATCTTGGGTGATCAGTTGAGATGCAGGCTTTTGCTAAGACATCTTTAAACAATTTTAACGCTTGATGTCCACCTAACCCATTTTCAGTAATGGTATTACCTACTAAATTAAATAACTCTTCTTCAGTTTTTGGTCCATCTAAAGGTGGGTCAGTTCTTAGTCGAAGTAACGAGTACTCTAAAACCTCTTTCGCTAACTCCTCTACCTCAGAATTAAACTGATGCATTTTTAGCTGCATAATCCTTTCGATTTGCGCTACGAATTAGATTTCTAATCATGGTTGGAAAAACTAAACCATGTAATGGTAGAACTGCATACCAATACAATTGACCACCTAAGCCACGGGGTGAAAATGTGGCCTCCTGGATTACCTCACTTTGACCATTTGGTAATTTAGAGATCCTAAATTCAAGCCATGCTTTTCCTGGCAAAATCATCTCGGCATATAACTTAAGTGATTGCTCTGGTATTAAAGATTCCACTCGCCAAAAATCAAGTGAGTCTCCAACTCTTAAGTGGATTGGATCTCTTCTGCCTCGTCTAAGCCCAACGCCACCAATCATGCGATCTAATAAACCACGTAAGTACCAAAGAAAATCTGAGCCATACCAACCATTTTCGCCACCAATCTCCTCGATCGCCTCCCATAAACTCTTTATCGATGCATCCGTTATTCGAATTTTCTTATCCCGAAGGATCATTTCTCCTGCCCACTCAGGATCTGATTGTGCCTTCTGCCATGGCGCAGTTGGCAAGGTTGCATCTGACCAACGAGTTGAAACTGTGTTACTTGAAACATTACTTAAGGCTAAGGAGATAGCTTTTTCTACATCAATTAATCCCTCTTTAGGAGGTGGGATTAAATTGTTTATTGATTTATTTGGATCTGCTACGACCTCACTAATAAGTGAGCCAACTAATGGCCGGGCAAGTGAGGTGGGAACCGGGGTAACAAAGCCAATCCAAAGACTAGAAAGTTTTGGAGTTAGCACCGGCACCTTAATTATCAATCTTTTTCTTAAACCAGATAACTTGGCAAATTTTTGCATCATATCGGCATAGGTCAAAACCTCAGGCCCACCAATATCAAATATGCCAGCAACTGGTTTTTCTAACTTTGTGCAGTTTCTTAAGTACCAAAGCACATCTCTAATTGCAATTGGATGGGTTTTATTTGAAACCCATTTAGGGGTGGTCATAACTGGTAGGCGATGAGTTAAGTGGCGCAACATCTCAAATGAGGCAGAGCCTGAGCCAATAATAATTCCGGCTCGTAACTCAATCACTGGAACTGAAGTGGTAGCTAATGATTTGCCAGTATTCTCTCTTGAGTTTAGATGCTTACTACTTTTAATATCATTATTAATTCCACCTAAATAAATTATTTGCTTAACCCCACAACTTTCAGCAGCCTTAGCAAAATTCTTAGCCATAGCAGCTTCAATCTCATCAAAATTTGGACCTAAATTAATAGAGTGCAGAAGGTAAAAAGCGGTATGGACACCAGTTAAGGCTGATTTAGTGGATTCAAAATCAGTTGCATTTCCAGTTGCAATCTCTACCTGATTAGCCCAGCTATGACTTTGCGCCTTATTGGCATCGCGAACAAAGACCCGAACATCAGCACCATCTTCAAGTAATGCAGTAACTAAGCGACCGCCAACATAGCCAGAGGCTCCAGTTACGAGAATCTTGCGCTCATCCTTCATAGGATAAACAGTAGACTTAATACAATGAATAAGCCAAAGGTTGTAATTTTAGGTGGCGGTTTTGGTGGCTTAGCCGCTGCTAGAGCCCTTTATAAAACTGCAGATGTAACTGTGGTTGATCGCCACAATTATCAAACCTTCCTACCACTGCTCTACCAGGTATCAACCGCTGGTCTTGCTGCCGATCATGTGGCTTATCCAATTCGAGGTGCACTTCGAAAAACACCAGTTAAATTTAGAATGGGTTCACCCATATCAATTGATCACAAAAATAAAGAGGTCAAGTTAGATAGTAGTGAGCTTTTAAAATTTGATCACTTAATTGTTGCCTTAGGTTCAGTTACCGCTGATTTTGGAATCCCGGGGGTTAAAGAGTTCACCTTAGGTATGAAAACAGTCTCTGAGGCGCTAACTATTAGAGCTGAGATTATGCGCCGATTTGAAGATCTTTGTCGCTTTGAAGATGATACAAAATTATCAATTACTGTAATTGGCGGTGGACCAACTGGAGTTGAGATGGCAGGTGCGATCGCAGAGTTAATACGTGGTCCACTTAAATCAGATCAAGCAAATGCCGCCTCCCATATTGACATCACACTTATTGAGGCAGGTCCAAGATTGCTACCACCATTTGCGCCATCATTATCTGCCCGCACCAAAAAAGATTTAGAAAA
>RHBS01000058.1 GCA_010030895.1 Actinomycetota bacterium | reverse complement strand
CTCCACTTGGCACAGTCGGATCTCCAACTGCACCTAATAAAATCACATCTGATTTTGCTAACTCTGTCATAACCGAATCTGGCAGAGTTTGCCCAGTTTTATGCCAATAAGCTGCACCAAGCTCATAATTTGTTTTATTAAATTTTAGATCATACTTTTTTGCAACCGCGTCTAAAACCTTAAGTCCTTCGTTTACTACCTCAGGACCGATGCCATCCCCTGCGATCACTGCTAAATTAAAAGACTTCATTCGCTCACCAAATTTACAAAGCGCACCAATGTTGCATCAGTTTCTTTAGTAATAACTTCAATTAAATCATTAGGAATTACCGAGTCAACAGTGAGGGCCATTAATGCTTTTCCACCAACCTGGGTGCGACCTACCTGCATATCTGCAATATTGATCTTTAACTTACCCAAAGAGTTACCAACTACACCAACTACGCCCGGCTGATCGGAATAGCGTAAAAAGAGCAGATTACTTGTTGGCTTTAAATCTAGATCTAATTCATCAATTGCGACAATTTTTTGGGTCTGCTTGATACCCATAAGTGTTCCACTAACAAAGACTTGTGAGCCATTGGCACATGCAGCTCTTACTGAAACTAAATTTCGATGGTCTGGGCTCTCTGGATTGGTAGAGATAGATGAGGTTAATGAACGCTCACTTGCTAATGCCGGTGCATTAACATAAGTAACATCCTCTGCTCCCATACCAATTAGCGCACCCTTAAGCGCACTTGTAGCTAATACTGAAACATCCATCTCTGATATCTCACCGCGAACCTCAACATCAACGGAGGACACCACATCGGTTGCTAACCCAATTGCCACCTGAGCTAATTTCTCAACTAGCGGAAGAGCTGGTCTAACTGCTTCATCTATTACCCCACCTTTAACATTTACTGCATCTGGTACTAACTCACCTGATAAGGCTTTTCTAACTGAAATTGCAACAGCAATTCCAGCACGCTCTTGTGCCTCATCAGTTGATGCCCCTAGGTGTGGGGTGGCAACTACATTATCTAAGGTAAATAATGGTGAATCAGTGCATGGTTCAGTTGCAAATACATCAAGGCCGGCACCGGCAACCTTGCCAGCTTTTAACGCCTCATAGAGTGCTGCTTCATCTAATACACCACCTCGTGCCGCATTAATAATTCTTACAGTTGGCTTTACTTTTTTGAGAGCCTCAGTTCCGATTAAATTTGCAGTCTCTTTTGTTTTTGGCAGGTGAATTGTTATGAAATCACTTATCTGCAACAACTCATCTAAATCAACTAACCTAACATTTAATTGAGCTGCTCTTACAGGTTGTAGGTATGGATCATAGGCAACTACATTCATACCAAATGCTTGCATCCTGGCAGCCACAAGTTGACCAATCCGACCAAAACCAACAATTCCTAATGTCTTTTCAAATAACTCAGCTCCGGTGTATTTCGATCTTGCCCACTTACCGTTTCTTAGTGCTGCATGTGCAGGTGAAATTGATCTAGCGCAAGCCAAGAGTAAGCCAATCGCAAGCTCTGCAGCTGAAACAATATTTGAAGTTGGTGCATTTACCACCATAACTCCGGCTGCAGTTGCCGCTGGAATTTCAACATTATCTAAACCAACTCCAGCTCTTGCAATTACTTTTAAACCCTTAGCTGCTGAAATTGCCTCTGCATCCATTTTGGTAGCAGAGCGAATTAATACCGCATCTACTCCTTTAGAAAGTGCGGCTAATAATTCACTCCGATCAGCACCATTACAATTTCGCACCTCAAAGTCAGGCCCAAGTGCAGCTAGGGTTGCAGGGCTTAACTCTTCAGCAATTAAAACAATGGGTTTAGCCACGCGCCGCATTTCCCTCTTTGTAATCATCTTTATTACCAGATTTGACCCATGACATCATCTTTCGAAGCTCTCTACCAACAGCTTCAATTGGATGTGATTCACCTTTAGCGCGAAGGGATTTAAACTCTGGTGCACCCGCATCTTGGTCGTCGATAAATCTTTTTGCAAAGGCGCCAGATTGAACATCAGCAAGTACTGCTTTCATGTTTTCTTTAACTCTCGGATCGATAACTCTTGGGCCTGAGATGTAATCGCCATACTCAGCTGTGTCTGAGACTGACCAGCGTTGTTTTGCAATACCACCTTCATACATAAGATCAACAATTAGTTTTAGCTCATGTAGACACTCAAAGTAAGCAACCTCTGGTTGGTATCCGGCTTCAATTAATGTTTCAAAGCCATACATAACTAATTGAGATGCGCCACCACAAAGTACCGCCTGCTCACCAAATAAATCTGTCTCGCACTCTTCAGTGAAAGTGGTTAAAATTCCACCAGCTCTTAGACCACCAATCGCTTTTGCATAAGAGAGTGTAATTGGCCAAGCATTTCCAGTTGCATCTTGCTCAACTGCAACAATTACCGGCACACCTCGGCCAGCTGAGTATTCGCGACGAACTAAATGTCCTGGACCCTTTGGTGCCACCATACATACATCTACATTTGCTGGTGGCTTTATATAACCAAATCGAATATTAAACCCATGGCCAAAGAACAATGCTGCTCCAGATTTTATATTTGGAGCAATTGAATCATTGTAAATATGGCGTTGAACATGATCTGGTGCTAGCAACATAACTACATCAGCACCTTTTACTGCCTCAGCAACGGTTGCAACTTTAAGTCCCTCAGACTCTGCCTTTGCCCGTGATTTTGAACCTTCTGCCAATCCAACAACCACATCAACTCCACTATCGCGAAGTGATAAAGCGTGTGCATGTCCTTGAGATCCGTAGCCAATTACCGCAACCTTTTTAGATTGAATAACTGCTAGATCTGCATCTTCATCGTGATACATCGTTGCCACTTTGGTTCTCCTTATTGGTAGTTATTGTTGGTTAATTTTGATAATCAGCTGTTGAAGTATTTGAATCTGATTCGTTAGCAGTTCCCATAGTGCTTAGTGTGCGATCCGCCAAGGTTTTATCTCCCCGCTCTAACGCCACCAGGCCTGATTGGACTAACTCCCGAATACCATGAGGTTTTAGATCTACAAGTAGTGCTTCAATAGCACTTGATGAACCAACAGCCTCAAGTGAGATTGTTGATTGACTCTCATCAGCTATAACTGCATTATGTTTTTTGGCAATCTCTTTTGTTTTATCAGAGTTAGTTACCTTAACCAACAAGATTTCACGTTTTAATGAGTCAGAATCCTTCATTTCAGAGATTCCAATAACATTTACCAACTTAAATAATTGCGCGCTTACTTGATCTAAGGCGTGGCCTTCAAGATTTAACACAATAGTCATCCGAGAAACCTTGGGATTTTCGGTAGGGCCCACTGCAAGTGAATCAATGTTGTAACCGCGGCGAGAAAAGAGTGAAGCTACCCGTGCCAATACTCCGGGAGAGTTTTCTACTAATACAGCTAAAGTGTGAATGGCCATTACAACTCCTGTGAATCCCATACTGGAGCCATCGATCTAGCAACGGTTATCTCATCATTTGAAGTCCCAGCTGCCACCATTGGCCAAACCATGGCATCTCGATGAACATTAAAATCAACAACTACTGGTCGATCATTTATCGCCATCGCCGCCTCAATTGTTTTATCAACATCACCAGG
>RHBS01000057.1 GCA_010030895.1 Actinomycetota bacterium | reverse complement strand
GCAGATTTTGATTGCTTAGCTTTTTCTCTAAGCGTTTTATTACTTCTTGCTCCCACTGTGGTGCTCCTTTTTAGTTAGGGCCCTGTTTTTTAAGACAGGAATGGTTTGGTTTCTTATTAGAAGGGTGGTGTCTCATCACTTGGTGTCGTTGACCAGCCGCCACCTACTGGGGCTGCTGACCAAGGATCATCTGTTGATGATGTAGTTGCTTCATTGGCTGCTGGTGTGTAACCAGTTCCAGCTTGACGAGCAGTTTTAGTTACCTTAGCGGTTGCATTTCGAAGAGATGGACCTACCTCATCAACCTCAACCTCAAACACAGTTCGCTTTTCGCCCTCTTTAGTCTCATAGGAGCGTTGCTTTAGACGTCCTGAAACTATTACGCGCATGCCTTTAGTTAATGACTCAGCAACATTTTCTGCTGCTTGACGCCAAATTTGGCATTGTAAAAAAAGGCTATCGCCATCTTTCCACTCATTTGTGTTCTTATCTAAGTAACGTGGTGTTGAAGCCACTGTGAACTTTGCTACCGCAGCTCCAGATGGAGTAAACCGTAACTCTGGGTCACTTACTAAATTACCAATCATAGTTAGGTTGGTATCGCCTGCTGCCATTTTATTTCTCCCGTTTCTCTACTTTAGATGCTTGTTCTTTATTTTTTGGTTGTGGGACTTACTCTGGACGAACAACTTTGGTGCGAAGCACAGATTCATTTAAATTTAGTTGACGATCCAACTCTTTAACTGATGCTGGCTCTGATTGCATATTGATAACTGCGTAAATGCCTTCACCTTTTTTATTTATTTCAAAGGCCATCCGGCGCTTACCCCAGATATCTAACTTATCTACCTTGCCGCCACCATCTTTAATTATCTTTAGATAAGTTTCAAGACTTGGCGCAACAGTTTTCTCTTCTAAATCAGGGTCTAAAATGACCATGAGTTCATAACGACGCATTTTTATATCCACCTCTGGACTAAAGCGGCCACGGGATTTCCGCGGCAGGTGTTGGGGTAAAGGGTAGCCGTAAGCGGGTGAAAGTTGGAAATTAACTCTTTTTCACTGTGGATTTAGCGGAGATATCCCGCAGTAATAGGTAGGTAAAAGTAATTATGCCCACCACCCTAAGTAGGGATGCGATTGCATACGCCCCGGCTGGCAGGCCAAAGGTAGCCCCGCTATATCCAGCTAGGTACTGCCAAATGGCAAGGTGATAAATAATCTCAGTTGCTTGCCAAAGCCAAAAAGTTATTTGCTGAGTACTTTTAGTAAGTGCGATTACCGCCAGTGGGGTAAGCCATAAAACATACTGCGGTGAGTACACCTTACTTGTAGTTGTAAATACCACCACAGCAAAAAATGCTACCTGGGCCAACTTAGGTGTCATTGGTAATTTTATTAAAAAAAATCCAAGTGCGATAAAAAGTAAGATAGTAATAATTGTGTAGAGATAATTTATAGCTGGCAATTTAAATCCAAGCAAATTTGCCGCATACCAAATGGAGCCAAAATCATCAGCTCGATTTAAATTTAATCTAAAAAATCGCCACCAGCCATCAAAGTAAAGTACTGCCAGCGGTAAATTAAAGGCTGCTGCAATTAAAATACTTTTAAAAAAATATAAATAAAAATCTTTTAAACTCCGTTGTTTATAAAATATTATGGCAATGGGCAGCAAAAATACAATTGGAAAAAACTTAGTGGCAATAGAAATACCTAGCCAGATACTACTTGCCTCATACTTTTTCTTATCAAAGAGATAAATGGCAGCTAATGCCGTAACTGTTGCCCAAAGATCCCAATTTATAAAAAGGGAGGCAGCAACCGCTGGTGCTACTGGATAAAGATATGAGAACTCTGGCTTAATCTTTCTGACAATTAAAGCTGAGATTAGAAATAGAATTATTATTACGAAAGCATTAATATCAAAAAACCATCTATGTGAGTCTTGTTGGGGGGTGATAAAACTAATTAGCCAATTGCCTAGGCCAATTATTGGTGGATACTCCATAGAGTTATATGAAGATTGATAAGGAAAGGTATTGGTATCTAAATCCCGCTCAGAAAATAGTGCTGGGATATCGGTGTAACAAGCGTGGACATAATTGCCAGGAGATGCCCAGTTGGTAGCGCGACAGTAATTAAATTTTAGTAGCGATAATAACGATACAAGTAAGACAATTAATATGAATACTTTACTTACCTTTTTGGTAAGCAAAGATTAACTCTTTTTCTTCTTTGGTTTTGGCGTAGCAGATGGTGGAATTAATGCTGGATCCATCTCTGGCACAGCGCTTAAATAACTAATTGGTTCAGTTCCACCAATAAATACCGGTGATGGAAAATCTTGGACTGGAGCTTTTGCTAAGTATTTTTTAACAAACTCAGCCCAAATTCTTGCTGGGAATGAACCACCAGTTACTGAGGTTAATCCACCAATACCATTTAAGCTCTGAGTGGCATCATCTCGGTAAAACGCAACTGAGGCGGCAACCTCGGGGGTGTAACCATTAAACCAAGCAGAGGCGTTGTCATTTGAGGTTCCAGTTTTCCCAGCTGTTGGCCTTGCAACTCTGGCACCAACTACTGCTGCAGTTCCAGCTGTGGTCACCTTACTTAGGGCATAAGTTAAATCAGCCATTACATCTTTATTAAATACCTCTTGGGCTTGAATTCGTCCCTGATACAAGATTCCTTTATTTGGTCCTTGTACCTCATTAATAATAAATGGTTTGGCATAAACCCCATTAGCTGCAAAGGTTGCATAAGCATTTGCTAGATCGATTACATGTGGGCTAGCTGAGCCAAGAGAAACTGATGGCGATGCGACCATCTCAACTGAATCTGGAATTCCGGCTCGGCGTGCAACATCTACAACTTTTTCTAATCCCGCCTTCATTCCAAGTGGGACATAAATAGTGTTAACTGATTTTTCAGTTGCCGTAAGCAGTGAAAGATTTCCCCAACTTTCACCACCATAATTATTTACTGGGTATGGCCGGCCAATTCCATCATCATAAACTTTAGGTGAATCTCCATTCCAAACAGAAGACAAAGGAATTCCTTGTTCTAGTGCGGCAACTAAAGTAAATGCTTTAAAGGATGAACCACCTGAGGTTATTCCTTGGGTAGCGGCGTTAAATTGATACTTTAAATAATCTTGCCCACCATACATAGCAAGGATTTCACCTGTACCAGGCTTAATTGCAACTAAGCCAATATGAAGATTTTCTGGCGCCTTTGTTGGCGCCTCTTTGTTTACGGCAAAGACTGCTGCCTCTTGCGCTTCTTTAACTAAGGTAGTTTTAATTATGTAACCACCTATCATTAATTGTTCATCAGTAAATCCAAGTTGATTTAACTCTCGCTCAACCCAAGAGATCACATATCCTTTTGGCCCAGCTAGTGCACCTGAGGTAACCCGTGGATTAATAATCGGGAATTTAATTTTCTCCGCTCTTTTTTTATCTAGCCAATTCTTTTCAACCATGCCATCTATTACATATTTAAATCTTGCCTCTAGTCTGGGTAAATTTTCCTTTTTAAATCCAGGATCATAAAGCCCTGGGCTACGCAAAATACTGGCTAGCACTGCAGCTTGAGCCAAGGTTAATTTATCGACAGTAGTACCAAAATAAACTTGAGAGGCCGTTTGTACCCCATAGGAACCTCTACCAAAATAAATAGTATTT
>RHBS01000056.1 GCA_010030895.1 Actinomycetota bacterium | reverse complement strand
GAAAGAGGCTGCTCGCGCTGTTGAGGTAGTTTTTGATGCGATTGTTCGCAATATCTCAAAGGGCGAAGATGTAATGATCAATGACTTTGGTAAGTTTAAGAAAGTTGATCGTCCAGCTCGCAAGGGTCGTAATCCATTTACTGGAGAGACGATTCAAATTAAGGCAAGTAAGAAAGTTCGTTTCTTGCCAGCTAAAGGATTAAAAGAGGTTATTTCAGGTGCCCGCAAGCTTGGTGCAGCACCAACACCTCCTGCAAAGGCTGCTCCTGCAAAGGCGGCAAAGAAAGTCTCAAAGGCAAAAAAGACAGTACGCAAAGCTGCAAAGAAAGCAAAGCGTCGCCGTTAAGCCAATTCATTTATAAAGAACGGGATCTCATGCTTGAGGTCCCGTTTTTTACGCTCATTTATAGCCAACTAAGCAATTGGTCGTAGAATTAAGCAGTGTCTACCGAATTGAAGATTTCCTATGCACCACCCTCAGGAAAACCACTTGGAGCAACAAATTGGTTTAAATTCGGAGCGTTAATATTGCGCCCCATTCTCAATTTAATTGCAAAGCGCCAGTGGCAAGGTGGTGAGAATCTTCCCAAAAGTGGCGGTGCCATAGTTGTTTGTAATCACATCTCATATATAGATCCTCTGATATTTACTCATTTTTTGTATAACAATGGCAGAGCCCCTAGGTACTTAGGTAAGGCATCACTTTTTAAACTGCCCGTAGTTGGACGAGTCTTATTAGGTGCCGGACAAATTCCAGTGGAACGAGAGACTGCAGTTGCCTCCCAATCTTTAAGTCACGCTATTGCCTTTATCAATTCAGGACATTTACTTGGCGTTTATCCTGAGGGAACATTGACAAGAGACCAAAGCTACTGGCCGATGAAGGCAAAGACTGGAATTGCACGGCTTGCAATTTTAACCAAAGCGCCAGTAATTCCTTGCGCGCAGTGGGGCGCACAACAGATCTTGCCGGCATATAGTAAAAAGATTAAGTTATTCCCAAGAAGTCAGGTTAAGGTTATTGCTGGCAAACCTTTGGATTTCTCAAAATGGTATGGCAGACAAGAGGATCCAATTGCGCTAGAAGAGGCAACTGCTTACGTAATGAGTGCAATTACTAAGTTGCTGGAAGGTTTACGTAATGAGAAGGCTCCGGTAGAAATTTTTGACCCTAAAAAGTCAGAGCTCCCTAGAACTGGAAACTACAAAAAGGAAAGTAAATGAGAAAAGTTGCAGTTTTAGGTTCTGGTGCTTGGGGCACGACTTTAGGTCAAGTAATGGTCGATTCAGGTCAGCAAGTTTTGATCTGGGGTAGAAATAAGAAGGTTGTTCGAGAGATTAATCGTAGACACTCTAATCGCCGCTTTCTCAAAGGAATTGATCTACCTCGCGAATTAAAAGCGACTACAGATATTAAAGCTGTTTTGGAATTTGCAGAGGTAATTTTAGTTGCTATCCCTGCTCAAACTTTGCGAGAGAATTTAGTAGATTGGAAGGGATTTTTTCCAACAAATTTGCCGGTCATTAGTACATTAAAGGGTATTGAGGTTGATACTCAATTTAGAATGACTGAGGTGATGCAGGAGGTAGTAGGGATTGAAAAGTCGCGGTTAGGTTTGATAACTGGCCCTAACTTGGCAAATGAAATTATTATGCGTCAACCAGCGGGAGCAGTAGCCGCATCTGAGAATCAAGAGATTATTGAGCTAATAATTGATATGTTTTCGACCAATTATTTTAGAATCTATCCTTCAACTGATTTAGTAGGGTGTGAGTTTGCAGGTGCTGCTAAAAGTGTGATTGCACTTGCAGTTGGTATGGCAGTTGGTATGGGGTATGGTGAAAATACTCAAGGATTAATGATTACGAGAGGATTATCTGAGGTAGCTCGTCTTGGCGAGGCGTATGGTGCAAACCCACTTACATTCTTAGGACTAGCTGGCATTGGAGATCTTGTTGCAAGTGCTCAATCTCCACTTTCTAGAAATCGCAGCTTTGGTGAGGTACTCGGTAAATCAGGATCAATTTCAAAAGCAAGACAGCAAGTAGTGAAGACAGTTGAAGGTGTTTATTCAGCAGGGGCAATGTTGGAGTTAGCGCATCGAGTAGGTGTAGAAGCACCAATAATTGAAGCAGTTTCTGATGTTGTTGCTGGGAGTATTTCACCAAAAGATGCTTTAGATCGATTGATGAAGGTCAGTATTAAGGCTGAGATTTAATGGGTAAAACCAAGGTAGCAATTATTTGCGGTGGTAAAAGTAGTGAACATGAAATATCTTGTATTTCAGCAAGCGGTGTACTAGCAGCGATCGATAGAAATTTGTTTGATGTTGAGCTAATTGGCATAACTAAATCTGGTAAATGGCTATACCTACCTGAAGACACAACATTTAAGATTTCAAATGGTGTCCTACCACAAATTCCAGATTCTGGTGTGGGCGTTTCGATTACAAGCGATGGGTTAGTTGTTGAGGGAAAAAAATTGGAAATTGATGTTGCATTTCCAATTCTTCATGGACCCTATGGTGAGGATGGAACTATTCAAGGCTTGTTTGAAATGATCCAGCTTCGTTACGTTGGATCTGGTGTCTTAGCAAGTGCCGTAAGTATGGATAAATCTTACGCAAAACCAATCTTTACAGCAGCCGGTTTAAAAGTAGCGCCTGGAATTGTAGTTACAAACTCTCAAACTAATTTGCCAGATAGTTTAAGTTATCCATTATTTGTAAAGCCCGCCAGAAGTGGTTCTAGCCGTGGAACAACAAAAGTTAAGAAATCTGAACAACTCAAATTAGCAATTGATGCTGCACTTGAGTTTGATTCAAAAGTAATTATCGAGCAAGCCATATCAGGTCGTGAAATAGAGTGTGCAGTCCTTGAGAGTGAAGGTAAATTAATAGTTTCCCCGGTTGGTCAGATAGTAATTTCCGATAAGTATGAATTCTATGATTTTCAAGCAAAATACTTAGATGATTCTATGAAGTTAATTTTTCCTTCTGATCTACCCACTGGCGTTGAAGCAATGTTTCAGCAAAATGCACTTACCGCATTCAAATCTGCTGGTTGTGAGGGATTAGCCCGAATAGATTTCTTTTACTCAGATAAGGGAGAGCTCATTATTAATGAAATTAATACTATGCCAGGATTTACTCCCACTTCGGTATACCCAAAGTTGATGGAAAAGTTAGGTATTTCCTATCAAAAGTTGATAACAACTTTAATCCAAACTGCAAGAAGTCGATCAATCAAGATCACTAGGTAAGTATGGATGGAGTTTTAGAAAAAAGTGCGGTAAAACGTGTTAAACAAGCGTTAACTGATTTTGGATTAAGTACTGAAATAACAGTTCTGATGGAAACTGCTAGAAGTGCGGCAGAGGCAGCTTCAGCACTTGGAATAGAAGTAGGGCAAATAGCCTCTTCGATCATTTTTAAAATAAATGATGAAAAACCTCTATTAGTAATAACTTCAGGCCGTCATCGGGTGAATACTGAACTAGTTGCAAGTCAACTTGGTATTGAAAAACTTGAGCGGGTTGATGCAGATTTTGTTAAAGAAAAGTCTGGTTTTTCAATCGGTGGTGTGAGCCCACTGGGGTGGATTTCAAAGCCAGAAATCATCCTTATTGATGAAGCATTAAACGATTACGACGTTGTTTGGGCAGCCGCTGGTCATCCCCATGCGGTATATCCAACAACTTATAACGAACTTATTTCTTGT
>RHBS01000055.1 GCA_010030895.1 Actinomycetota bacterium | reverse complement strand
CTGAGCTAACCACCCGGTGAGATTGAGAATATTACTAGTAGATCAGTATTACTCCCAATTAACTCAATTTATAAGGCTGATAAGGCTGTTTTGTATTCAATTAAGTTTCGAGCATCTCCTAAACCATTTACAACCATCCACTTAATAATTCCATCTTTACCAATTATGAATGTGCCACGCTTTGCACATCCTCGATTCTCTTCAAATGTTCCATAAGCCTTAGCAACTTCACCATGAGGCCAAAAATCAGATAAAACTTGAAATTTGTATCCTTCTTGCTCAGCAAAAACTTTATTTGCATACATTGGATCACATGAGATAGCAATTAGCTCGACATTATCGTTTTGAAAAGCGGATAGATCATCACGGAGTGCACAAAGCTCTCCCGTACAGATTCCTGAAAATGCAAATGGATAGAAAATTACAACGACATTCTTTTTACCTTTATACGAAGCTAGGGATATTTTTTCGCCATGTTGATTTATTAATTCAAAATTAGGTGCAGTAGATCCAATTGCGAGCGCCATCTATTTCTCCCTTTACCTAGTTAACTACTTGGATTTCTTTTTATTACTACCAGCATGACGGGCAACTAATCTAGTTGCAGTCCAATCAGCTCCTGCTGGAAAGGATGTGGTTAGTGACATGCCGGCAGTTGGCGCGGCATCTTGAATATCACTTGCTTCAACATATCCAACTCTTCCCACCTTTGGTGTTAACAACCAAATTGGGCCATCCTCGGTTAAGTAGGTGAGTGCATCAACTAATTCATCAACTAAATCACCATCATCTTCACGCCACCACAAAATTACGGCATCAACCACCTCTTGGGCGCTGGCATCTAAAAATTGGGTACCAGATTTATCAATAATTGCTTGCCTTAATAATTTGTCGCAATCAGAATCATCAAAACCAACCTCAAGTATTAATTGGTCTTTACTTATGCCAAGCCGTTCAACGGTGGCCGCAGGGGACTGGGCTGAGTTCATTAGGAGTAGTCCACCCAACTTTGGCTGATGGTGCAACTCCTAATTAAGCAATTTTGCGGATTTAAGGCAGATCACGCCCACATAAAGCGGTAAATATGACCAAAGGGCCCCTTTAGATAGAGAATAAGCCCGTGAGTGAAAACTTTAAGGCCCCAGACCATTTAGTGGACCAATTAGTTGATACCGATCCAAGTGAGAGTGCTGAGTGGCAGCAATCCTTTGATGCCGTGTTAAAAAATGCCGGACCTGTAAGAGCTAGATATTTAATGCTCTCACTACTGCAACGAGCTAATGAAAAAAATGTTGGCGTATCTGGACTTAGAACTACTGATTACATAAATACAATTCCACCTGCGCTTGAGCCAACTTTTCCAGGGGATGAGTTTTTAGAGCGCAGAATTCGCGCATACATCAGATGGAATGCCGCAGTTATGGTGCATAGAGCGCAACGACCTGGTGTTGGAGTTGGCGGACATATTTCAACTTACGCATCTAGTGCATCTTTATATGAGGTTGGCTTTAACCATTTCTTCCGTGGCAAAGAACATGCAGGAGGTGGCGATCAAATATTTTTCCAAGGTCATGCCTCCCCAGGTATGTATGCCAGAGCATTTATGGAGGGTCGATTAACTGAGAAACAATTAGATGGCTTTCGCCAAGAGTTATCTCATGATGGTGGCGGACTCTCCTCGTATCCGCACCCACGGCTTATGCCAAATTTTTGGGAGTTTCCAACAGTTTCAATGGGTATTGGTCCAATTAATGCCATTTATCAAGCAAGGTTTAATCGCTACCTTCATGCTCGTGGCTTTAAAGATACAAGTGATCAAAATGTTTGGGCATTTCTAGGAGATGGTGAGATTGATGAACCAGAGACTCTAAGTGCTATTTCATTAGCAGCTAGAGAGGGTCTAGATAACCTAACCTTTGTAGTTAATTGCAACTTACAAAGATTAGATGGACCAGTACGTGGTAATGGCAAAATTATTCAAGAGTTAGAGTCAATCTTTGGTGGTGCTGGTTGGAATGTAATCAAGGTGGTGTGGGGCAGAGAGTGGGATCCACTACTTGCAGCAGATCGTGAGGGTGCATTAGTTGATCTAATGAATAAGACACCAGATGGTGATTTTCAAACCTTTAAATCTGAAAATGGTGCCTTTGTTAGAGAGAACTTTTTTGGTAGAGATCCAAGAACAGCTGCAATGGTTTCATCTTGGAGTGATGATGATATTTGGAATCTAAAACGCGGCGGCCATGATTATCAAAAACTTTATGCAGCTTACAAAGCGGCGAGTGAACACAATGGCCGACCAACTGTTATTTTGGCAAAAACTATTAAGGGTTGGACTTTAGGTTCGCACTTTGAGGCCAGAAACTCAACTCATCAAATGAAGAAGATGACCTTAGAAGATCTAAAAAACTTTAGAGATAGATTATTTATTCCAATCAAGGATGAAGAGTTAGATGCCAAGTTGCCGCCATACTGTCACCCAGGAATTAACTCAGCTGAGTATCAATACATGATGCAGCGGCGCAATGAGTTAGGTGGCTTTCTTCCCTCTAGAAGATCAGTTTCAAAACCTTTGCCACAGCCAAAGGATGAAAGTTATGAGTCGGTAAAACGAGGCTCAGGTGCGCAAGAGGTGGCAACCACTATGGCATTTGTTAGATTGCTAAAAGATTTAATTAAAGATCCGGGTTTGGGTAAGAGATTTGTCCCAATCATTCCAGATGAAGCAAGAACATTCGGAATGGATTCACTATTTCCAACTCTAAAAATTTACTCCCCACATGGTCAGAGCTATACCTCAGTTGATCGAGAGTTAATGCTCTCCTATAAGGAATCTAAAGAGGGTGTAATTTTGCATGAAGGAATTAATGAGGCTGGATCAGTCGCCTCATTTACCGCAGTTGGATCTTCATACGCTACCCATGATGAGCCAATGATTCCTATCTATATTTTCTATTCAATGTTTGGATTTCAGCGAACTGGTGACTCATTCTGGGCAGCAAGTGATCAATTAGTAAGAGGATTTGTGCTGGGTGCTACTGCTGGCAGAACAACATTAAATGGTGAGGGATTACAACATGAAGATGGCCACTCACTACTTCTAGCTTCAACAAATCCAGCAGTTATTTCCTATGATCCAGCCTTTGGTTACGAGTTAGGCCACATTGTTAAGGATGGCCTTAACCGAATGTATGGTGAAAATAGTGAAAACATCTACTACTACCTAACGGTTTATAACGAGCCATATCAACAACCAGCAGAACCAGAAAATCTTGATGTTGATGGAGTGCTAAAAGGAATATACCTATTAAAAAAGCCAATTAGAAGACGCCGTAAAAAGGTGGCGATATTAGCCTCTGGTGTATCAGTTAATTGGGCGCTAAAGGCGCAAAAACTTCTTAATGATGATTTTAAAGTTGCAGCCACTATTTACTCTGTTACCTCTTGGAATGAGCTTCGTCGTGATGGCCTAGCAGTTGATAGAAATAACTTATTAAACCCAGATCAAAAGCAAACCGCATATGTAACTAATAAATTAAAGAAAGAAAAAGGTCCAGTTATTGCAGTAAGTGATTTCATGAGATCAGTTCAAGATCAAATCTCACCTTGGGTAAAGCAGCCTTTCTACTCACTAGGTACCGATGGCTTTGGTCTTTCCGATACTAGAGGAGCACTTCGTCGTCACTTTAAAGTTGATGCTGAATCAATTGCAGTTGCTGCCCTTTCTCAATTGGCCCAAGTTGAGATGATTAGTAAGCGAGCAGTAAAACGAGCAATCAAAAAATACAAAATTAATGATGTCACTGCTGCTGAGGCTGGAAATACTGAAGGATCTGGCTAAAAAATTTAATTATGGAATCACTCGCCCTTCTAGCTGCCTTAATTATCTCTCTTACAGTTATCGGTGGGCCACTCTCAGTAGCTCTTACCTACCTACCTCAAAGATTATTACCACTTGCTGTGATTAAGGTGATTGCATTTATGATCGCATTAATTTCAATTTTTATTGGAGGCATGCTTATTACAAATGTAGACTCTATAGGAGCACGAATAATGGGTAGCTTTGGTGCAATCTGTGGAATTTTTGCAATTTATCGAGTAGTTATGAAGGTTTCAAAAAATAAGTAAGTTGTGGAGGTGCCGGGAATCGAACCCGGGTCCTCTAGCACTAATTCAAAGTTTCTACGGGCGTAGTGCAA
>RHBS01000054.1 GCA_010030895.1 Actinomycetota bacterium | reverse complement strand
TCAGATAAGATCATAAAGATGGCAATTAACCAGATGCCACCATTTAATGTTGATTTTAAAACTGAGCTAGTAGTTTTAGCCCGCTCCTTTTGTCTAATCCCACTTCGCTTTGGCCCTGGAATTAGATCTGCACTTGCCACCTTACTCATAAACCTAGTAATCGAGCGCTGACCAAGTAGTGAGATGGTGATCGCCAAGATCACAATTAGGGTGATATTAAGCGGGGCGCCGGTGAACCAATCAATGGCAGATTGCATATTCTCGGTGATTTCCATGATTAGATGAAAACTTTAACCCAAATGTAATTGAGAATATGGTTAGAAATGCTGATTTTTTGCCAAACCTCAGGCAAGATATGCCTACCGGCGCGAGCCACGCGCTGTAAGCAAGAGGAGAAGTAGTTCAAGTGTCACAAACATTGGTACTGAACGCTACCTATGAGCCACTAGGTGTCGTATCAGAGCGACGAGCATTGATACTCGTCCTAAACTCGCGCGCCATTAGCGTTGAGGATTCAGATCGCATCCTTACCTACGCCAGAGGAACAATTACCTTACCGTCGGTAATTAAGTTAAATAAGTTTGTAAAGATTCCATATCGTCACGCAGTTCCACTATCTCGCCGAGCAATCTTTGCCCGTGATAACAATAGATGTGTTTACTGCGGAGTTACTGCCACCTCAATTGATCATGTAATTCCAAGATCTAGAGGCGGTGGACATAATTGGGAGAATGTGGTCTCTGCTTGTCACAAATGTAATCACCTTAAGGCTGATAAGACCTTAAAGGATTTAGGTTGGCGACTGCGCCATACTCCAAAGGAGCCGGTAGGGGCAGCTTGGCGAATTCTTGGAACTGGTAAACCTAATCGAGTTTGGATTCCATACCTAAAACCATTTGGGGTAGAGGCGATTGGAGCAGCCAGCGCATGATTGAAGATGGCACCGTGGCTGGGCAAGGGTTAACCTTTTTACAAACCTTTACCTACTTTTTTGTTGCCCCAACAGTTTTATTTGTTGTGATCTCATTTTTTGCCTACATCACCGCTAAAGAGGTAAGAGCTAAATCTAAGAGGAGATCAGTTAACCTAACTCAGATCGAGTAGGTAATTAATTACTCATCCCGCATCTGCACAGCAAGTGCGCGCTCTAAAGAGTCCTTAGCCTCAATTACCAATCGGCGCAATCCAGTTTGAGCATCCTTGCCAGCACCACTTAACCATTGATTGGTTTTATCTAGGGTTGCTTGGGTAGTTATATAGATTGGAAACATCCCAGTGACAAACTTACTTGCTACCTCATAGGATTTTTTACCCCAAGTTTCAATTAATAACTCAAAGTAAGGATCGATGTAATTTGCTAGCAGCGGGCGATGAAGCGCTCGCATAAACCCAGTTAACTTAGCCTCTCGCTCAGAGGTGGATAACTCATCTTGAGTAATTGATTGCCATACCTCATCTTTTGCCTTTGCCAAAGGTCGTGCCGCCAGAGCAGTTTGATATGAAAGTTTTCCAGTTAGGGTGTTATCTAACTCCAACTCTTGGGCAAGTGATTTCTCATCCATAACCCCTCGCTCTGCTAATGCGATAACAATTGACCATCTCATCTCTGGATCCACCTTAAGTCCTGGTAATTTTCCAGCTAGGAAATCCTTTAATAACTCATTGTGCTCAGCGCTTGAAGCAAATGTCGTAAAGCTTTTAACAAACTGTAATTGATTGTCACTACCTGCTTTTGCATTAGCAATCATTTTTTCAAATGCATTTGCCACCTTTAATCTTGCTGAGTCTCGTTTCTTTGGATTTGAGTAGAGCTCTACGGCAGTAGAAAGCTGGCTAGCAATTATGGTTACAGTGGCAATCTCACTCTCACCTTCAATACCAGCTAGAGCAATATCAATAAAATCTGAGGTTGCAAGCTCACTATCGCGCAACATATCCCAGGCGGCAGACCAGCAGAGTGCTCGAGTTAGAGAATCATCAATTTTTCCAATATATTTTTTTAAGCATTCAATAGATCGATTATCAAATCTAATCTTGGCGTAGGTTAAATCCCTATCATTTAGTAAGAGAAGATCTGCTACCGGCTCGCCTGCTAATTGGCTAACCACTGTTTTTTCACCTGCAACATCTAACTCAACACTTTTACGCAAAGTAATCTTTTCATTTACTAGATCATATAAACCAATCGCCATCCGGTGGGGGCGAAGTTGGGTTGAATCCTTTGGCATCTTTGGCGGTGATTGGATAATTGAAATCTTTTGGTACTTATCGGCTTGGATTTCTAGCTCTGGCTGCAAAGTATTAACACCTGCTGTTTGTAACCAGGTAGAAACCCATGGCTTTAGATCCTTACCACTACTTTGAGTTAACTCAATTAGTAGATCATCTAAAGTAGTATTTTTAAAAGCGTGCTTGGCAAAGTATCTTTGCAATCCCAAAATGAAATTATCTCGCCCAACATGGGCTACTAATTGTTGTAATACCGAAGCGCCTTTGGCATAGGAGATACCATCAAAATTTCCAGCCACGGTATCGATATCAACCATATCGGTAACTATTGGATGAGTTGATGAGAGTTGATCTTGTCGGTATGCCCAATTTTTTCGCTCCTGATTAAAGCCAGTCCAAGAGTTTTTAAATCTAGTCCCCTCAACCATGGCAAGGTATGAGGACCATTCGGCAAATGATTCATTTAACCAAAGATCATCCCACCACTTCATTGTGACCATATTGCCAAACCACATATGGGCCATCTCATGCAAAATTGTGTTAGCTCTAGCGTTATACATACGCTCTGTTACCTTGGATCTGAAAACTAGTAATCGCTCTAAAAATGTTACTGCGCCAGCATTTTCCATCGCTCCCCAGTTGAAATCAACCACTGCGATCTGGTCATACTTTTCAAATGGATACTCAAGTCCAAAGACCTTTTCAAAGTAAGCAAAACCTTGTTTAGTGATTAGAAAAATATCATCTGGATCTAAAAATTGGGCTAAAGATTTACGGCAGTAGATGCCAAGTGGCACAGTTTTTTTACCAACATATTGATCCTGCACAAAGTGATATGGCCCAGCTATTAGGGCGGTGATATAGGTTGAAATTCTTGGTGTAGTTGTAAATACCCATTGAGTCTTATCTGAACCTAGATCACTTTTATGTGCTACTGGATTATTAGAAATTACCTGCCAATGAGATGGTGCGATTACAGTTAAGGTAAAGGTAGCTTTTAAATCTGGTTGATCAAAACATGGATACATTTTTCGAATAAATGCAGTTTCACCTTGCGAGTAGATATAGACCTGATCATCTACTGGATCAACTGAACGTTGTAAGCCCTCACCGGTATTTGAGTAGAGTCCATTCATCTCAATTACTAACTCATTTTCTAACTTAAGATTTTTTAGAAATATGCTCTCACCATCGTAATTAGAGGTATCTATTGCCTCACCATTTAAGGTTGCTGAGATAACATTTTTACCGACCGCATCAATAAAGCTGTCATAGCCATCCTTATTACATGAGAACTTTATTTTTGTCTTAGAGATAAAACTTTCTGAGCCAGTGGTTAAATCCAGCGCAAGCTCATAGCTTTCTACCGCAAGGTGGGCAGATCGCTCTGCTGCCTCTGCTCTAGTTGAGTTTAAACCTGGCATTAGACCTTCCTAGTTTAAGTAATAATTACCCTTAGTAATTAAATTAACAATCACTATCCAAGCAGAGATTGCAGGTTAAGCCAAGATGGAACGTCCTTCAAACCGGAGTTACTCACTTCGAGGAGAGCGAATGACTAGGGCGCAAAGTTTAGCGATGGCAACGCATTGGGAAAAGTATGCAATTTCAATTGATAATACCTTTGAGATAAATAAATTATTTCCAGACAAATCCAAAACTATTTTAGAGATTGGCTCTGGTATGGGGGAGGCAACTGCTCAAATTGCCTTAAATAATTCAGATACCGGCTACTTAGCAGTGGAGATGCACAAACCAGGCCTAGCAGCTTTATTGTTACTAATAATTGAAAACCAGATTAGTAATATTAAAATGATTAGAGAGGATGCTACTTACTTATTAGCTAATTTCATTCCAGATAACAGCATTGATGGAATACACCTTCTGTTTCCAGATCCATGGCCCAAAAATCGACAACATAAACGTCGGATAGTTCAAGATGATTTTGTTGAGTTAGTTGCTAAGAAGTTAAGAGTTAAAGGATTTATACATATTGCAACTGATTGGCAGCCCTATGCCCAGTGGATAAAGGTTAGATTTGATAATAACCCTAAATTTTCCGGTGGCATTGTAGAAAGACCCAGTTGGCG
>RHBS01000053.1 GCA_010030895.1 Actinomycetota bacterium | reverse complement strand
ACATCTTTTGCACCTTGAGTTAACTCCGACATTGAACTTTGATCTTTTAAAATACTTGTCATAAGCCAAGAAACACTAGCTCCCGCTGCCACCATTGCTCCAAGTCGCAGTTGTCGATTTGCAATCGCATGATCAATTGCTACAAATGCATCATTAAAATTATTACCATCTGTTGGCATGATTAAAACTGTTGAGGTTCCAGTCATCTCCGCTACTACGCCAGGATCGATTACTCCAGTTTCAACAGCCGCTGAGCAACCATCAACTGTGCCGAAGTAGATTGGAGTTCCAACTGGAATCTTTGCCTCATTCTCTAATACCACCTCACCCAAAAGATCACTAGCTAAACCAATTGGTGGAAATTTTGATTGTTCTACACCAATAAAATCTAAAACCTCATCCGCCCACTCCTTATTACTTGCATTTCTTAACTGCAAAAGTGAGGCGTGAGCAGAATCTAAACTAAATTTGCCAGTTAACCTGTAATTTAAGTATCCCGGTATCTGCAGGAAGTACTTTGTCCTGGCATAATTTTCAGGCTCATTTTGCTTAAGCCACATAATTTTGGCGGCAACATAATATGGATCTGCTCTATTGCCAGTTAATTTAGAGAGATTTGGAAAGTTCATTGCCAGCAGATCTGCTTGCGACTGCGCCCTTCGATCCATCCAGATCAACGCATTTCGAACTGGCTTTGCATCTTGATCAACTGCCAGCAATGTTGGAGCTTGGGATGAGATTGCCACCCCACTTATCTTTGCGTTGGGTACTTGAGAGATTGCTTGCGCAGTAGCCTGACAAAAACTAAGCCACCATTGATTAGCATCCTGCTCTACCCAACCTGCTTGCAGATAAATAGTTGGATACTCAGCTCTACCTTGTGCAACTACATGAGCTTGTGAATCAATTAAAACCGCTTTAGTCGCAGTGGTTCCAACATCAACCCCAAGCAAAAGCGGTTGCATAACTTTAATTTTTTAAAGCTTTGCGCTCTCTTCGCTGCTTATTCTTAGCAACTAGGACTGGGCCTGCTACTGAGATCAATAACAAAATACCAGTCACAATTGTTCGCCATTGGGCATTAATCTCACGAAGAGTTAGCCAAGATTCAACTGAGCCTGCTAGTAATACACCAGCTACTACTCCCCAAATTGTTCCAATTCCGCCGAAGATTGATACCCCACCTAGCAAGATCGCTGAAATTACTAGCAACTCTAATCCCACTCCATTATCTGCTTGGGCGGTTGAGAAGCGGAAGGTGTAAACCATTCCGGCAACTCCAGACATAAAGCCGGTGAAGGTAAAGACAATCATTTTATGACGAACCACATTGATACCGGCAAATCTTGCTGCTTCTGGACTTTGTCCAATTGCCAAAGTTCTTCTACCAAATGGTGTGCGATGTAGTAGAAGTCCAAAAATAATGCCAAAGATAATTATCATCGGCAAGGTCTTTGGCATAAATGATGTACCAAAGGTGTCAAAGCCAAAACTGGTCCAAAACTCTGGGAACTCATTAACTGTGTTCTCACCCAAAATACCATTGGCAATACCACGATAAAGTGCCAAGGTTCCAATGGTTACCGCCAATGAACCTAAACCTAATTTGGTTACTAAAAAGCCATTAACAAAGCCACAGAAGGTTCCAACTGCTAAGCAAATAAGGATTGCGGCCCAAATTGGTGCACCCTTTGCATAACTCCAGCCCAGCATTGAGCTACTAAGTGCCAAGATTGATGCAACTGAAAGATCAATCTCACCCAGAATAATCATAAATAACATAGCAAAGGCAATAATTGTTATCTCACTAGTATTTGAGAAAATATAGGAGATATTTAGAGCAGTTAAAAATCCTTCAGTGGTAATAGATGCCATCACAATTACGGCAAATAAGAAGACTAATATCGCAGTGTCCCAACTCTTGCGAACTGGTATTGCTTTAGGAAAAATTGCCATTATTAGATCCTCTCCCTAATTCGCTGTTGTAAGAGTCGTTTCTCACTTCGCACCGCCAGCAATCGATCTGCATAGATTGCAATAATAAGTAGTAAGCCATTAATTGCAGATTTCCAGAAAGCATCAACACCAAGAGCAGCAAGGCCACCTTGAATGGTTTGTACTAGGAGTGCACCAATTACCGCACCAACTGCAGTTCCAGTACCACCAAATATTGATACGCCACCAATTACACAAGCAGCTACAACTGCTAACTCTTGACCATAAAAGGCGGTGGAATCTACTTGCGCAAAGCGCATTAAATAAAACACAGCAGCAAGCCCTGCCATCGCACCTGAAAATACAAATGCTAAAAAGGTTCTACGAAATACCTTTAATCCCACTAAATCTGCTGCTGGAGGATTGCTACCAATGGCATATGCATCTCTACCTGATTTTGCATACTTCATAAAGTATGCAATTACCACCATAAAGATAATTACTAGGAAGAATGTGAATGGAAGTAAACCAAAAAATACTTTTTGGCCTAAATCCTCAATCAAGCTAGGTGGCATCTCCTGTGCGTTGTAATCAACTGAGTTTGAGATTACATAAACCAAGCCGCGGACAATATATAAAGTTCCAAGTGTTACCACCAAAGATGGAAGCCTTAATCCGGCAACAAGTAGGCCATTTAAAATTCCTACTAAGGCACCAACTAATGGTCCAACGATAAAACATTGCACCCAGGTGAAATCTGGATTTTTTGCACACATATCAGCGATTAACCAGGCAGTTAATCCCACAGTCGATGCGATTGATAGATCAATATGTCGCATAACAACAACTGGGGTAATTCCAATTGCCAGCAGTGCAACTACTGAGGTTGAGGTCAAAAGATCTCTAGTGCCATCACCAGTTAAAAATCTTGGGTTAATTAATCCGGTAACACCAATGGCGATTAACAAGATTATGCCGAGGCTGGCTTCGCGACTAGATGGCTTTAACTTATTAAGTAGATTCATAATTTAAGCACTCTTCTTTCCAGTAGTTGCGGCCGCAATGATTTTTTCTTGAGTTGCCTCTTTCCTTGAAAACTCAGCGACCTGTCGACCCTCTCGCATCACAATTATCCGATCTGCCATACCTAGAACTTCAGGTAATTCAGATGAGATCATCAAGACCGCTTTACCCTCACTTGCTGCTTGATTAACCAATCTATGAACCTCAGCTTTGGTGGCAACATCAATACCACGTGTTGGTTCATCAACAATTAGTAAATCAGGTTCAGTAGCTAACCACTTTGCCAAAACAGTTTTTTGTTGATTACCTCCTGATAGGCGATCTACTGGATCTGCTTGATTATTAAATTTAATACTTAACTTCTCGCGCCAGGTATTGGTTAACTCTCGCTCCCGCTTAAAATTAATAAGTCCTCGATCAGTTAACTTGGCAAATGATTCCATCGAAATATTTCGATTAACCCCTGCGATCATAAATAAACCTTGCTGACGACGATCCTCTGGTACTAAGGCAATCTTTCGCGCCATCGCCTCAACTGGTGAGCCGGCCGGAAGCATTTGACCATTTACTTTGACCGATCCAGATTCATACCTATCAACACCAAATATCGCCCGAGCTACCTCAGAGCGACCAGCTCCGACTAAGCCAGCAAGAGCCACAATCTCACCCTTTTTCACATTAAATGAGATATTTCTAAAGAAGGCTGGATTTGTTAAATCATTTACCTCAAGTACTACTGAGCCAATCTTATTTTCAGTCTTGGGAAACATTTCAGTTAACTCTCGACCAACCATATCCTTAATAACCTTTTGCAGATTTGTATCCTTAACATCTGCCTCACTTACTGTGGCACCATCTCGCATAACTGTTATGTAATCTGAGATTGCAAATACCTCATCTAATCTATGGCTAACAAAGATAACCGCCTTATTAGCAGCCTTTAATGACTTCATAACCGTCATCAGACGATCTACCTCTGAGGCAGAAAGTGCAGCGGTTGGTTCATCCATTAAAATAATATTTGCATTCATAGATAGTGCTTTTGCAATCTCAACTACCTGTTGATCTGCAATTGAAAGTCCACGTGCTTGTCGCTTTGGATCTAACTCAACACCTAACTCTTTAAATAATCGAGATGCCTCAGATTGGGCATACTTCCAATCAATAATCTTTCCTTTTTTCGGTTGACGTCCAATAAAAACATTTTCAGCAAGGGATAGATCTAAAAATAAGGAAGGCTCCTGATAGATAACTGCTATTCCCTGTTCGATCGAAGCTTTTGGTGAGCCAGTAATAAAATCTTTTCCGCCTAATTTAATTGTGCCGCCATCATTAACATGGACACCAGCTAGAATTTTTAACATTGTAGATTTTCCGGCACCA
>RHBS01000052.1 GCA_010030895.1 Actinomycetota bacterium | reverse complement strand
GGCGGTTACCCGCCAGTTCATCAAGGTAATCCACCCCAAATTCCCGTTAATTCTTAAGAATTTTAAGATAAAAGGGGGGCAAATCGGACATTTTGCGGTTAATGGCGGATCCGCCAGCGCCATTTACACTTACACAAATGGCGAGTGATCAGGCTAGTAATAAGAGTGCTGCGATCGGCATCTTTGATTCCGGTGTCGGTGGATTAACGGTGGCAAGGGCGATCATCGATCAATTACCTGGCGAATCCATTCTTTATATTGGCGATACTGCGCGCGGGCCATATGGGCCTAGGCCATTAGCAGAGGTTAGAAGTTTCGCATTAGAGATTATGGATCGTTTAGTTGCTGCTGGAGTTAAGGCAATTGTGATTGCCTGCAATACCGCAAGTGCAGCAATGTTGCGCGATGCACGAGAGCGATACTCAATTCCAGTAATCGAGGTTATTCAACCAGCTGTTCGAAGAGCCGTATCTGCCACGAGGAGTGGAAAAATTGGGGTAATTGGAACAACGGCAACAATAGATTCCAAAGCTTACCTAGATGCCTTTGCAGCAGCTCCTAATCTGCAAATTACATCTAAGGCCTGCCCCTTATTTGTTGAGTATGTAGAGCAAGGTAAAACTTCGGGGGAGCAAATAACAAAGGTTGCCCAAGATTACTTAAAAGTTATGCAAGAAAAAGATGTAGATACTTTAGTTTTGGGCTGTACTCATTACCCACTTTTAACTGGTGTAATTTCATATGTAATGGGTAATGATGTCACTTTAGTATCAAGTGCTGAGGAGACGGCAAAAGATTTATATCGCACCCTAGTAGAGGCTGATCTTTTAAATCCGGCTGGAGTTAAGGTAAATCATCGATTTGTAGCAACTGGTGACGCTGCCAATTTCGCGGCATTAGCACGTAGATTCTTAGGCCCAGAGGTAGTATCAGTCACCAATAAAATTTAATTTAGAGCTTTTAAAATTACTAACTAGGGAGAGAATTATTAGCAGAATCGATGGCAGATCAAATGATCAATTAAGGCCAATTAAATTTACCCGTCATTGGTTAGATAATGCCGAAGGTTCAGTGTTAGTTGAATTTGGGAAAACTCGAGTTTTATGTGTGGCCACCTTTACACCAGGAGTTCCACGATGGTTAGTTGGAAAGGGTGAGGGATGGGTAACAAGTGAGTATGCAATGCTGCCCAGAGCTACTCACACTAGATCTGATCGAGAGAGTGTTAAAGGAAAATTAGGCGGCAGAACTCAAGAGATTTCTAGATTAGTTGGCAGATCATTGCGTGGAATTGTAGATATGAAGGCACTGGGTGAGAACACAATTGTGATTGATTGTGATGTGTTGCAGGCAGATGGTGGTACTCGAACTGCTGCTATTACTGGTGCAT
The DNA here is from genome assembly GCA_010030895.1 of Actinomycetota bacterium. GTDB lineage: Bacteria > Actinomycetota > Actinomycetes > Nanopelagicales > Nanopelagicaceae > Nanopelagicus. Next base: position 2,990 of record RHBS01000052.1, on the reverse strand, counting down.
ATGTTGCTTTAAATGATGCGATTACTTGGGCGAAATCCAATGGACATATTGCAGCAAATTTGAATCCACTCTCTCAATCTGTTGCAGCAGTTTCTGTCGGCATTATTGATGGTGAACCAACATTGGATCTTTGTTATGAGGAGGATGTTTCAGCGCAAACAGATATGAATATTGTTTGTACTGGTGATGGTAATTTCATTGAAGTTCAAGGAACTGCTGAAGGCAAACCATTTGATCGAAAACTACTTGATAGATTATTAGATCTAGGGGTAAAAGGTTGCACTGAGTTAGCCAAACTCCAGACAAAAGCACTTACTTCATAAATTTTTTAAGATGCGACAATTAGTACTTGCTTCTAAAAATATTGGAAAAATTAAGGAGCTAGAAAGATTACTGAGTAAATATGCATCCGACATAGAAGTTTTGGGATTAAATGATTTCCCAGATATGCCAGAGGTGATCGAAAGTGGCGATAGCTTAAGTCAGAACGCTTGGTTAAAAGCTAAACAGATATCAAGTTATTCAAAACTACCTGCACTTGCCGATGACAGTGGCCTATTCATTGATGCATTATCAGGTGCACCTGGAATTTATTCTGCAAGGTGGTCAGGGTATGAAGGAAGTGATCCAAAACAGCGCGATCTATTAAATATAAGTAAGGCACTCTCGGAATTAGCAGAAACTCCAGTTGGTAACCGTGGCGCACAATTCAAAACTGTAGTGGCATTTTATAAGCCAAATAAAGATGGAAGCTTTACTGAAATAGAGCAGACTGGTCTGCTAAAGGGCCAGATCTCTCAAACCCCAATTGGTAACTTTGGCTTTGGATATGACCCAATATTTATCCCTGATGGATTCAAAGAAACCTTGGCACAGCTTGCCCCTGGGGTGAAAGATGAGGTTAGCCATCGCGGTATGGCATTACGTGCGATAGCACCATTTTTGCTCGATCATCTCTAATTTCACTCGGATAAATTAGATCTTTCCTGTTGTATCCTTATCTCATCCTTCCCTAGGGAAATTCTCAATCTGAATAAGGCTAGTAAACATTTCTAGCATTTTTAACTTAAGGAGTTTTAAGTGGCCGCAAAGAAGAAAGCAGTAAAAAAAGCATCAGCTAAGCGCAGCGCTAAAAAGAGCGTAAAGCGAGCTGTTAAGAAGAGTACGAAAAAATCCTCTGCAAAGCGAAGTGTTAAGAAAAGTGCAAAGCGCTCAGCGAGATCTACTACACGTTACTCAATTCCAGCGGTCCCAGTAAGTGGATCATCAAGATCATCGGTATCTTCAATTTCAACCACCCCAAGACCAGCAGCAGCTGCTCCAAGAGTTAGCGCTGCAAGTAAAAGTTCTGGCAGTGGATCATCTAAGGCAGTTGTAATAGCTGTAGTGATTGGAATTTTAGTTTTAGCAATTGCTGTTATCTCTCGGAATTCATCTTCTGATTCAACAACAGTGACTCCAACCCCAACTGCATCAGAGAGCTCTGAGCCATCTACGCAACCAACAACTGAGCCAAGTGGTGAGCCAATTGCTGCTTATGAAGCACCTGTTGGAATTGTTTCGATCTATAACGAAACAGGCGCCATGGTAAATTGGAAGGCACCAGCAGCTTCTGCGGGAATCACTGGCTATAACATTGAACTTCGGGATAACGGAGTTGGTGAGTGGAAGTTAGTTGCCACAGTTCCAGCAACACAATTTAAGCAACAAATTACCAAGAATGACGAAACTGGATGGGTTCAGGTTAAGGTCTCAACAGTTTATGCTGATGGTCAGGTTGTTGCCGGTAAAGTACACGGATTGCCTGGTAGCTGGTCATAAATTAGAGATTAAATAACCCTCCAAGTAATTGGGGGGTTATTTTTTTAACTAATACTCTGTTTTACTAAATCTTTTAAAACTAAATCAACATAGACATCTGAACCAAGTGGGCTTAGATGAATTCCGTCTGGGGCGAATAACTCTGGTCGATCTTTTGAAATCCGATCCCAATCAATTAGTTTTACTTTGGGATATAAAGCTGCGACTTTGGCAATAATTAAATTGTTCTTTTCTCGCCAGGCTCTAGGCACAGCAGTATTTACAACAATGATTTGAGGTTGATTTTTAACAATCTCAAAAATATCAATAACTGTTTGCTCTGTTAGTGCATTGTTATTTCCTAAATTAAAGATTACTGGAGAGGAGGGCACAGAGGCTTGATCAACTTTCATCGCCGCGAGTAGCTCTGGTGCTTGTCGGCCTACTCGGGCATTAACTAAAGAGATGTGCTCCTTACTCTCTAATTTGCTTCGAATTCCTAAAATTACACTGTCACCTGTTACCCAAAGTCCTGTCGTACTACCAAGATCTTGCGACCCTTGATCTTGATCGGTTATCTGATTATTTAAATCAGCAAGTGCTTGGTTACTTTTATTGATTGCTTGAATTGAAATCGAGGAGGTAACTGCCAAAACTAAAATTATTGAAAATAATACCGAAAGTTGTTGTCGTACCCTTACTTTTGCTGAACGATATTTAATTCCCCTAAACCAATTTTGAACCACGCCTTGCCTAAATGGAATTTCAACCCAGCGAAGTGAAATATCAGCAAGGGCTACGGCCAGTAATACTCTTGCTAGGTATAGGGCCCAAGTTTCACCAGTTAAATCAACAGAGGGTCTAGTAACCTGAAAAATTACCCAGTGCCAAATATAGATTCCATAACTTCGCTGTCCAATCCAACGAAATGGTGCGGTACTAATAATTGGGGCAAATCTTGAGGCTGGGTGAACTAATGAGATTATGACAAAGCAACCAAAGATTCCAGCAAGAGGGAATGCAATTTGGTAAAGACTTGGATTTTTTTCATTAATAAATAAAAATGTAGTAATTAATCCAAGTAAACCCGCAACCCCGATACCGTCAATTACATCCTGCGCACGCTTAGAAATATCTGCACTTAGATTTTGCGGAATCCACGAGACTGCAAGTGCTGATCCTAGGAATAA
>RHBS01000051.1 GCA_010030895.1 Actinomycetota bacterium | reverse complement strand
TACCCGTGGTACCTTTTTAACCTCTCAAGCCGCAATTCCATATTTAAGGAAGAGTGCGCAAGCAGGTTTTAACCCACATATTCTTATGCTTTCACCGCCACTCTCAATGAAAGGTAAATGGTTCAAACCCCATCTTGCTTATACGATGGCAAAGTATGGAATGAGTATGTGTGTGCTTGGCCTAGCGGATGAACTTAAGAAGGATGGGATCGGGGTAAATGCCCTTTGGCCAAGGACAGCTATTGATACCGCCGCTCTAGCGATGATTCCTGGAGTTGATGTGAATTTTTGTCGTACCCCAGAGATTATTTCTGACTCTGCTTATATTATTTTTAATCGCTCCGGTAAGGAGTGCACTGGAAACTTCTTTATTGATGATGAAGTTTTAGCCAGTGAAGGGATAACAGATCTAGATAAGTATGCAGTGGTTCCTGGGAATAAAGAGTTTATTAACGATCTATATATTGATTAAATTTTAAATTCAGTATGCTCATGCTCGGTCTCAGCAATCCCTGAGGAATATCTCGCCTCGTAACGACCTAACCTCCAAACTAAAACTGATAACAGCCAGGCTCCCACAAATGAAGCCACAATAAAGTAGCCAACCTTATTAAGATCGATGGCGGCTATCATGGTAAAAGGCTGGTAATTATCAATACTTGTTTTATCAGCTAAAACTCCAATTAATTGAATAGTACCAATTACAAACGCCACAAATATGGATAACCCAGTAGTGGTTATGTTGTAGTAAATTTTTCTTAGCGGTGAAGTAAAAGCCCAAGAGTATGCCTTAGTCATAAATATGCCATCAAGTGAGTCCATAAGTGACATTCCAGCAGCAAAAATTAGGGGCAAGGCAATAATCGCAAGTGGAGGTAAAGTTCCGCCAACTGTCCCAACAGCTGCCGTTGCAGAAAGAGCAAGTAATGCAACCTCAGTTGCCGTATCAAACCCCAGCCCAAACAAAACTCCTACTGGATACAATTGCCAAGAGTGATCAAATCCATTTTTAAATGCGCCTCGAAAAATCCTTCGCATTAATCCGCGCTCATTCAAAAGTTGTGTTAAATGCTCATGTGAAAACTTACCAGTTTTAGCTTGTCGCCAAACTTTTATAATTCCAACTAAGATGACTAAATTAAGTATTCCTACTAAATAAAGAAATAATGTTGAGACCGAGGCACCAATAATGCCTCCGGTTTCAGCAAAATCTTTTTGAAATTTAACAGCCTGTTTTGCAGCAAATGCGACGCCAATTGATAATGCCAAAACTATGGTTGAGTGCCCAAGAGAGAAAAACAACCCAAGTGCTAAAGGGCTTTTACCTTTAGCAAGCATTAAACGTGTGGTGTCATCAATGGCAGCAATATGGTCGGCATCAAATGCATGTCTTAAACCAAAAGAGTAAGCAAGCGCACCAGCTCCGGCATAAACTAAGGCTCCAGATGAGTCGGTTAAAGAGCTATAAGCTGGATTTGAATTGAAGTGTATGAATAAACCCCAACCTGCAACATGCAAAAAGATCACCACAAAGGCAACCCCTAAAAGCGCAGGAATCTCCTCGCGGGTAAATCGAAGATGCTCTCTTAGCGAGGTTTTTGAACTCATATGAGTAGATTAATGCAAACCATTTGCATCTGCAAATACTTATGAAAAACTCTTGATAGCCTGCTCCTATGCAGATTTCCAGCAAAAAAATCTATCTGTCAATTGTGGTTGGAGTATTAATTTCCCTGATTAATCCAATTTCAGCCATCGCACACACTAATTTAATCGGCAGTGACCCAAAAGCTGGTGCAGTGATTGAAAGTTGGCCTACTCAAATTAACCTTGAGTTTGATGAGCCACTTTTGAATATCGGTGAGAGTAAAACAAACTTTATTGTCGTAAACAACTCTATAGGCGATCAAGTTAGCAACAACGATGAGGCGATATCCTCAAACTTAGTGACTGTTTCACTCTCGCCAAATACAGTTTTAGGACCGGTATTGGTATTTTACCGAGTTATTTCGGCAGATGGTCATCCAGTTGAGGGTGAATTCACATTTACCTTTGGTAAAGATCAACCACCGATCGATTTAACGGAGGAGAAAGTCAAAAACCAATATCCAATAAGTATCTACATTGCCTCTGCAGCATTTATAGCATCTGGAATATTTTTTGCAATTTACTCGTATCGGCGTCGTCTTAAAGATTAAATAAGAAAAGGCCCCAGTTTGATTCCAGGGCCTCTTCTACAGAAAATTATAAGTCGTAGTACAACTCAAACTCTGCTGGATGTGGACGTAATCTTACGTAATCGACCTCTTGCTTGCGTTTGAACTCAATCCAAGTATCAATAAGATCCTTAGTGAATACTCCACCTCGAGTCAAGAACTCATTATCTTTTTCAAGATTATCAAGCACTGCATCCAAGGAACCTGGAACCTGTGGTATCGCTGCTGCCTCAGCTCCCTCTAATTCATATAGATCTTTATCTACTGGTTTAGGTGGTTCAATCTTGTTTTGAATTCCATCAATACCAGCCATCAACATGGCGGCAAATGCCAGATAAGGATTTGAAGATGGATCTGGGCAACGGAATTCAATTCGCTTCGCCTTTGGATTGGATCCAGTAATAGGAATTCGAATACAGGCTGAGCGGTTTCTAGCTGAGTAGACCAGATTGACCGGTGCTTCATATCCTGGAACTAAACGCTTATATGAGTTAACTGTTGGGTTGGTAAATGCCAACAGCGATGGCGCATGCTTTAGCAAGCCACCGATATACCAACGTGCAATATCAGATAGATCGCCATAGCCATCTCCCCAGAACAATGGTTTTCCATCTTTCCAAAGTGATTGATGAACATGCATTCCGGAACCATTATCACCAAACAATGGCTTAGGCATAAATGTTGCAGTCTTGCCAGCAGCCCATGCAGTGTTTTTAATAATGTATTTAAACTTCATTAATTCATCACCTGCAGTTAAAATGTCACTGAAGCGATAATTAATCTCCATCTGTCCGGCAGTTCCTACCTCATGATGAGCTCGCTCCACAGCTAACCCAACTTTGCCAAGGTTCATAACCATTTCATCACGAAGATCAGCAAATTGATCAGTTGGAGAAACTGGGAAGTACCCACCTTTGATTCTGGTTCGGTATCCACGATTTGGAGTGCCATCGGCATCTTCTTCGATTCCGGTATTCCAAGCTCCTTCATAAGATTCAATGTGATGGAATGCTTGGTTCATTCCAGTTAAAAATCTAATTCGATCAAAGACATAAAACTCTGCCTCTGGTGCAAAAAATGCAGTATCTGCAATGCCTGTACTACGCATGAACTCAACTGCTTTATTAACTATTCCGCGTGGATCACGAGAGTAGGCGCTATTGTCACCTGGATTATGGACTGAGAAAAGAATTATCAATGTCTTCTCTTTACGGAATGGGTCCAAATATGCAGATGATGGAACTGGAAGAAGTTTCATATCTGATTCATGAATTGATTGGAAACCTCTAATTGAAGAACCATCAAACATCAATCCATCTTTAAATACGCTCTCATCAAATGACTCAACTGGTACATTGAAGTGATGCTGAATACCAGGAAGATCAATAAATCTAACATCGATCAACTTAACATCATTTTTCTTGATGTAATCGAAGATCTCAGATGAATTTTTAAACATCTTTTCTCCTATTATTTATTGCTGAAAGTAGGGCTTCATTGCTCCGCTTCAGATGGGTAAAACTTAGTAGAAAATCATGAAAAAGTAGTAAAGCCCGTGTTACATCTATGTTTCCAAACCAACCTGACCGATAGGGTGGGTGCGTGAGTTGGCAAGGAATACCGCAATTACTGCCGGAGGCCTCCCTAGGTAGGCGGGTTATAGCTTTAATTATTGATTGGACCATGTCACGATTGATTGCCGGCTTGCTCGGACCCTACCTATCAATTAAAACAGATTTCAATACTTTGATCATTTTTTATTTAGAGGTAACACTCCTAACCATTTTATTTCAGGCCTCGGCTGGACAGCGAATAATGGCGGTAAAGGTTGTAAGTTACCCAGAGCAGCTACGAGTTCCGGCGAGAAGAATTGCCCTTAGAACTCTTCTAATCTGCTTGGTAATCCCCGCCGTTTTTACCAAAGATGGACGCTCATTACATGATTTTCTTACTCAAACTCAAACTGTTCGGGAGCTGTATTAAATCTACCTTCTAGGCATTCTGACATTTGTTGGCATTGGTCCTTTTGGCATTGGAATATTTAAGCCACCAACAGATTTTAATCTAGCTCTAACCTCTCGAAGCTGAACCGTGCTTAACTTCTTTGGTAGTTTCTTTAAATGTTTTTGTAATTTACGAATTGAAACCTGACCTGAACCATCACCAACTATAACTTCAGTAACTGGAACTCCGG
>RHBS01000006.1 GCA_010030895.1 Actinomycetota bacterium | reverse complement strand
TTCATTTGGAAAATCACGTGCCAAATTACATAATAAAGAGATTCCATCAAATACATTTGCCGATGTTGCAGGTGCCGATGAAGCTGTAGCTGAGCTAAAGGAGATTAAAGATTTTCTTGCTAGTCCGGATAAGTACAAAGCAATCGGTGCAAAAATTCCAAAAGGTGTATTGCTGTATGGTCCTCCAGGAACAGGTAAGACCTTATTAGCGCGAGCTGTTGCTGGGGAAGCTAAAGTTCCATTTTATTCAATATCCGGATCTGAATTTGTTGAGATGTTTGTTGGAGTTGGCGCATCAAGAGTGCGTGATTTATTCGCCCAAGCAAAACAAAATTCACCTGCGATTGTTTTTATCGATGAAATTGATGCAGTTGGCCGCCAGCGTGGAGCTGGACTTGGTGGTGGTAATGATGAGCGCGAACAAACCCTTAACCAACTTTTAGTTGAGATGGATGGTTTTGATGCAAATGGTCAGGTTATTTTAATTGCTGCTACTAATCGGCCAGATGTTTTGGATCCTGCACTTTTAAGACCAGGTAGATTTGATCGACAAATAACTGTTGACCGACCTGATTTAAAGGGAAGAGCAGCGATTCTTGCTGTGCATGCAAAAGGTAAAATGGTTACTAAGGATGTTGATTTAAATAATTATGCCAAGCGGACTCCAGGTTTCACCGGTGCTGATTTAGCAAATGTCTTAAATGAAGCAGCATTACTAGCTGCACGCGAAGAGCGCAAAACAATTAAGAATTCCGATATTGATGAAGCAATTGATCGTGTAATGGCTGGACCACAAAAAGTTTCAAGATTAATGACCGAAGAAGAGCGAAGAATTACTGCATATCATGAAGGTGGGCATGCATTAGTTGCGCATGCGCTTCCACATACTGACCCAGTGCATAAAGTAACAATTATGCCAAGAGGTAGGGCGCTTGGTTACACAATGGTGTTACCGGATGAAGATAGATATGCAGTTACTAGGAATCAAATGTTAGATCAGCTCGCTTACACGATGGGTGGAAGGGCAGCTGAAGAGTTAATTTTCCATGATCCAACAACTGGTGCATCAAACGATATCGAAAAGGCTACAAACCTTGCCCGAGCTATGGTTACACAATATGGAATGACTCAAAAACTAGGTGCAATTAAATTAGGGATTTCAGATTCTCAACCGTTTTTAGGTAGAGATTATGGACACCAGAGGGATTACTCTGAAAATGTTGCAGCAATAGTCGATAGTGAAATACGAGAACTTATTGAAAATGCCCATCAAGAAGCATTTGATATTTTGGTTACTAATAGAGAGATATTGGATTCACTTGTTGAGTTGCTATTAGAAAAAGAAACTTTAAACAAAGAAGAAATTGAAGTGGTATTCAAGAAGGTTAAGAAAGTAAAACCTAGGGCTGCTTGGACTGGATCACAAAGCAGGGTCCCCTCTAATCAACCGCCAGTTCCACTTCGTTCAGCTAAAGTAAAAACTGTAGAAGATGATAAGCCGGTTAAGAAAACAGCTTCAAAAAAGAGTGAAAAGGATGTAAATGAGTGAGGTCAACTCGGTATCAATGGGGCCAAATGATGGTGGTGCCAAAGGCGAGTTCGACCAAAAGCGTGCTGAACAGGCGGTAACTGAGTTATTAATTGCACTTGGTGAGGATCCAAATAGAGATGGTTTAAAAGATACGCCAAAAAGATTTGCTAAAGCCTTAGCTGAAAATTTTGCTGGATTATGGCAAAAACCTGAAGATGTTTTGACTACGACTTTTGATATTGGTCATAAAGAGTTAGTAATTGTTCGCGAGATAGAGGTCTTTTCGCATTGTGAACATCATTTAACTCCATTTCATGGGGTGGCACACATTGGTTACATTCCAGGTGAAAGTGGACGAATAACTGGAATTTCAAAACTTGCTCGTTTGGTTGATTTGTATGCTCGCCGCCCACAGGTTCAAGAGAGATTAACCTCGCAAATCGCAGATGCGCTAGTTGAAATATTGCAACCAGGCGGAGTTATAGTGATTATCGATTGTGAGCATCTGTGTATGTCAATGAGAGGTGTTAGAAAATCACAAGCAAGAACAACTACCAGTGCAGTTCGTGGACAACTTTTAAATCCAACGACAAGAGCTGAAGCAATATCTCTAATAAATCAAACCAGGTAAAAATGAATCAAACTTTAGTTATGGGTATTTTGAATATCACCCCAGATTCTTTTGCAGATGGCGGAAAATACTTTTCTAAACAAGATGCAGTAAATCAAGGCCGAAGGCTATTTACTGAGGGTGCGGACATTATTGATATCGGCGGAGAATCAACTAGGCCAGGAGCTGAGCGGGTTAGCGAGGATGAAGAGCTCAGCAGAGTAATTCCGGTAGTAGTTGAGTTAGTTAAAGATGGTGCTGTAATTAGTGTCGACACAATGCGATCACAGGTTGCAAAAGAAGCAATTGCAGCCGGTGCTAAATATATAAATGATGTAAGTGGTGGCTTAGCAGATGAAAAAATGGCAAGTGTTATTTCTGCAAATCCAAGTATTCAGTATGTGGTTATGCATTGGCGAGGTCACTCCAAACAGATGCAAGAAAATGCAATATATGAGGATGTAGTAAAAGATGTTAAAGAAGAGCTAGATAATAGAGTTTCTGATTTAATTAATCTGGGAGTAAATGCTGAGCAAATTATTTTAGATCCAGGAATTGGTTTTGCGAAAGACAGTGCACATAATTGGCAGTTACTTAAAAGTATAGAAAGATTGCAAATGCTTGGCTATCCATTATTAATTGGAGCTTCTAGAAAAAGATTTTTAGGAGAATTAATTAATAATCAGAATCCTAGTGATAGAGAGTTTGCAACTATTGCATTAACTACTGAACTTGCTAGACAAAAAGTTTGGGCAGTTAGAACCCATACTGTAAAGCCTCATAAGGATGCCATTGCGGTAATTGAGAGGTTAAGAAAATGAACGACAAAATTTTTGTTAATGGTGTGTCAGCGAAAGGTTTCCATGGAGTTTTAGAGAGGGAACGAAGTAGAGGTCAAAAATTTGTAGTAGATGTAGAGCTTGCCATGAATTTGAAGAAGTTAAATGATGATTTAAGTAAAACAGTAAACTATGCAGAGGTTGTTGAAATAATTAATGGTCATATTACGGGAAAACCAGTTTTATTGATTGAATCTCTAGCAGAAAATATTGGCAAAGATATTTTGCGAAAGTATAAAAAGGTTTCAAATATAGTAGTAAGAGTTCATAAACCTAAAGCCCCTATCGCCTTCAATTTCAAAGATATTGTTGTGCAAGTAGAGATTAAAAGATGAAGGCAGTTATAGCACTTGGATCAAATTTAGAAAATAGGAAACTTAATCTAGATATTGCAGTTACAAAGCTCGAAGAATTATTAGTGGGTCTAATTGTTTCAAAGTATATGGAAAGTAAAGCTGTCGGAGGCCCAGTTCAACCTGATTATTTGAATGCGATAGCGATTGGCGAATCCAATTTACAGCCAGAAGAATTATTAGATCAGCTTCTTGAGATAGAGAATCAAATGGGAAGAGTAAGAGAAGTTAAGTGGGGTCCAAGAATTATTGATCTAGACCTAATAGTTTATGGTGAGAATGTGAGTGATACTCAAAAATTGAAACTTCCACATCCTCTGGCAAGTTCAAGAGAATTTGTGATTAAACCATGGTTATCTATTGATCCAGAGGCAGTAATTCCTGGAATTGGTGAAATTAAAAACATTGGCATCTTTAAGTAGAAAGCGTTAAACTTTTTCACTAGCCCGGTACCCGGAAAGGACTGGAGCAATGATTGAGATACATTATTCAGATCAGGATTTGTGGCGCCACAAATATGATGTATTAGTTCCTACTATGGGAGCTCTTCATGCTGGGCATGAATCACTAATAAAAATTGCCAAATTAAATGGTAAAAAAGTTTTAGTGAGTATCTTTGTTAACCCGTTACAGTTTGAAAGTAAAGAAGATTTAGGTAATTATCCGAAATCACTAGAGCGTGATATTAAAACCGCTGAAAATGCTGGCGCCGATGGTGTATTCACTCCGAGTGAAAGTGTGGTTTATCCCGGAGTTGTTAGCGAGGTTTTGGCTGGAGAAATTGGAGATTTATACGAGGGTAAATCCAGGCCGAAACATTTTAATGGGGTACTGACGGTTGTAAAAAGATTATTTGAACTAACTTCTCCAAACTCAGCAATCTTTGGTGAGAAAGATTATCAACAGCTATTCTTGATTAGAAAGATGGTTAAAGAGTTAAATTTACCTGTAAATATTATTTCTGCGCCCACAGTTCGCGATGCGAACGGACTTGCCTTATCATCTAGAAATATTTTTTTAGATGACAATCAAAAAAAATCTGCACAAGTAATTTATAGGGCATTACAAAAATCAACTATTGATGAAATGAATAAAATTTTGAGCACTGAACCAAATTTTAAATTAGATTATTTAGAGATTATTGATGCGGATACTTTTCTTAAGGCTGATAAAACTACTCAAAATAAGCGTGCAATTATTGCTGGCTGGATTAACCAGGTCAGATTAATCGATAATATGGCCGTGCGAGCACAATCATGAGGTTACTAACAGGAAAGCCTGGCTGGAGTACCTCAGCCGATGTTGTTGTAATTGGTTCAGGAGTTGCAGGGTTAACTACTGCATTAAATCTTAGGTCTCATGGCTTGTCGGTATTGCTAGTTACTAAGGCAAGAATTGATGAAGGCTCAACTAAATGGGCACAAGGTGGAATTGCGGCGGCACTTGGACCGGGAGATACACCAGATCAACATAAGAAAGATACTTTAATTGCAGGTGCTGGCTTATGTGACAGCAAGGCAGTAGATGTTTTAGTTTCGGAAGGTCCAGAGGCTGTACGAAAATTGATTGCCCAAGGAGCTGTTTTTGATAAATCTGAAACGGGTGAAATTGCATTAACTCGCGAGGGTGGACACTTGCGAGATCGAATACTTCATGCTGGTGGTGATGCAACTGGGGCTGAGGTATCTCGAGCCTTACTTACCGCAGTTAAAAGCGACAAGGGAATTGAAATAATTGAGCACGCACTTGCAATTGATGCTTTGAAAAGTAAAACAGGTCGAGTATGCGGTGTACTTCTTCATGTTATTGGTGCTGGAAGTAGAGATGGTGTGGGAAGTGCTCTGGCGCGAGCAGTTGTCGTTGCTACCGGCGGCTTAGGACAAGTTTATTCACAAACAACAAACCCCGCTGTTTCAACCGGAGATGGTGTGGCTTTAGCACTTAGAGCTGGAGCAAAGGTGGCCGATGTTGAGTTTATACAATTTCATCCAACAGTTTTATGGCGAGATTTAGCCAATCGTGGACAACAACCATTAATTAGCGAAGCCGTCAGAGGTGAGGGTGCAATTTTACTAAATCACAAAAATGAACAATTTATGGTGGGAAAGCATCCTCAAGCAGATCTTGCACCAAGAGATGTAGTTTCTAAAGAAATATTTAATCAAATGCAACAAAGTGGTCAACCCTTTGTTTGGCTCGATGCAACTAGAGTCAAAGATTTTCAAAGTAGATTTCCAACTATTTATGCCTCATGTAAGGCTAATGGAATAGATCCGCTTAAGGAAAAGATTCCAGTGGCACCAGCATCACATTACGCATCTGGCGGAGTTAAGGTAGATTTGAATGGTCAGTCATCTGTTGCCGGGCTTTACATCTGTGGCGAATCAGCTTGTACTGGTGCACATGGCGCAAATCGACTTGCATCTAACTCACTTTTAGAGGGCTTAGTATTTGGAACGCGAATCGCTGCAGCTTTAGCTAAGCAATTACCTGCGCAAGAGGAACCAGTTTATGAAAGCAAGACAACTTTACTTGATCCAAAAATAGTTTTACCACTTCAAATTTCAATGAGTGAAGGAGCCGGAGTAATGAGATCTGAATCCTCACTACGAAAAACGCTACAAACATTAAATGAGCTTTCAAAATTAACTAGCACAGAACCACAAATCGAATCTTGGGAGGCATCCAATTTACATTTACTAGCTACTGCCATCGTTCAATCTGCACTAATTAGAAAAGAATCCCGCGGCTCGCATTGGCGTAGTGATTACCCCCAAAGCTCTGATTCTTGGCTCAGTAGAATTACAACTGAGATCGATGAGTCCGGTAATTGGAAATCTGATTTGGAGCCGATTCAATGAACCAACTAAGAGATAATTTAAAAGCTATTGGCTTATCACCAAATCACATTTTCCAGCAGGTAAAAGAGGCAATAAGTGAGGATCTAGCTGGTGGTGAAGATATTACTTCCGTTGCCACAATTTTAGATACACAAGTATCAACGGCAGATTTTATCTGTAGAGGTGAAGGAGTAATAAGTGGCTTACATGTTGCAGCCGCAGTTCTTGAGTACTGCGGAATTAATCACTATGAGGTTCTTGTGGATGAAGGCGCAAATGTATCAAGTGGTAAAGTTTTAATTAAAGTTCAGGCAAATACCCGAAAGTTATTACTAGCAGAAAGAACTGCAATTAATTTCCTATCGCACCTAAGCGGTATCTCTACTACTACCAATAGATGGGTAAAAGAGATTTCAGGTACAAAATGTAAGGTTAGAGACACAAGAAAAACAACGCCAGGCCTTAGGCAATTAGAGAAGTTTGCAGTCAGAATGGGTGGTGGACTAAATCATCGCCATTCCTTGTCAGAGTCGGTATTGATTAAAGATAACCACATTGTCGCAGCTGGCGGTATTACAAGTGCATTTACTTTGATCAAGCAAAAATTTCCTGACAAAAAAGTTGAAATTGAAGTCGATACTCTTGAGCAGTTATCGGAAGCTATTTTACTTAAACCAGATTTGATTATGCTGGATAATATGAGTATTGATCAGTGCACTAAAGCAGTCGGTATTGCTAGCGGGGCAGTTAAATTAGAAGCCTCTGGAGGTTTAACTTTAGAGAATGCAAAAGCGTATGCAAATACAGGTGTTGATTACTTAGCAGTCGGTGCACTTACACATTCAGCCCAAATTCTTGATGTTGGACTTGATTTTAGAAAGGAAAAATAATGCTTCTTACAATAGATGTTGGAAACACAAATACTGTTTTAGGAGTATTTAGTGGTGAAGTATTAGAACATTCCTGGCGAGTTAAAACTGATCCAAGAGATACTGCTGATGAATTATGGTTGCAATATAGCGCTCTAGTTGAAGGTTTTGAAATTAGCGGTATAGCAATCTGCTCTACGGTACCGGCGGTATTAAGAGAGATTCGTAAATTAGTTAATGACCACTATTCAGATATTAAAAGTGTGATAATTGAACCAGGTGTAAAAACTGGCGTGCCACTCCTTGTAGATAATCCAAAAGAGATAGGCGCAGATAGAATCGTAAATACCCTAGCTGCCTCAACCTTGTATGGGAAAAATGGGCCAGCAATTGTGGTCGACTTTGGTACATCAACTAACTTAGATGTAGTTTCGCCAAAAGGCGAGTTTTTAGGTGGCGCTCTTGCACCTGGAATTGAGATTTCTGTTGAAGCGTTGGCTGCTAGAGCTGCGCAACTTCGGAAGGTTGAGTTGATAAAACCTAAATCTGTAATTGGGAAAAATACAGTAGAGGCATTGCAGTCAGGAACAATATATGGATTTGCCGGACAGGTAGATGGTTTAGTAAATCGAATAATTGATGAGTTGGAAGATTTATATCCTGACTCTGGAGAGGTTTGTGTGATAGCTACCGGGGGGCTTGCGCCACTAGTACTGGGTATTAGTGAAACTATTGAGTTTCATGAACCAGATCTAACCTTAATCGGATTGCGCTTAGTACATGAGCGTAATTAATTCATAACCTCACCTAGCAGCGATAGGATTTAACTCATTATGGCTGATGAGGATGATCTACCTGAGCAACTGAGAATTAGAAGAGAAAAACGTGCTGCGATTTTAAATCGTGGAGCACAGCCATATCCAGTTTCTGTCCCTAGAACCACATCACTATTGGAGATTAGAAATAAACATAAAGATTTACCCATAGATGTATCAACCGGAGTTATTGAATCAGTAACTGGCAGGGTAATCTTTAAACGAGATACTGGAAAGTTATGTTTTGCTAATTTACGAGAAGGAGATGGCACTGAATTACAGGCAATGTTTTCTCTGGATAAAATCGGTGACGAGCAGCTTGAAATTTGGAAATCAGAGATTGACTTAGGCGACATAGTTTCCGTTACTGGAGAGGTAATCACCTCAAAGCGAGGTGAGTTATCTATATTGGCTAACTCCTTTTTATTAGCGGCGAAATCTCTAAGGCCACTACCGGTAGAACACAAGCCACTTTCAGAGGAAAGTCGAGTGCGTATGCGCTATGTAGATTTAATTGTTCGCCCGGAAGCTCGCAGTAATGCCCGATTACGTCCAGCTGTTATGGCCTCACTTCGAAACACTTTTAGCAAGAGAGATTTTTTAGAGGTTGAAACACCAATGCTTCAAGTAATGCATGGTGGAGCAGCTGCAAGACCATTTAAGACTTTTAGTAATGCCTATGAAATGGATTTGTTTTTAAGAATTGCACCTGAACTTTATCTGAAAAGGTGTGTAGTAGGCGGACTAGAAAAAGTTTATGAAATAAATAGGAATTTTCGTAATGAAGGTGCTGACTCCTCACATTCACCTGAATTTGCAATGATTGAAACTTATGAGGCATTTGGTGACTGGAATACTATGGCTGAATTAACTCAAACTTTAATTCAGGATGCCGCCAAAGCAGTTTTTGGTTCATATGTCGTAAAACATTTTGATGGTAGAGAGGTTGATTTAGGTGGAAAGTGGAATGAAATTTCACTTTATGATGCAATCTCTGATGGCGTTGGAGAAAAAGTAAGTGCGTTAACTACCTATGACGAGCTTAAGAAAATTGCTCATAAACTTGGAATTAAAATAGATCCTAAGTGGATTACTGGAAAGCTTGCTGAAGAAATTTTTGAACATGTAGCTAAAGATAAATTAACTAAACCTACATTTGTTAAAGGTTTTCCAATTGACACCTCTCCTTTAGTTCGTGCTCATCGCGAGATTGTAGGAGTAGCTGAAAAATGGGATTTATATGTTGAAGGCTTTGAGTTAGCAACTGGTTACTCAGAGTTGATTGATCCGGTAATTCAGCGCGAGCGGTTAGTTGAGCAATCTAAACTTGGTGCAAGTGGAGATTTAGAGGCAATGGGATTGGATGAGGATTTCTTAAAAGCTATGGAGTATGGAATGCCACCTATGGGTGGAATGGGTATGGGAGTTGATAGATTATTAATGGCATTAACTGGACTTGGTATTAGAGAGACTATTTTGTTTCCATTAGTTAAGCCAACATCAGGAGATGAATAGTGGCAGTTGTAATTCGACCAGCAAAAACATCTGACATAAAAAAAATTAGGGAAATAGTCTCTCACTATATTGAAGAGCGAAGATTGCTTGCTAAGGAGACGGTAACACTTTATGAAACAGTCCAAGAGTTTTCAGTTGCCGAGGTTGATGGTGAGGTAGTTGGTTGTGGCGCGCTGCATGTACTTTGGGAAGATTTGGCTGAGGTTAGAACTGTAGCTGTTAAAAAAGATTTTCATGGAAAAGGAATAGGACATTTAATTTTAGAGAATATAATCAATCGAGCAAAGGTAGTAGGTGTGAAGCGTATTTTTTGTTTAACATTTGAAACTAAATTTTTTGGCTCCCATGGCTTTAATGAAATACAGGGAACGCCAGTAGAACCAGATGTTTATGCGCAACTATTGCGATCCTATGACGATGGAATTGCTGAGTTTTTAGAGCTTGAAAGTGTTAAACCCAACACACTGGGAAATACCAGAATGCTTAAAATTCTCTAAATTTTGGGCATAAACCCCCTGGTTGTATGGTTATATAGCCGTAAGTAGCCCAATACTCATAGGTGAGTTATTCACAGCCAAATCAATGTGCGTAAGGTCCCACCTAGCCATTAGGCTATTTCATAGAAAGAAAGGTGTTATCAATGTTTGAGCGGTTTACCGATCGTGCTCGACGCGTTGTGGTTTTAGCGCAAGAAGAAGCACGCATGCTCAACCATAATTACATTGGCACCGAACATATTCTTTTAGGTTTGATTCATGAAGGTGAAGGCGTAGCTGCTAAAGGTTTGGAATCACTTGGTATTTCATTAGAAGCGGTTCGCTCCCAGGTTGAAGAGATTATTGGTCAAGGACAACAAGCACCATCTGGTCATATTCCATTTACACCTAGAGCTAAGAAAGTTTTGGAGTTATCACTTCGTGAGGCATTGCAATTAGGACATAATTACATTGGCACTGAACATATTCTTTTAGGTTTAATTCGAGAAGGCGAAGGTGTTGCAGCTCAGGTTTTGGTAAAACTTGGAGCAGATTTATCTAGAGTACGCCAACAAGTCATTCAATTATTATCTGGTTATCAAGGGAAAGAGGCTGTTGCAGCTGGTGGACCAGCAGAAGGTCAACCATCTACATCTTTAGTTCTAGATCAATTTGGTAGAAACTTAACTCAAGCAGCACGCGAAGGAAAACTTGACCCGGTAATTGGTCGCGAAAAAGAAATTGAACGAGTAATGCAAATATTGTCTCGGAGAACTAAGAACAATCCAGTTTTAATTGGAGAACCAGGTGTAGGAAAGACTGCAGTTGTTGAAGGTTTAGCGCAAGCAATTGTTAAAGGTGATATCCCAGAGACACTTAAGGATAAGCAGCTTTACTCACTAGATCTTGGGGCCTTAGTCGCTGGCTCTCGCTACCGTGGAGATTTTGAAGAGCGATTAAAGAAAGTATTAAAAGAGATTAGAACCCGCGGCGACATTATTTTGTTTATTGATGAAATTCATACCTTAGTAGGAGCAGGTGCTGCCGAAGGTGCTATTGATGCGGCATCTATTTTGAAACCAATGCTTGCTCGGGGTGAATTACAGACTATTGGCGCCACAACTCTTGATGAGTATCGTAAACATCTAGAAAAAGATGCAGCCCTTGAGCGTCGTTTCCAACCAATTCAGGTCTCAGAGCCAACAGTTGCGCACACAATTGAAATTCTCAAAGGATTACGCGATCGTTATGAGAGCCATCACAAAGTTTCAATTTCAGATGGTGCCTTAGTCTCAGCTGCTACTTTGGCAGATCGTTATGTCTCAGATCGCCACCTACCAGATAAAGCAATCGATTTAATTGATGAGGCGGGATCACGTCTTCGGATTAGAAGAATGACAGTTCCTCCTGAAATTCGTGAATATGATGACAAAATTGCTGCAGCACGCAAAGAAAAAGAGTCAGCAATTGATGGCCAAGATTTTGAAAAAGCAGCTTCACTTCGTGATAAAGAAAAGAGTTTGATTACTGAAAAAGCTGAGCGCGAGAAGAATTGGAAAGCCGGCGATCTTGATGTTGTTGCTGAAGTAGATGAGGAATTAATTGCTGAAGTACTTTCAACTGCAACTGGCATTCCAGTATTTAAGTTAACTGAGGCTGAAACTGCCCGCCTACTTCGAATGGAAGAGGAGTTACACCGTCGCGTAATTGGCCAAGATCAAGCGATCAAGGCTTTGTCTCAAGCTATCCGCAGAACTCGCGCTGGACTTAAAGATCCAAAGCGTCCTGGTGGATCATTTATTTTTGCCGGACCTTCTGGAGTTGGTAAAACTGAATTATCTAGAACTCTTGCACAATTCTTATTTGGAGATGCTGATGCATTAATCCAACTGGATATGTCTGAGTACTCGGAAAAACACACTGCCTCTAGATTATTTGGTGCCCCTCCTGGCTATGTTGGTTACGACGATGGCGGTCAATTAACCGAAAAAGTTCGTCGTCGCCCATTCTCTGTAGTGTTATTTGATGAGATTGAAAAAGCTCACCCAGATATTTTCAACTCATTGCTTCAGGTATTAGAGGATGGACGTTTAACTGATTCCCAAGGCCGAGTAGTTGACTTTAAAAACACAATCATCATCATGACTACAAACCTAGGAACTCGTGATATCTCTAAATCATTGTCACTTGGATTTGCCAATGTGGCAGATGCACAAGGAAGTTACGAGCGCATGAAGGCTAAGGTTGGAGATGAACTAAAAACTCACTTCCGTCCTGAGTTCTTAAACCGTATTGATGACATTGTGGTATTCCACCAGTTAACTGAAAAAGAGATTGTCCAAATTGTTGATCTAATGGTTGCCCAACTAGATGAACGCCTGCGCAATAAAGATATGGGTATTGAATTAACTCCAGCGGCAAAGGCATTAATGGCCAAACGTGGCTATGACCCTGTGTTAGGTGCCCGCCCACTTCGCAGAGCAATTCAACGTGAATTAGAGGATGTCTTATCTGAAAAAATGTTATTTGGCGATTTAAAAGCTGGAGAAATTATTTTAGTGGATGTTTCAGATGATACTGATGCGGCTACTTTTACCTTTAAAGGAACCGCAAAATCTGCAATGCCAGATACACCTGGTGATTTAGCAGAAGCAACTAATTAATTTTTACCTTACTTATTGCTTGTTCTACTCTGGCTGCTTCTAAAATTTCAATTCCAGCAATTTTTAAATCGCTACCAACTGGAACAATTGCCCTCTTAAAACCAAGGCGGGCTGCTTCTTGTACTCGTTGAGTAATTCCAGTTACCTTTCTAATTTCACCTGCTAATCCAACCTCGCCAATGGCAACTAAATCTGCTGGTAAGGCTAATCCTTTTGCGGCAGATGCAACCGAAAGTGCAACTGCAAGATCTGCGGAAGGTTCACTAATTCTCATTCCACCAACAGTTGCTACATAAACATCTCGACCAGAAATCTTTATACCTGCTCTTAACTCTAAAACTGCAAGTGTCATTGCAGTTCTAGAGTTATCAAGTCCGCTAGTTACTCGTCTAGCATTTCCCCAATCCCTACCATCAGGATTTGCAACGCTTACTAGAGATTGAATCTCAGCTAGTAATGCTCGTCTTCCCTCAAGAGTTACAGTTACGCAGGTTCCAGGAACTGGATCGGTGTGGCGAGATGTAAACAATCCAGTTGGGTCAGCAAGTCCAACAATTCCAGAATCATTTAAATCAAAACAGCCAACCTCATCTGAAGCTCCAAATCGATTCTTAATGGCTCTAATTAATCTGAGCCTGGAATGTCTTTCGCCTTCAAAATTTAAAACTACATCAACTAGATGCTCTAAGAGTCTTGGTCCAGCGATAGATCCATCCTTTGTTACATGCCCAACTAAAACTAAAGTAATTGATCTTTCTTTTGCAATTCTAATTAACGCAGCAGCAATTTCTCTTACTTGAGTAACACCACCTGGTGCGCCATCAACTGTTGAACTTGAAATAGTTTGAATTGAATCAATCACAAGTAACTCAGGTTTGACTGAATCAATCTGAGCAATAACTGCCCCTAAATCTGACTCCGCTGCGAGCCATAAATTTTTATCAATTGCCTTAAGGCGCTCAGCTCGCAGGCGCACCTGAGATGCAGACTCTTCTCCACTTATGTATAAAGCGAGAATTCCTTGTTTTGCAGTCTCTGCGGCAACAGTTAATAACAATGTTGATTTACCAACTCCTGGTTCACCAGCTAATAAGATGGCAGCACCAGGAACTAATCCGCCACCTAAAACTCTATCTAATTCACCAACACCACTAGATCGCGCTTTTGCGCTAGCAAGATCAACATCACCAATTGGCCTAGCAGCTGTTGTTACATTTCCAGCAACTAAAGAAAGTTTTTTTGGGGCAGAAATTTCTTCCACTGTGCCCCAAGCTTGGCACTCACCACACCTGCCTACCCACTTTGTGGCACTCCAACCGCACTCCACACATCGAAATGGATCTTTCGCAGGTGCTTTAGCCATGGCGATAATCTAATGGCTAGCACTGACTATCTTTGTTCTTGCACAGCCCTTGTCGCTGGATGAATCACAAATAAAGGTAATTCTCGTCGCTTTTGTGCTTTTCTAGTTGCCGCAATCGCAGCCATACGGCTGTCACATAATTTTTCTAATTCTAGATATCCAGCATCACCCATCAACTTAATTAATTCTGTTTTACTCGATTGATACACCGGTGATTTTCCAATATGAGCTTCAGAGTTACTTGTGCAGTACCAATCAAGATCAGCACCGCCTTCACCCCAGGCAGATCTCTCATATTCACCGATTACAACAACAGTAATCTCTTTGTCGCCAGTATCTCTACTCTCCCAAGATCTACGTAATGGCAGTTGCCAACAAATATCTGGTTTTGTCTCTATTGGATGTACTCCTTGTTTTTTCGCAAGATGGTGTAGAGCACAGCCAAATTTTCCTGTGTAACCAGGTGCCTGGTAATCAACTCGATTCAGGAAAATACAAGATCCATTTACTTTTCTAGTCTTTCGATCCCTATCTAATCCAATCTCACTTATGTTTAAGTTTTTCTTGGATTTATCACGAGCTTGATCATAAAATTGCCATTCAGATTTAGTTAATTTTTTTGCACTATTTAATATTCTTACCTCATCCTCTTTGCCGGTGTAGTAAGCACCATCAGAGCAACAGCCAGCATCTGGCTTATCTGCATCAATACCGCAACACCCATTTCCATAAATACATTGCCAGTAAGAGGTTAGCCAGGTCAGATCACATTTAAAAATCTCCTCAGAGTTATCTGGGTTAACAAATTCAACCCAATCCCGCGCAAAATTCGGCGCAAACTCATTCTCACTTAATTTTGATTTAGGCACTTTCTGAGATTTCATAGAGTCGCAGTTTAAGGCTTAAGCAAGGTTAAAGACTAATTGGGTAGGCTTTAAGTATGAATCAGGTGATAACCGGTTGCTCATATCAATTGCTGCTGGAAAAACAACAAAATTTATTGAAAGCAAACTAAAATCAAAAAATGCTGTTGTGAGAGTAATGCCAAATACTCCGGCTCAAATCGGTAAAGGGGTATCAGTTATCTCAGCTGGTACAAATTCAACTAACAGCGATATGGAACTAACAAAGGTGCTACTAGAAAACACCGGCTTAGTTGTTGAAGTAGAAGAGTCACAACAAGATGCGGTAACGGCACTAAGTGGTTCAGGCCCGGCTTACTTCTTTGCCTTTGTTGAGTCGATGATCAAATCTGGTGTCAGTCTTGGTCTTTCTATGGATACCGCAACCAAACTGGCAATTGGAACAATCACTGGTGCAGCGGCAATGCTTACTGAAAGCGGCCTAGATGCGGCAACATTACGTAAAAATGTAACGAGCCCTAATGGAACAACAGCAGCAGCTCTCGAAGTGTTTAATGATAATAAATTAGATGAAATTATTGAAAAGGCGATGGCTGCTGCAAAAAAGAGGTCGCAGGAGTTGGCTTGAAAAAAGTTTTTGTTATTTCATTAATATTTTTAACCCTTATTCCAAGTCCCTCCTACGCTATATCGGCAAAGGCATTAAAAACTATTATCGATTTACCTTATTCAAATAATGATCAGGTTAGTGATATTGCACTTAGTGGTAAAAATATTTTTCTTGTTGGAACAACAGAATCTGCTAACTCAAACTGGATAACAGGAGTATTAACTGGTTTAAGTGATGGTTTTTTAACTAGTTATACAGCTACTGGATTACAGAATTGGTCAGTTAGATTAGGTAATGAAGGTAATGAAATCGCTACCTCAATTGCACTAGATAATGATGGAAGCATCTGGGTACTAGGTGCAAGTAATACAGTTATTCAACCCTCACCAGCTAGCAATTCCACTGGAGTGTTAAATCCAGATAATGTCCCAATAACTCCACCATCAATGCCTAATTCGCCAATGAATAAATTAAAGCTGTGGCAGGTAAGCGGTACCGGAATTTTGATTAACTCATTTGAATATTCCTCTACTGAAGTTATTTATCCAAAAAAGATTTTGATGGCAGGTAGTAATTTAGCAATCCTAGGAAACACCTATTCAGGGATTAACAGTAAGGGCTTTTTCCTTTCAGCGAATAAAACTGGAGTTTTTTCTAATATGGTAATAATTGGAAGTAAATCTACGCAAATAAATTCTGCAATTATTAATAGTGATCAAAGCATTACTCTTATTGGTAGCAGCGGTGAAAAATTATTAAAATCAAATTCAATTGGGAAAATAGATGCAATAACTGCAAAAATTTCTAATATTGGAGTAGTCCAACAGGTTGCAAGAGCGACACTAAAAGGCACAAGTAGAACCTGGAGTTCAATTGATCAAGGTTTACTACAAGGTGGGAAAGTTACCTATTCAAATAAATTAGAGGCTGCAATCACCAAATTCTCTGCTTTGAATAAACCGGTATGGAATGTTCGATATTTAAGTAGATCAACTGCCTTAGTGGCCGCTGGAAAAAACTCATGGGCAACATTTGTATCTTCTGGTGCTATTAAAGGTATCTCAAATTTGAAACCAAAAACTCCAATTCCAGTTATATTAGAGTTAGGAAAAAAAGCTGAGCTAATTAATGCCTATACCATTGCCTCTCCAGCAGTAGTAATTGATTCAAACGCAGATATTGGCACAGTTTTGGTAACCGACTCGGGCAAAAGTTTTGGTTTAGTAGTAATTAACTAGTAAACTTAAAACATCGGTTAAAACTTTAGGGAGCAAAATGGGTTCAGTAATCAAGAAACGCCGCAAGCGCATGGCAAAAAAGAAACATAAAAAACTACTTAAAAAAACTAGGATTCAGCGTCGTAACGCTAAGTAATCTTTGATTAAGATTTAAATAAAGTTAATTTTCCAGATACGCCGGCAACGGCGTATCTGATCTTATTTAAAATAAGTAAATCTGCCTTTCCATCCTTTTGAATTGTTTCCTTTGAAACCAGCGAGACTGATTTATTACTTTTACTAAGCACGCATAGTCTGAGTTCACAGCTAAACAATATAAGTTTTTCATCAATAGCCAGTGGTGAATTTGGCGTACCGAAAGATTCAGTCGTATACGAATCTAAAGATTCAGATTTACTACTTTGAAACTTAAGTTGATCTGGATTTGGAAACAACGCACCGCCAGCAGCGAACCAACCCATATCTACTCCTTTGCCAGAATTAAATATTGCAACATCATAACCAGCTGCGTAAATTCGATCAGAGGGTATTGCCAAGGTTTTAAATTCCCAGTCAAGATTTGAGGTTGTACTTCGAGTCGCGTAGCGAATTTCACCCCTAGTTACATTCTTATCGGCATCAAAACCTTTTACTGAGTCGTAAATGAGAATAACTTTTTTCCCTACCGTAACTGATTTTAAATGAAATCCAACATCCCCAGTAGTTTTATTATCGGTATCTTTCTCGCCATCAACTATTTCATAAATCCATTCGCCATCTTGTTTTACTGCACCTAATAGAATTCCTTGAGATTCATCGCGGTAAAAGACTTGAATACCATCATTTGTTACCGCGCAGGCATTTGAGATTGAAACATCTGAGGCACCTCTGACTCGGTCAACCTCCTTATAATCCTGAGCTCTTGGTCCATCGCCATCAACGGTTTCATATTTCCATTTTCTGCCATCGTAGAGTGCATACTTTAGATCCTTGTTTGTAACATCGGTATAGAAAACATGAAGATAGTTACTTCTACCAACCTTTGAGGTACATAAAGAAAGATAGCCCGCCACATTATTTAAAGTTTTACCAGATTTATCACTATTGCCATCGACAACCTGTGTACTCCATTTATTTCTAACTAAAGTAGCTAATTTCAAATCTCCAGATTTGCTATCAGTGTAAGCAATAACCGGTCTATTTAGAAAGACAGTTGAAGCCAAGTATTTTGCATCTGCGCCTTTGTCAATTACCAAGCCACTCCAAGTAGCTTGCGGAGTCACTTGGTTGCTCTTTATTGCAACTGAGGAGCCAGCACTATTTATGGCTGCAACTGAAAAAGTGTACTTACTTCCATTTTTTAGACCCGAAATTACTACTGGGCTTTGATCTGCAGTAGTTGTTTCACCTGTTGTTAAATTCTCAATTTGGTAGCTATCGACCTGTGAAAATCTAAAACTAGGTGGTGGATCAAATTTAATTATTACACTCCGATCACTAACAAATGCCTTAACATTTTGCGGTGAATCAGGCACTCCAGTTACTTTTCCCGCAGGTGGGGTTTGTCTTAAATCCTCAAACATCGCTATTACTAATGGCCCAGGAGATTGAAATACTTCCCCCGCATCTAAATTCGGAGTCATTGCCGAGTTCTCTCCAGCATTTGAAAAAGTTTTTTCATCTAAGTGACTAACTGAAGATCCTCTTTCATATACTGCAGGAGTAAATAGAAGTGGCCTAATTCCATTATTTGCCTTTATGCCATTGGCACCTGACCAATACAAAGTACTTGTCATTGCTTTACCCGCTTCAAGTGATGGCGATGGCAAATCAATGAGCCTTCTACCATCTGGTAATTGTGCATAAGCGTCAAAGGGTGTCGGCTGAAGAATTCTTCCCTCTCCGGTTGCACTGTCATAGTAACTTCCGGACATAAATCCCAAACCATGTGCCATTTCATGCAAAATTACTGAGACTAGATCATAACTTCGTGGTGGGCATTTTCCATCTACTCCAAAGTACCAATTTGCATTTGATGATACTTCAATTACTAGTTCTGGGTCATTAACATCTAAATCACGCCCAGCTAGAGAATTGGCTAAAGCAGATGAATAATAAAGAGTTTTATCTGGAGCACCTGCAAAATTTGCATAAACATTCTTTGCACTTGCAGAGGCTAAAACAGAATCATTTATCGGTCTACTCCAGGAAATGCTCACATTAATTGGCACATTTGATTTGAAATATTGCGCCCAAATGTCAATTGCTGCCTGAATTGCATCTTTTGCAACCGTAGGAACATTGTTGTAGATAGGAATAAAAGTGCTTTTCTTTTCAATATTTGCTGAGAAAAACCTTTGCTTATTTGGCTTAAAAGAATCAATACCGCTTGCATAAATTGAGTGCCAATTGGCAGGAGCAATTTTGATGTTAACGGCAGAAGCTGACTGAATTGGTGTTAAAAATGAGAGCGCAATTACCATGGAAAGAAAATAGGATTTTATGCGCACCCGCGTAGATTAACAGTATTATTTACCTATTAGTGATACTTTTTTACTAACAAGGGATCAATAAATCTGGGAGTTAAATGAAAAAAGTTAAGATTTACTCCAGAACAGGCTGTCATTTATGTGAAATTGCCATTGATCGAATTACCTCAGTTAAAGAAGAACTCAATTTCAATTTAGAGGTAGAATTAATTGATTCATCAATCGAGTTACAGCAAGAGTACGGTGAACAGGTTCCAGTTATCTTGATAGATGACAAAGTACACGATTACTGGCGAGTGGATTTAGATAGGTTTACTAAAGCGATTAAAAATTAATTCTTATTTAATACTTCATCTGCATCAATAATTCGATATGCATATCCTTGTTCAGCTAAAAATCTCTGTCGATTTTGGGCAAAATCTTGATCTACCGTGTCGCGCGCAACTAACGAATAAAAACGAGCACCTCGGCCATCAGCTTTTGGCCTAAGAATTCTGCCTAATCTCTGTGCTTCTTCTTGCCTAGATCCAAAAGTTCCAGATACTTGGATGGCAATTGTTGCTTCTGGTAAATCAATAGAAAAGTTGGCAACCTTGGATACCACTAAACATTTAATTTCACCACTTCTAAATAAAGCAAATAGACGCTCTCGCTCTTTAATCGGAGTATCACCTTTAATTACAGGAACACCTAACTCATTTGAAAGTTGGTCTAATTGATCTAAGTATTGCCCAATAACTAAAACTTGATCATTGGCATGTTGTTTAGCAAGTGCAATAGCAACATCTTTTTTAGTTTGTGAAGTAGCACAAAATCTATATCTATCTTCTTGCTCAGCGGTAGCATAATTTAATCGTTCAGCATCAGTTAAAGTTATTCTTACTTCAACGCAATCGGCTGGAGCAATGTAACCCTGAGCTTCAATTTCTTTCCAAGGTACATCAAATCTTTTCGGCCCTATTAATGAAAAAACTTCACCTTCCATACCATCTTCTCGAACTAAGGTCGCGGTTAAACCTAATCTCCGCCGGGATTGAATATCTGCCGTAAATCTAAATATTGGAGCTGGCAATAGGTGAACTTCGTCATAAATAATTAAGCCCCAATCGATTGCATCAAATAAATCTAAATGTGCATAGACACCTTTTTTACGAGTGGTCATCACTTGATAAGTAGCAATTGTTACTGGCCGGATCTCTTTTTTCGCCCCACTATATTCGCCAATGTCATCGGCATTTAGATCAGTGCGTTTAAGTAATTCCTCACGCCACTGCCTAGCAGCAACTGTGTTTGTAACTAAAATTAATGTTGTTGCCTTTGCATGTGCCATTGCAGCAGCTCCTACAATAGTTTTACCGGCTCCGCAGGGCAGTACAACTACTCCAGAGCCTCCATGCCAAAATCCTTCAGCAGCTAACTCCTGGTATTTTCTAATCTTCCAGCCATCTTGGTTTAGCGCAATCTCATGGTGCTCACCATCAACATATCCGGCAAAATCTTCAGCTGGCCAACCTAGTTTTAATAGAGCTTGTTTTAAAAAACCACGCTGTCCTGGATGAACAACTATGGTTTCATCATCAAGTTGTAGGCCAAGCATTGGTGCAACTTTCTTTCCTCTTGTCACTTCCTTAAGTACAGCGGCATCATTGGAAACCAGAATTAAGCCATGAACTGGATGAGCTTCAAGCCGTAAGCGACCATAACGTGACATCGTTTCAGCGATATCAACTAAAAGTGAATGTGGAACTGCATATCTTGAGTATTTAATTAGAACATCAATTACTTGTTCAGCGTCATGTCCAGATGCTCTGGCATTCCATAAACCTAGGGGAGTTAATCGATAGGTGTGAATGTGTTCTGGAGATTTTTCTAACTCAGCAAAGGCTGCGATTGCTCGACGACATTCATCAGACAATACATGGTCGATATCAAGTAATAGAGTTTTATCACTCTGAACAATTAGTGGGCCATCGCTCATTAAAGCAACTCACTAATAAAGGCTGAAATCAATTTAATTCTTGGCTCCACTAAAGATATTTTGATTGATTCATTTGGCGCATGAGCCCCAACACCAACCGCTCCCAATCCATCTAATACCTTTACACCGGTAGATGCTGCAATATTTCCATCACTAGCGCCACCCACATGTGCACTTCCTATTGGCTCTAAACCTAGCCCTTTGGCAACTTTTTCAAGTTTTTCATATAACTCTTTACAGCTTGATTCTTCAAGAGGTGGTCGACTAATTCCACCACTGACTTTAACTTCAGCAATATCACTTCTTAACTCTCTAATAGATTTATCTATTCTATTTAATTCTTCTAGGGTAAAGGATCTAACATCAATATCTAACTTGGCCAACGCTGGAACTGTATTTGTAGTTGTTCCTGATTGCATAACAGTTGGTACAACTGTGGTACCAAATTTAGAGTTTTCAAAAGCAGATATTTGCATCACAAGCTTTGCCAATTCGGTAGTGGCATTAACTCCCTTTTCAGGTTCAAGGCCAGCATGAGAAGCTTTTCCGGTAACTGCAACCTGATACATGGCAGTACCTTTACGACCTGTTTTAACTTTGCCATCCAGTGATGCTTCAAATACCAAAACTGCTTCTGAAGACTTAGCCAACCTAATAATCAAATCTTTTGATGAAGTACTACCAGTCTCTTCATCAGTTGTAGCAATCAAAGCAACTTTGTCACTAATATTATTTAAATTTGCAATTGCGTAAAGCGCTTGAATAAATCCGGCTTTCATATCAAATACACCAGGCCCAGTTGCAGTATCACCTTTGATTTGCCAGATTGGATTAAAGGAGCCCTTCGGCCAAACAGTATCTAAATGACAAAGCAAAGTGATTTTTGGTTTTTTTGATCCCCACCAAAATATTGGTCTTCCATTTTCAATTATTTTTTCAGCAGGTGTTGATAAAACCTCATTTGCAATCTCAACAGCAAGATCTACAACTAAATGGCATGCTGAAAGGTCTTCGGTAGGCGATTCGCACTCAACTAACCTTTGGATCGCTGAAATTGCACTCATAGGTCTAAGTCTGCCTTATTTTGGGAAATGGTGAAGGCTGGCGCTACTCCATTGATTCTAGGTATACGAAACTGCGTAATCTCTCCTGAGGCCTCATCTTTGGCAGTTAATGTCCCAAGTGATATTGAGATAGGTTCAATAATTCGATTTATAACCCCACCATTATTGTCTGCATAACTAATTGCAATTGTTTGCTGGTTATTAATGTATTGATTAATCAAGGCTAGAGTTTCGTTAGAAGATGTACCAGGGACTATTGGCTCTACTTTTCGACTGCGCTCGCCGGCTCTGATTGTCTTTACTGCTGAGGCTATAACACTCTCTTTTGGTGCAGAAAATTCAGCGATAATTCTGGGCGGCTTAGGTCTTGATTTAGCTCGTCTTAAATTTGGTTGTGAAAGTAAGATACCACTTGCATTTTCTGCGGCAGGTAAGTATCCATACTCGCGCAATTCTGTTATTACTTCAGGTAACTCAAAATCCGTAGCTAATACCTGCGGGGCAATTCTTCTAAGCCTTAAGTGTTCACACTTTTTATCATGCAAAATTTGTTGAATTAATCCCTCATCTTCGCATCTAATATATGCGTGCGCAGAGCCAACTCTTAACTTGCCATGTCTTTTGGCAACATCTGTAATTAAATACTCTAATGGTTGCGGCATTGGGGTTTTAGAAGTCTTTGTTAGAAAAGTTTTAATCTGATCCCCAGTTTTTCCATGATCTAATCCTCGCCTAATAGAGGCTTCACTAAAGCGATATACAGTTGCGCCTCCTCGACTTTCAATATCAGCAATAGTCCCCATTTCAGATGAGATCTCTGCTGTTAGTGGACCTGGTGCTACGGCAGAGTTGTCTGCTTGAATTAAAATATGGTCAACAGGATTTGGAAGAGCAGATTCAATACCTAATTCTTCTTTTGACAGTAATAAATTTTGTCCAAAGGTGGATAGTGCTCCTTGGCCAGTTATGCCTAGCCATTCAGCCTCACGTAAACTCCAATCAACAAAATCACCATTAAATCTTTGCGGGTTCCACCATTTAACTATTTCTTTGATCGAAGGTATCTCAGGTGAAACCTCTAAATTCTCAAATAAAATCTTTAGTGTTGTTCGCTTTATCAGCGAGGCTCCCGCCCGATCTAACTCTGGTCCAAGGGGTGCAATGTTTTTATCAGGTCCTCTGCCAATTAATCCGCTAACTCGTGAAGTATCTAGCCATAACACGACAAGTGAATACCATCGCTCCTCTGAAGGTTTTGATAACCAAATATCAAATGAACTTGTAGGAAGAATTTGATCATCTGGATCAATTACAACTAATCCAGCTAAGTAACAAAGTTCTGCGATAAAACCTACACAGTTTTCTTCAACGCCAAGATGTTCAGCAATTCTTTTTAACTCCCTAACACCGATCCCACCAGTTCGTAATGCAGTTGGGGGTTCATCTGACAAATTATGTAAGAATTCTTCACACCATCTTAAAATTGTTGAAATATTCGCTATTGCAGCAAGATCTGCTTGTTTTTGAGTTACAGTTTTACCAGTTAATTTAATTGGTTTTGAACTTAACTCCTTATGAACTTTATCTCCTCGTAACTTAATTGCATACTCTCGTGGGAGTGCAACAGTATTTGAATCAAGCGCTACCAAAATATTGTTTTCTAGCAACCAACCAATGGCTGTACCAGGTTTTTTGATGTTTGAAATTTGTCCTCTTGGTGGGCCCCAAATTAATTTTGAAAGTACCTCTGCAGAACTCTTCGGTACATCTTTTAACTTACTAAAATCTACTTTACTGCCTAACTCCGGACCTAATCCTATTGGCTCGTCACCAATTAGTAATTTTAGGTTGACTGGTGTTCGAAAGTTATTTCCTTCTTTATAAAGTAATCCCATTTGCCACAAATAATCTAAAGCGAAATTACTTTCTTGACTTGTGATACTAACAATTTCAGATTTCTTAAATGGTTCAGCTAAAACGCAAGCAGCTTCAATTATTTGATAGTGCCAAAGGTTAAGTGAATCTAATGCTCTTACCAAAGATGGAGTTGAGGTTGCTCGCGCGGCAAGTGCTGTGAAATCATTTGGAACCGGTGTTACTAAATCGGGTCGAAGTTTAAATAGTGCAGCTAAATCATCATCTGAGCGCGCGCGAAGCTCATCTGCAAAAGTAATGGCTAGCTTTGACATAACTGGCCTACTTTACTCGGGTTTTCTCTACCCTACTTACCTCTATGCTTTCTTGGCGAGATCAGGGATATAGCGGCTGCGATTCTTCCGGCGGTAGGACCTAATAACTTTTTCAATTTACGAGCCCGCCTAAAATCATAAACTGGCCAGTTATCTCGATAAGCACGTATCTCAAGTAGGGCATCTGGGTTTATTACTCTTGGGTTTCCAACTGACTCTAGAAGAGGAATATCGTGATGTGAATCTGAATAGGCGTAGCAATTTTTTAAATCAAATCCGCTTAAGAGTGCCAATTCTTTAATTGCTGAAGCTTTCTCTTTACCATGAAGTAAATTTCCAATCATTTTCCCAGTATAAATACCATTTTTAATCTCAGCCTTAGTTCCTAGTGCGCCGGTAAAGCCGAGACGTTTTGCTATTAAATTAGCCATATCAACTGGCGTTGCAGTTACCAGCCAAACTTCCTCATTTTTTGAGAGGTGTTCTTTGGCAATATCTACAGTTCCTTGCCAAATAGCAGGAGAGACGTACTCTTCATATATTTCTTGTCCAATTTTCTCAATTTCAACAACGTTATGGCCTTTAATAAATTCACAAGCTGCATTTTGAAATCTAACTATTTCTTCTTTATTTTCTTTTCCAGTCAACCGATACCTTAAGTTTGCCAGTACAAATGCTGAGATATCTTTCTTTGTGAAAAATCCCCTTTGATACATTCCTCGTCCCAGAAAAAATAGGGTCGACCCCCTTAATAGGGTGTTATCTACATCAAAGAACGCAACTCGCTTTTCCGTGAGCGTCATATCACTACCATAGCGAACAAGCGATAAATCTTCTGCTTTATGCTTAAGACATGGCTCAGAGCATTCATTTCATTAGACATGGAGAGGTTCATAATCCAGAGAAAATTCTCTATGGTCTGCAACCAGGATGGCGATTAAGTGATCGTGGCATACAAATGGCAAAAACAATTGCCGACTGGTCTACTTCGCTTAATCTAGGAGCAATTCACTCATCACCATTACAACGAGCGCAAGAAACAGTCGCACCAATTATTACTAAACATAATTTAAGTTTGACCACTGATTCAAATTTAATCGAAGCACGAAACATTTTTGAAGGAGAAAAGTTTGAATTAGGAAGTGGCGTTCTTCGCCATCCTAAAGCTTGGCGGCACCTTTGGAATCCATGGCGTCCATCGTGGGGTGAGCCATATGAGGAGTTAATTCGCAGAATGCTCAAGGCATTATTTTTAGCCAGGGATGCAGCAGGAGGTAAGGATGCGATATGTGTTTCACATCAACTACCAATTTGGATTTTACGTTCAGCAATAGAAGGTCGCAGACTCTTGCATGATCCTCGCAAACGAGAATGTACTTTGGCTTCTGTAACCTCATTCGAACTTGATAGTGAAGGAATGATTACCTCTGTTTCTTACTCTGAACCAGCAAAGTATTTATTACCAAAAAAATCATGAGACTCGTATCGGTTTTTTTAATGGTATTGATGGTAACTAGTTGTTCAAATCCTGGGTCTACTATTCAAAGTGAAAATGCATTTGTATCCGGTAGTGGTGTTTCACTTTTTTTAGATAAACCGGATCGGAAAACTGCTCCTAAAATCTCTGGCCCTACTTTAACTTCTGGCGAAATCACCTTAGATCCCAATCGAGTTTCTGTAATTAATGTGTGGGCATCATGGTGCGCTCCATGCAGAGCTGAAGCTCCGGTGCTACAGGATTTTTCAATTCAGTACCCCGAAGTTCAATTTGCAGGAATTCTGACTAGAGATAATCTATCTTCTGCAAAGGCATTTTATGAAAATTTTAAAATTACTTACCCAACCTTTATAGATGATTCAATCCTATTAGGATTTAGTGGCTCACTTATTCCAAATGCTATTCCGACGACTTTAATAATTGATAAAAATGGAAAGGTAGCAGTTCGAATCAGCGGCGAAGTAACAGTTGCTGGCCTAAGAAAAATGTTGGATAAGGTTTTAGCTGATGCGTGAGCTATTTATAAATCAGATATTTGATGGCAACCTTTTAGTTGCAATGGGTATTGCAGCTCTGGCTGGCATTGTTTCATTCTTTTCACCTTGTGTTATTCCACTAGTACCAGGTTATTTATCTTATGCATCTGGAATGGCTTCGGTGAAAAGTAAAGGTAGAGTTTTTCTTGGATCAATTCTCTTTGTTTCCGGTTTTACTTTGTTGTTTATTTCTTATGGGTTACTTTTTGGTCAACTTGGATCAATCATTTCGCAGAATTCAAGAGTATTATCAATAATTTTAGGATTAATCACTGTTTTTCTTGGATTAGTTTTTATATTTACTGAGAAGTTTTATAGAAGTTATAAACCAAATATTAAAACTAAAACTGGATTGATTTTTGCGCCATTTATTGGATTTGCTTTTGGGATTGGCTGGACGCCTTGTATTGGCCCAACATTAGGTGCAGTTCAGGTTTTAGCTTTTGAAAGTGCAACTGCACAACGTGGTGCAATCCTTTCGGCTGCCTACTGTGCAGGCTTAGGCCTGCCTTTTATATTGATGGGCTTGTTTTTAGATAAAGCAGAACCATTTCGCAAATTAGTTGCTCGTAATGGTGGTTTAGTGACAAAGATAGGCGGGGGACTATTAATTTTAATTGGTTTATTGCAGGTGAGTAATCTCTGGGATCAACTCATGAATTCCCTAAGAGATTTAATTTCCGGATTTATCCCTTTGATTTGATGAGTACCGTATTAGATAGCAGGTCATTCCTTAGGTGGTGCTGGCGCCAACTTACTAGCATGCGAACTGCCTTGATTTTGTTACTGCTTCTAGGAATTGCTGCCATTCCTGGCTCACTATTTCCGCAGCGGACACAAAACCCACTTCAAGTTAAACAATATTTTATTGATAATCCATCCCTGGCGCCTTGGTTAGATCGATTAAGTTTATTTGAGGTTTATAGCTCACCATGGTTTAGCGCTATTTATCTATTACTTTTTATTTCATTAATTGGCTGCGTACTTCCGCGCAGCATCGAACATATTAAGGCTATAGGGGCTCAGCCTCCACTTACCCCAAAGTATCTAGATCGATTAGATAATTTCACGGAGATTAAAAAGATTAATTTAGATGGTGCTGAGAAATATTTAAAGAAAAAAGGATTTAGAGTAAGGCGCGAAGAACATTCGATATCAGCTGAAAAGGGGTATGCGCGAGAGAGTGGTAACCTGCTTTTTCACTTATCACTTGTTTTAATTCTTATAGGGGTAGGGATTGGTTCACTCCTTGGAAGTAAGGGAGATGCAATACTTAATGTTGGCGATAGATTTATTAACACGCCAACATCATATGATTTACTTAGTTTTGGCAAGTATCAAAAAGAGGACTCACTTACTCCATTTTCAATTACGGTAAAAGATTTTCAAGCCCAATATGACTCGGTTACTAATTCTCCGATTGATTACACTCTTACCGTATCTACTGCAAACCCTGCTGGCTCTAAAGAGCAGTTAAAGATAATTAAAGTAAACCAGCCACTTACTTATGGAAATACCAAAATTTATTTACAAGCAAACGGATATTCACCAATCGTAATTGTAAAAAATAAACAAGGTAAAGTTGTATTTGAAGGACCTACTCCATTTTTGCCTCAAGATAGTAATTTATCTTCAATTGGAGCTATAAAAGTTCCAGATATGCAGCCGCAAATTGGATTTGTAAGTTCTTTCTTACCAACTGCTGACCGAGATCCAATTCGCGGTGGTTTTTCCTCATACCCGGAAGTTTTAGATCCAAGATTATTATTTTCTATCTGGAAAGGTGATTTAGGTTTAGATTCTGGAGTTCCACAATCTGTATATCGAATTAACACCACCAATATGGAAAGAATTGGGCTAAAAGCCTTATCTCTAAATGAAACTTATGATTTTGGTGAGGGGAGTATCACATTTACAGGATGGAATTCTTGGGTTAACTTACAAATAGTTAGTGATCCGGGAAAGAATTATGCGCTGATTGGTGCAATACTTGCGATCTTAGGGTTATTGATTTCACTTTTTACTAGGCAGCGAAGAATTTGGGTAAAGCAAGGTAAGAAAACTCAAGTGGCTGGCCTTTCAAAAAATGAAATACCTGGTCTAAAAGAAGAGATCGAAGATTTAATAAAGGAGGTTAGCAGTGAGCGATAGGTCAGCTGCTTTACTATCTAATAATTTTATTTATTCAGCTATGGTGATCTATGCACTTGCATTTCTTGCCCATGCAATCGAAGTGGCTTGGTCAGTAAAAACTCCCGAAATAACAGTTAGGAAAACAAAGTTAGATTTTTCTAAAACTGAACGTATAGGCCGCCTTGGTTCAGCATTTATGCTAATAGCGACAATTCTTTTGTTTGCTGGAGTGATTTTTAGGGGCATTTCGGCAAATCGTGTTCCCTGGGGAAATATGTATGAGTTTTCAATTACTGGTGCATTATCTTTTTCAATTGCCTATTTATTTGCACTAGCAAAATACAAAATGCGTTGGCTCGCACTACCAGCATCTATTTCAATCTTAATAACGCTAGGTACTGCTGTAACTTTGCTTTATAGGCCAAGTGCTCCATTAGTTCCAGCCTTGAAATCAACTTGGCTAGTGATACATGTTTCAGCTGCAATAATTTCTGGAGGCGTTTTTTTACTTGCCAACTTTATTGCTGGCACTTACTTAATTTTAGATCGTTATGAGCAAAAAGGTTCAAGGCCTATTTGGTTGCAAAAATTACCAACACTTGAAAGTTTAGATAATTTGTCTTATCGACTTATTGCTTTGGTCTTTCCGCTCTGGACATTTTCAGTTATTGCAGGAGCAATCTGGGCGGAGGCTGCTTGGGGAAGGTATTGGGGTTGGGATCCAAAGGAGACCTGGGCCTTTATAACTTGGGTTGCATATGCTGCCTACCTACATGCCCGAGTTACAGTTGGATGGCGTGGACGAAAAGCAGCTTGGTTATGTTTGCTTGCTGGTTCTACATTTTTATTTAATTATATTTATATAAATATTTGGGGAACTGGTAAACACACTTACTCTGGTTTATAACTTTCGAAGAAAATCTGGATTGTCATCAGGTGGAATAATTCTTCCTTTACCGCCCCTATTTTGGCCAGGCCTTCTTGGTCGACCTGCAATAAACCAAGCAATATCACCAAAAATACCGGTAAAGATAATAATTAATAGCCAGGCCCACTTAGGAAATCTTCTTACCTTTTCCTGTGGTGTAATAGCACAATCGACAAGCGTGTAAATATCTACAACGATTATAAATACTATTAAATATTTCAACATAGCTATATTTTATACCATTTTAGTTAAATAGGGCGGCGGCGGTAATTACCGCTAGCAGCAATTGCAATCTTGCGGTTTTCCCGAGAATTGGGATTAATTCAACTCCTTTTGCCCCCGATAAAATCTTTTTTATTGGATTAATCAATAAAGGAGTGCAGATTAAAGTAAGAAGCATTTTAATTTCTACTATACTTGCAACAAGTGAAACTAGCTGAGCAATAACTAATAAAGCTACATAAAAATATCTAGTTTGCTGCTCACCAATTAGCACGGCGAGAGTTCTTTTCCCAACCAATTTATCACTTGAAATATCACGGAGATTATTGATGACTAATATTGCGCATGATAAAAATCCAACCGGAATAGCTAAAAGTAAGATTTGCCAATTTAGCTCTTGACTTTGGATGTAGTAGCTACCAATAGTTGCAACTAGTCCAAAAAAGACGAATACTGACAACTCACCAAATCCGATGTAGCCATATGGTTTTTTGCCTCCGGTGTAACCCCAAGCCGCTAAAATTGATATCACGCCGATAATAATTAACCATTTACTTATACTTAGAGACAAGATTAAGCCAGCCATTGCAGCCAATAAAAAGCAAAGATACGCAGCATTCCTAACCGCGGTTGCAGTTGCTAACCCGGAAGCAACTAATCTAACTGGGCCTACTCTCAAGTTATCTGTACCTTTTACTCCATCTGAGAAGTCATTTGAAAAATTAACTGCTATTTGTAAGAAAAGCGCAACCGCCAATGCAAGTGAGGCATTAATCCAGTTTATTTTTTCTGCATAACTTGTGCCAATAAGTACCGGCGATATTGCAGCTGGTAGAGTTTTAATTCTGGCGCCAATAATCCATTTATTCAATCGTTTAATCCTATCTCTAAGGCCATTTTTTTAGCAGTTTGCCGATCTGGTTTCCCGATGGCGGTAGTAGGAATTTCGTTAAATAAAAATAAAGTTTTTGGTTTTAAGATCGGCCCTAATTTATTTCCAATTTCCTCAAGCGATATATTTGTAATGGATCCAATACAAAGTCTCTCCCCCCAAATTTTATCTGGGATTGAAAAAACAATTAGTGGAGTATTTGGAAAGATACTCTTAATTTGATCTTCAACAAATGGTAAGGAGATCTTCTCACCTCCGGTAATTATCACTTCATCAGCCCTTCCAATAACTTTTAGTAATCCAGAGCTAACCTGTCCAAGGTCGGTAGTTGTAAACCAACCAGAATCATCAATGGCATTGATTGTGCCACCTTCTCCTAAATAACCCTTAGCTAGCATAGGTCCGGCTAATTTAATTAAACCATTGTTATCTATTTCAAATTTAACACCCTCTAGTGGCTTATTGTTATAAACACATCCACCGCTCATCTCGGTCATGCCATAAGTTGTAACTATCTTTACATGCTTACTCTCCGCTAATTTTTTAAGATTACTATCCAAAGGCCCACCACCTACAAGCACGGCCTCAGCAGCTGTTAGGTGCTCAAGTAATTTCCGATCCTGATAAATAGCCTTATGAAGCTGGGTTGGAACAATTGAAATAAAATCAGCATCTTCATACTTGTTAACGCCTCGATTGTCTATAACTTTTGTTCCTAATGCTGTAGCACGGATAATTACATTTAGGCCAGCAATATGTGTGGTTGGAAGAAGTAGTGACCAAGTATCCCCGGGAACGGCACCTAAAAACTTATGGCTTGCGTTAGTCGATGCAATTAAGGCAGCACGTGAAATTACAACTAATTTTGCCTCTCCTG
Organism: Actinomycetota bacterium; assembly: GCA_010030895.1. Classification (GTDB taxonomy): domain Bacteria; phylum Actinomycetota; class Actinomycetes; order Nanopelagicales; family Nanopelagicaceae; genus Nanopelagicus. The sequence goes on along the minus strand of RHBS01000006.1, from coordinate 4,910 downwards.
TTGAACCAGATGAGTTGACGACTAGGGCTACATCTTCATCGACTTCTTTGATTTTAAGTTTTGTAGTAGATAAAGCAGCGCCAGAACCTTCGAGGGCTACAGCTATATTTTCTTGTAATTGTGGGGTTGACCACTCAGCCTGAATAGGCATTATTGGGCGCAGTTTTTTTTCCACCATAATCATCGTAGGCTATCGCTATCTAAATCCGATTAAAACCTTGGAGAGTATCTTGAGTAAGCCAATTAAGCGTCAACCAGGAGATCGATCAATTCCTAAATGGCAATCAGGCGTTGGCAGTGAAAAATTTACCGATGTTAAGTATCAAGTGGCAGACGGTATCGCAAAGATTACAATTAATCGGCCTCAGGTTAGAAATGCTTTCCGTCCTCAAACACTTTTTGAATTATCTGAAGCTTTTAACCTTGCCCGCGATAATGATCAAGTTGGTGTAATTATTTTCACTGGCGAAGGTAGTGAAGCTTTTTGTTCCGGTGGAGATATTAATGTTCGTGGAGATGACGGATATTTAGGCGACGATGCTCTTAGTAAAAAAGGTATTGGCAGATTAAATGTTTTAGATTTACAAGTTCAAATTCGTCGCACTCCTAAGCCAGTAATTGCAATGGTTGCAGGCTGGGCTATTGGGGGTGGTCATGTATTACATGTGGTGTGTGATTTAACTATTGCAGCGGACAATGCAAAATTTGGCCAGACCGGGCCAATGGTGGGTTCATTTGATGGTGGTTATGGAGCTGGACTTTTAGCTGCACACGTAGGGCAAAAAAAAGCAAGAGAAATTTGGTTCCTTTGCCGTCAATACGATGCTTCAGAAGCTTTGAATATGGGATTAGTAAATGCGGTTGTCCCAATTAATGAATTAGAAGCGGAAACTGTTTCTTGGGCAAGAGAAATGCTTCGTCACTCTCCTATGGCACTTCGATTATTAAAGGCGAGCCTTAATGCTGCAGATGATGGTTTGGCTGGGGTGCAACAGTTAGCTGGAGATGCAACCCTACTTTTTTACTTAACCCAGGAAGGTCAAGAAGGTCGTAACGCATTCAAAGAAAAGCGCGAACCAGACTTCAATAAATTTCCCAAGCGCCCGTAGTTATGTTTCCCTATGAATTAAAGGTTGTCGCTTTACCCCTCATTACTAATTTTCGTGGATTAAATGTTCGTGAAATTGCTTTGTTTGAAGGCCCAGCTGGCTGGAGTGAATTTTCGCCATTTATTGAGTATGGAAGTAAAGAATCTGCAACTTGGCTCAAGGCTGCGTTAGAAAGTGCAACCATTCAGCCCCCTGAGAAAATTCGCGAAAGTATAGAAATAAATGCAACGTTACCAAATGTAAAAGTAGCAGAGGTAAAAAATTTGCTCTCTAAATTTCCAGGGTGCAAGATTATCAAGGTAAAAATAAATGATTTTAAAAAAGATCAAGAATTGTTAGCTGAGGTACTAAATCATATTCCAGATGCGAAGTTTAGGTTAGATGTAAATGGCCAATGGGGCTTAGATCAGGCTATTGAGAATCTTAAAAATTATGAGGAGACATTTAATGGGAAAATTGACTATGTAGAACAGCCTTGTCTTGAACTGGCAGAACTTTTACAGTTACGTAAGAAAACTCAAATCAAAATTGCAATTGATGAGTCTATTAGAAAAAATTCAAATCAAGATTATGCCCTACTAAAAGAAGTTGCAGATATTGCAGTAATCAAATGGGCACCATCTGGTGGCATTACCCAAGCGTTAGAGTTAATTGAAAAAGTTGATTTACCAGTAGTCATCTCAAGTGCACTAGAGAGCAGTATCGGAATTTCACATGGTTTATCCCTGGCACAATCGATTCCAAATTTATATGGAGCCTGTGGTTTAGGAACTGGTGCGTTATTTAAATCTGACATAACAACAATGCCATTGAGTATAAGTAATGGAGTAATCATAAATCGAAAAGTTATTCCTGATCTGATTGATAAATTTATGGTAGAACCAGATAGGCATACTTGGTGGCACAATAGGATTAACCAGATTTATCAGGAGGGCTTAATGTGAGTGATTCAACCAAATTGGCTCATTCATTAATTAGGCAACTAATTGAAGTAGGCGTAAGTGATTTTGTTATGTCTCCTGGTTCAAGAAATGCTCCTTTTTCAATCGCTCTAAGCCAAGCAGCGAACAAGCAACTAATAAACCTGCATGTGAAGTTGGATGAACGAGGGGCTGCTTTTTTTGCTCTAGGAATCTCTAAGGCAATTAATAATTATGTCGCAGTTATTTGTACAAGTGGAACAGCCGCTGCAAATTTTTTACCTGCGGCACTTGAATCAGTTCATGGTGTCAACAAACTCTTAATCATTACGGCCGATCGTCCAGCTCGCCTTAGAAGAACTGGTGCAAATCAAACTACTGATCAAATCGATATGTTTCAATCAATCAAAACTCATGACATTGCAAGTGACACTAATATAAAAAGTTATTTAACTGGTAGTCCAGTTCATTTAAATATTCAGTTCGACGAACCATTGATTTCATCGGCAGAAGAGGATTGGTTATCTGGTATTAAAATCACTCCCATTAACTTTGCTAATAAAATTAAAGGTAAATTGAAGGTTTCTACTGGAGTACTAGTAGTAGGTCATGATCGGGCTGGGTATACCAAAAGCGAGGTTATTGATTTTGCTTCGAAGTTAAATTGGCCAGTTATTGCTGAAGATCCATTGAGTTTTCCAAATTCTGTTGCACACGCTTCAATTTTTCTTGCAGATCAAAAAATTTCACAACAATTAAAGCCTAAGCAAGTAATTTCAATTGGCCGAACAACATTATCTAGGAGTATAAACTCATTCATTGTCTCAATAAATGAAAGTGTTGTTATCGACCCAAGAATTAAGAATATAGATAGCAGGCGTGAAGCAAAGATATTACTGAGCGAGCTTCCAGATGAGATAATCAGCGATGCCACAAATTCAGAGGTTTGGAATAAAGCTTCAAATATCGCAGCTAAGGAGTTAGAAAATTTACCTTGGTCTGAGCAGAAAGTGATTACTAAAATCTGTGAGCAATTAGCTGACGGGAGTGCAGTTTTTATAGGCTCATCAAGGCCAGTAAGAGATATCGAGGCATTCGTTCACCCAAGAAGTGGCATTGAAGTATTCGCGAACCGTGGATTAGCGGGCATTGATGGAAATATTTCTACCATATTTGGAATTGCAGAGAAGTTTGATTCGACCACTGCAATACTGGGAGACCTCACTTTTTTGCATGATATTTCAGCCCTTGCTAATTCACCAAAACTTAATATCAGAATTTTTGTAATAGACAACAATGGTGGAGGAATTTTTTCTACACTTCCGCAATCTAATGCCGACAATTTTGAACAAATATTTGGTACACCACATAACTTAGATTTATTGAAAATTACAGATGGTTTTGGCGTTTCATCATCTAGAGTTTCAAATTTAGATGAGTTAAATCAGTTAATCTCTAAACCAATAATCGGTTTGAGTGTTGTAATTGTTTCCGTACCAAGTAGAAGTGAAAATGCAAAAAATCTAAAAGAAATTTTTCAAAGAGTTTCTAAAGCAGTGCGCATAGGCATTAATTTAGCCTGACTTTCGGCATATTCTGTTACTGGATCAGAGCCTGCAACTATTCCGCACCCAGCAAATATCCTGATAGTTTTGTTGTTGTTACCTAGGATTCCGCACCTTAATGCGATGGCAATTTCACCATCGCCATTTGCATCAATCCAACCAACTGGGCCCGCATACCTATCTCGATTCAACTGTTCTAATTCTTTAATCAATTTTTTTGCATCTTCTGTCGGTGTACCGCACACTGCAGCAGAAGGGTGTAAATTTTCAATCAATGTAAAAATATCAGTCTTTTTAGCACTATCAGTAAGTACACCAGTTACATCTGTAGCAAGGTGCATGACATTAGAAAGATGTAAAACAAATGGTGATTCAGGAACATTCGTTGATGAACAAAATGGAGCAAGCGCATCAGCGACAGATTTGACTGCATACTCATGCTCTTCTAAATCTTTTGAAGATTTAGCAAGTGATGCGGCAAGGGCTAAATCACGATCCTCATGACCTGTCTTCTGAATTGTTCCTGCTAAAACTCTCGAGGTAATCATAGATTTACTTAATCGAACAAGTAACTCGGGGGTGGCACCAACCAAATCATCTACTAGAAATACCCAGGTTGAGGGGTAATCAATTTCAAGTCGTTGCAGTAAGTTGTTTATATTGATATCGGTAGATGAAGTAGCGGTTAGGTCTCTAGCAAGAACTACCTTTTCTAGTCTTCCATTTCGGATAGCTGTTACAGCTTTCGAGATTTGGCTTTGCCATTTTTGCTCATCGATTGAGTTGTTCTCCCAAGTAATACTTCCACTACTTGGTGAATTAATAATTTTACTTATCTTCGGTTGCTTGCCTTCACCTATCCAAGTTATCCAAGATTTTCCACTTTTTTGGCCGATTACAATCTTCGGAATAATTAAAACTGACAAATCTTCTGGATCAAATGCGAAGGATGTAAATAGAATTGGACCGGTACCAATTCCATGAACATTATTATTAATAGTAAAAGCCGATAACTGTTTTTGCCACCAGTTATTAGCCTCTTTGAATCTATTTTTTCCTTTAACCTCAAATCTTTTGTATTCGCCAAAGCCCACTAAGCCATCTCCACCACGTACCCAGGTTGTTGAGATTTTTAAATCTGTACTGATTGAGGTTAATAAGGGATGTTCACCTAACACTTCAGAAGTAATTAAAACAGACATGATTTACTTAAGCCCACCTAGTTGTTGGATTTGTGCCACAAGCCTACTCCTATAAGAATGGGGGTGTGGTACGAGCAAATCTAAATAAAGACCCGGATGATGTCTCAAAGATGT
>RHBS01000050.1 GCA_010030895.1 Actinomycetota bacterium | reverse complement strand
AATCAGGAGCGATCATTTTGCTGTGGTGCAGGTGGTGGTCGAATGTGGATGGAAGAAAAAATTGGTAGCCGAATTAATTTAAATCGCGTAGATGAGGCGATTGCAACTGGGGCACAGGAGGTGGCGGTGGGCTGCCCATTTTGCCGAGTGATGATCTCAGATGGCATGGTGGCTAAAGAGAGCTCAGTTGAGGTCTTAGATGTTGCCCAAATTATGCTTAGAAGTGTCAAAAGATCAGGCTAAAACCCACCTTATTCTCAGCAAGTACTCAGGATAGTAGATAATTATCTCTTCTTGCGAGGTGATGCCAAATGACCGCTCTTAAAGAAAGAGTTGAAAGCCAGATCAGCAATGCTGATTCGATAAATCAAAATACCCAACGCATTTTAGTTGTGGATGATGAAAATAGTATTAGTGAACTAATAGCCACTAGCTTAAAGTTTGTTGGCTTTGATGTTCGCACCGCAAGCTCTGGTGCACAAGCACTACAAATAGCTCAAGAGTTTAAGCCACATGCCTTAATTCTTGATGTGATGTTGCCAGATCAAAATGGCTTTGATGTCTGCCGCCAGATCAGAAATGATGGCTTAAATATTGGCGTCTTATTCTTAACTGCCAAAGATTCAGTTGAAGATAAGATCGCAGGATTAACAATTGGTGGTGATGATTATGTCACTAAGCCATTTTCATTAGAGGAGTTAGTTGCCCGTTTACGCGCCCTACTGCGCAGAACCGGTGTAACTGAGATATCAGCAGATGAAGAAAAGATTAGATTTGCCGATCTTGAGTTAGATGAGGCAACACATGAGGTTAAGCGCGCTGGAAAATTAATTGATCTTTCCCCTACTGAGTTTTTACTGCTTCGCTACCTAATGATTAATGCTGATCGAGTGGTTAGTAAATCTCAGATATTAGATCATGTTTGGCAGTATGACTTTAGAGGGGATATGGGAATTGTGGAGACCTATGTTTCTTACCTTCGTAAGAAGATAGATATCTTCCAGCCACCATTAATTCACACCGTACGCGGAGTTGGATATCGACTTAGGTTGCCAGCAAGTAAGTAATTGATCACAATTACCTAATGAACTCTCCCCTAAGTCGGGTGCGCACTCCACTTTCACTTTGGAGTTTACGTAACCGACTTATATTGGCTTCGGTATTTTTAGCTAGTTGTGCAATTGTTGCCTCAGATTTTGCTGCAAATACTGCACTTCGTTCCTACTTAATCTCTCAGGTAGATAATCAACTTGTTAATATCTCAACTGGCTCACTTGAGCGATTAGATCGCGCTGGAATTGAGCCCCAAAATGAGTTTGAACAGAATCAATCTCCATTTAGAATTTTAAGACCTCTTCGTGGTGTGCCTACCTCAACCTCCTTAACTTTGCTTGATATGGATGGAAATTTAATTGGTCAGATTGGTGGTGAGTTAGGAGGTAAATCCTTTGCTGTAACTGGGATGAAGGTTAGCGAGGTTGAAAAGTATAAAAATCAACCATTTACAATCGATGGTGATAATGGCAAGCCAGATATCAGAGCATTGGCCTTAGTTTTACCAACTGGCATGGGAAGTGTAATTGTTGCTAACTCACTGGAAGAGGTAGATAAAACCTTAAGCCAGCTTAGATTTTTATTTTTTATCTTAGGTTTAATTGCGATTTTAGTAACTGCATTAGTTTCTAGGTGGATAGTTGCCATTGGATTAAAACCATTAGAAAAAGTGGAAGAGACAGCTGAAGCAATTGCTGCCGGCAATTACTCAGCCCGTCTGCCCTCTGCCAAACCCGATACTGAGGTCGGTCGATTAACCACCGCCCTAAATACGATGCTTGGTCGAATTGAGCAATCCTTTGCAGTTAAGGTGGAGAGTGAAAGTAAATTACGTAGATTTGTCGCTGATGCCTCTCATGAACTTCGTACCCCATTAACTGCAATTCGTGGCTTTGCCGAATTACATCGCCAAGGGGCAGTAGTTGGGGAAGAGAAAACTAAGGAGTTAATAAATAGAATTGAGGGTGAATCAATTCGAATGAGTAGTCTGGTTGAAGATCTCCTACTACTTGCTAGGTTAGATCAATCACGCCAATTAGATTCAGAGCCAGTTGATTTAAATACCTTAATTACCGAGGTGGTTGCCTCCGCCAAAGCTGCTGGGCCAAACCATCCAATTAATTTGATTTTGCCTCAGGAAGAAATTTTTGTACTTGGTGATTCTCGAAGAATCCATCAAGTAGTGGCTAATTTATTGGCAAATGCCCGTGCTCACACACCAGCGGGCACCAACATTACGGTGAGCGCTAAACAGGATTTAACCCAAACAATAATTGAGGTTAGTGATGATGGACCAGGATTAGCAAAAGCAGATCAAGAACGAATATTTGAAAGATTTTATCGCGCAGATCCAGCGCGAGTTAGAAGTAGTGGTGAGGGTAGTGGTCTTGGTCTATCAATTGTTGATGCAGTTATGCGGGCTCATGGTGGTTATGTTTCGGTAAAATCAGAGCTTGGTAAAGGTGCAACCTTTACCTTGCATTTTTTAAATCAGGAGTAATTACTCAATCTTGCTTTGATGAAAATTTAAATAAGATTTTGATGGCGTTGGGCCACGTTGACCTTGATACCTAGAGCCATAGAGGGCAGATCCATATGGATGCTCAGCGGCAGAAGATAATTTAATCAAACATAGCTGACCAATTTTCATTCCCGGAAATAACTTAACTGGCAGATTTGCCACATTTGATAACTCAAGAGTTATATGTCCAGAAAAACCAGGATCAATAAATCCAGCTGTTGAGTGAGTTAGCAGTCCTAATCGGCCAAGAGAGGATTTTCCCTCTAATCTGCCAGCAATATCATCGGGCAAAGTAATAACTTCATAGGTGCTAGCTAAAACAAACTCACCTGGATGTAAAATAAAAAACTCATCAGCTGATACTGCAACCTCACGGGTTAATTCAGGTTGTTCAATAGATGGATCGATAACTGAGTACTTATGGTTTTCAAAGACTCTAAAAAATCGATCAAGGCGAACATCAACACTTGAAGGTTGAACCATCGACTCAGAAAATGGCTCTACCTTTACCCGGCCAGATGAGATCTCAGCCTTAATATCCCGATCACTTAGCAACACAATGAGCGACCCTACCCTTAAAGTTATCTAATCGTTAGGAAAACCTACTGGTGGGTATTGATTAAGTTACCCGCCAGTAGCATGCTTATCCCATGGGACATTACATAGCAAATCTGCGTGATATTGAGTTTTGCCTCTTTGATTTATTAGAGCGCGAATCAATTTTAGGTAAATCAATTTATAAAGATTTAGATCGCGATACCGCTATGGGAATGTTGGAAGAGGTTAAGCGGATGGCAGAGAATGATTTAGCTGCCAGCTTTGTTGATGGTGATAGAAAAGGTGTTGATTTTGATCCAGCAACCGGGGATGCAAAGTTACCTGAGTCCTTTAAAAAATCTTATAAAACCTTTATGGATAATGAGTGGTGGCGTATTGATGCCCCAGTTGAATTAGGTGGAACTGCAATCCCACCTTCAATTAGGTGGGCTATTGCCGAAATGGTTTTAGGTTCAAACCCTTCAATTCATATTTACGCATCTGGAACTGCATTTGCCCATGTTGCATATGTTTATGGCACAGAGGAGCAAAAGAAGATTGCAAAGTTAATGGTTGATAAGCAGTGGGGTGCAACCATGATGTTAACTGAACCTGATGCTGGTAGTGATGTGGGTGCTGGTAGATCAAAAGCAGTTAAGCAACCAGATGGCACCTGGCATATAACTGGTACAAAAAGATTTATTACCTCTGGAGATTCTGATTTATCTGAAAATATTATTCACTTTGTTCTTGCTAGACCAGAGGGTGGAGTGGCTGGAACTAAGGGATTAGATCTTTATATGATTCCTAAATTTATGTTTGATTTTGAAACTGGGGAGCTTGGTAAACGCAATGGTGTCTATGTAACAAAAATTGAAGACAAGATGGGATTAAATGTATCTGCCACCTGTGAAATGAATTTAGGTGAAAAAGAGCCTGCTGTTGGCTACCTATTAGGTGAGGTTCATGATGGTATCGCGCAGATGTTTAAGGTTATTGAGTATGCCCGCATGATGGTTGGTACTAAAGCTATTGCAACGCTTAGTGCTGGCTACCAACAAGCACTTGCTTATGCAAAAACCAGAGTACAAGGGCCGGATTTAACTAAGGCAAAGGATAAGAGCTCACCTAGAGTTGAGATTATTAAACATCCAGATGTGCGTAGATCTTTAATGGTGCAAAAGTCTTACTCGGAAGGGATGAGAGCGCTAGTTCTCTACACCGCATCAATTCAAGATGCTCATGCCATAGCGGTGGCAGAGGGAGCAGATCCAGAGAAGATTGAGGATCTACATCTAATAAATGACTTACTTCTACCAATTGTTAAAGGTTATGGAAGTGAAAAGTCTTACACCTTACTTGGTACAGAGTCCTTACAAACATTTGGTGGCTCAGGCTTTACTACTGATTGGCCACTTGAGCAGTATGTTAGAGATGCCAAGATCGATACTCTTTATGAGGGTACAACAGCTATTCAAGGTTTAGATTTCTTCTTCCGTAAAATTGTTAGAGATCGTGGTCGTTCAATCACAATCTTAGGTAA
>RHBS01000049.1 GCA_010030895.1 Actinomycetota bacterium | reverse complement strand
CCAAATCTGCCATCTTTAACAATTACCTCTCTACTTGTTTGAGGATCCTTTCCTAACTCTTTAAGTGGTGGTTTCGCAACACCACGTCTTCTAACTTTAGGTTGTCTATAGATTTCTAGTGCCTCTTCAAAATTAATTGAAAATAGTTGATCTTCACTACTTAAAGTTCTTGAGTCAGTACCATGTTTTAAATAGGGACCATATCTGCCATTTTGTACTGTAATAACTTCACCTTCATACTCACCTAAATTTCTTGGCAGAGAAAGAAGTTTTAACGCATCTTTTAGATCAATTGTGTCTAGTGACATTGTTGAAAGAAGTGAGGCAGTCTTAGGCTTTGGTGCATCTTTTTTCTTCCTTTTCTTTTTTGCACCCTCTTCCACAATCTCTTCCGGGAAAACTTCAGTTACATATGCGCCGAATCGACCAGATTTTGCAATTAACTCTAATCCAGTTGCTGGATCAATCCCCAGCTTTCGTTCTCCCGATGGTTTAGCTAGTAATTCAATTGCCTTTGAAAGTGTTAACTCATCTGGTGCCATCTCTTCTGGAATATTTGCATACTTGCGCTCCTCACCTGCACCTTGTTGTAGATACGCGCCAAATCTGCCAACTCTAATTTCAATATCCTCACCCATCTTCATGGTGTTTATCGCTTGCGCATCTATGGCACCAAGATCTGCTGAAAGATCTGCTAACCCAGGATTATTTTCACTTCCATAAAAAAATTTAGTTAACCAAGCGACTCTTTCTTCCTCGCCATTTGCAATCTTGTCTAAATCTTCCTCCATGGAAGCGGTAAATTCATAATCGATTAATTTTGTAAAGTGTTGCTCTAACAACCCAGTAACTGAGAAGGCTAAAAATGTAGGAACCAAAGCTCTACCGCGCTTTGCGACATAGCCACGATCTTGGATCGTCTGCATAATTGATGCAAAGGTTGAAGGCCTTCCAATTCCTAACTCCTCTAACTTTTTTACCAATGTTGGCTCGGTATATCTAGCTGGTGGCTTGGTTTCATGGCCTTCACAACTATATTGAGTAACAGAGATCTGCTCTCCAACACTCATCGCTGGCAATCTACGATCTACCTCTTCGGTATCTGCTTTTTCTTCAACAATGTCTTCATATGCAGATAAAAATCCAGGAAATACAATTACCGATCCATTTGCTCTAAATATTGCATCATCACCTGATTTAGTTTTCACATCAAAATCAACCCGCATTTGTTGCTTCTTTGCATCAGCCATTTGAGAGGCAATGGTCCGCTTCCAAATCAAATCATAAAGAGCAAACTCATCTCGCGATAACTCTGGCGCTAACTCACCTGGAGTTCTAAATGAATCACCGGCAGGTCTTATAGCCTCATGAGCTTCTTGCGCATTCTTTGTTTTACCTTCATAAACTCGTGGTGAATCAGGTACAGATTCTTTTCCATATAGGGACTGCGCCGATGATCTAGCTGCAGTTATTGCAGCTGATGAAAGTGTCACTGAGTCGGTTCGCATATATGTTATGTATCCATTTTCATATAAACGCTGGGCAATTCTCATAGTTAATTGCGCTCCCCACCCAAGTCTTGAACCAGCATCCTGCTGCATAGTTGAGGTAGTAAATGGTGGCTTTGGTCTTTCAGTTCTTGGTGACTCCTCTAAAGATTTAACAACTAAATTTTGATTAGAAAGTGATTGAACTAATTCACGAGCTCCAGCTTCATCTAGCAATAAGATATTTTCAACTGATTTTTCCTTAATTCCACCATTTGAATCAAAATCATTTGTTGCAGCTACTCGCTTGCCATTTAAAGATAAAAGCCTGGCATTAAATCCAGGTGTGCATTGAGCACTTAAATCCCACCAACTAGAGGAGATAAATGCCATGCGCTCACGCTCACGTTCAACTATTAACCTAGTTGCAACAGATTGCACTCTGCCGGCAGAGATTCTTGGCATTACCTTTTTCCAAAGCACCGGTGATAAGCGGTAGCCGTAAAGTCGATCTAATACTCTTCGAGTTTCCTGTGCATCTACTAATCTATAATCTAAATCACGGGTCTCTTTAGCAGCTTTTTGAATAGCCTCTTTAGTGATTTCATGAAAGACCATTCGTCTTACTGGAATTTTTGGCCGCAATACCTCAATTAAATGCCAGGCAATAGCCTCACCTTCGCGGTCCTCATCTGTTGCCAGAATTAACTCGTCGGCATCCTTCATTAACTCTTTTAACTCAGCAACTTTTGCTTTCTTATCTGGGTTAATAACATAAAGAGGTGCAAAATCCTCTTCAATATTTACACCCTCTTTTGCCCAAGCAATTTTTTTATACTCCTTTGGAATATCAGCAGCTCGTTGTGGCAAATCCCGAATATGCCCCACTGATGCTTCAACCACATACTCATCTCCCAAAAAGGAGCCAATTTTGCGCGCTTTAGCCGGCGACTCAACAATAACTAATTTGGTGCCCAAAGTGATCCTTCTTTATCTAATTAGGGAAGAGGAAAGAGTTAAGCGATTGCAGTTGCTCGTTTTCGATTGCGAACCAAAGCGTAAATAATTACCGCGGTTGCAATAAGTGCAATCACTAAATTCATTTGCTCATTATTATCTAAAGTAAAACCAACAATTGCTGGAGTAATTAATAATCCAACTAAGTTCATTACTTTAATTAGTGGATTAATTGCTGGGCCAGCGGTATCTTTAAATGGATCACCAACTGTGTCACCAACCACTGTGGCCTTATGCGCCTCACTTCCCTTACCGCCAAATTTTCCATCCTCAATCATCTTCTTAGCGTTATCCCATGCACCGCCAGAGTTTGATAGGAAAACTGCCATTAAGGTTCCAGTGCCAATTGATCCAGCCAAGTAAGCACCTAATGCGCCAACACCTAAGCCAAAACCAACTGCAATAGGTGCCATAACGGCAAGTAATCCAGGGGTTGCAAGCTCTCGTAATGAATCTCTAGTGCAAATATCTACTACCCGGCCATACTCTGGCTTAACTTTCCCAGTCATAATTCCAGGGTACTTTTTAAATTGTGCACGAACCTCTACTACTACAGCACCCGCAGCTCTAGACACCGCATTAATTGCAAGACCAGAGAACATAAATACCACTGCAGCACCAATAATTAATCCAACTAGATTTCTTGGATCAGCAACATCTAATACACCTTGAAACTCTAATACTTGATCCTTAACTAATAAACCTTTATCAAGTACGGCATTTTTAATTGCATCAGTAAATGCACCAAATAGCGCTGTTGCAGCTAATACTGCAGTTGCAATCGCAATACCTTTAGTAATCGCCTTTGTAGTATTACCAACTGCATCTAGCGAGGTGAGAATCTTTGCGCCTTCACCCTTCACATCACCACTCATCTCAGCAATACCTTGAGCATTATCTGAAATTGGTCCAAAGGTATCCATCGCAACAATTACGCCAACTGTGGTTAGAAGCCCAGTTCCAGCGAGGGAGACTGCAAATAGTGAGAGAACTATTGATCCACCGCCTAATAAAAATGCCCCGAATACTGCAGATGCGATTAGTAATGCTGAGTAAACAGCTGATTCAAATCCAACTGAGACACCAGCCAAAATTACAGTTGCAGAGCCTGTTTTTGATGAGGCCGCAACATCATTTACTGGTCGCTTACCAACCTCGGTGAAAAATCCAGTGAGAATTTGGATTGCAGCTGCTAAGGCAATTCCAATTAAAACTGCACCAAAAGCTAAAACTCTAGGATTAACATCAAGTGATTGGGCTTCGACAGTTAACCCAGTCATGTTTTTTAATGAGTTTGGTAGATAGGTCATAGTTGCAAATCCAACAAGTACCGCACTGATAACTGCGCTGGTAAAAAATGAGCGATTAATGGCATCCATTGCCGATTTATCAGATGAGCGCAATTTGGTTAAGAAGATACCTAAGATTGCGGTAACGATTCCAATAGCTGGCACAATTAATGGATAAACCAAACCAGCATCACCAAATCCTGCTTTACCTAAGATTAATGCCGCTACCAAGGTAACTGCATATGATTCAAATAAATCTGCAGCCATTCCGGCGCAATCTCCAACATTGTCACCAACATTGTCTGCAATAGTTGCAGCATTTCTTGGGTCATCCTCTGGAATTCCCTTTTCAACCTTACCGACTAAATCCGCTCCTACATCTGCTGCCTTGGTAAATATTCCACCACCTACCCGCATGAACATAGCGAGCATCGCAGCACCAAATCCAAAGCCCTCTAAAACTGTTGGGGCATTCTCTTTATAAATTATTACTACCAATGATGCACCCAATAAACCTAATCCAACTGTGGTCATACCAACTACGCCACCAGTTCTAAATGCAATCTGAACGGCACGTTGTGCTGACTTCTTTCGAGCTGCCTCTGCCACCCGAACATTTGCCCTAACTGCTAACCACATTCCGTTATAACCAACCAACGCAGAAAAACCAGCGCCGACTAAAAAGAAAATAGATCTACCAATTTTCACATCTAAATCACCTGGTAATGCAAATAAGAGAACAAAGACAATTGCCACGAATACAGAGAGGGTTTTGAATTGTCTTGATAAGTAAGCAGCAGCTCCCTCTTGTACTGCAGCTGCTATCTCCTTCATCTTTGCTGTGCCCTCATCTTGGGCTAAGACCTGAGCCCTGAGGGCAAGTGCGATAGCTAGTGCTACCAAAGAGATTCCTAAGATTACATAAACATATGTGAGGTTATTTCCA
>RHBS01000048.1 GCA_010030895.1 Actinomycetota bacterium | reverse complement strand
AACTCACTCATTAGTAGATTTTACCCTTATGCGCTAACTATTAATGCAGTTGCAATTGCCGATAAGCCCTTACCTTCACCAGTAAAACCAAGACCATCAGTTGAGGTTGCAGATACTGAAACCTTAGCCCCTGATAATGCTTTAGATAAGGCAGAGATCGCCTCAGCTCTTCTTGGTGCAATCTTTGGCCGATTGCCAACAATTTGCACAGATACATTTTCAATTTTATAACCAGCACTCTTTACCTTCACCAAGCACTCAGCCAACATCTTTGCCCCAGTAGCACCGGCATATGCTGCCTCTGCCACCCCAAAATTACTCCCTAAATCCCCTAAATCAGCAGCTGATAACAATGCATCACAGATTGCATGTGCTGCCACATCACCATCTGAGTGGCCATCTAAACCATCTTCAGACTCCCAAACCAATCCAGCAAGGGATAACTTTCTGGTTTTATCTGTAGTAAATGCATGAGCATCAACACCAATACCAACCTTATATTTTTTATCACTATCTGGGATTAAAAACTTTAATGCAGTTGCTATATCAGATGGGGTAGTAATTTTAAATGCGCGATCCTCACCAGCAATTACCTTAACTGCAACTCCAAGTGCCTCAACTAAGGCTGCATCATCGGTTGCATCCTCAGATGCTTGATGTGCTCGCTCTAAAATAGATCTGCTAAAGCCTTGTGGAGTTTGAATTACCTTAAGGCTGGATCGATTTAAGGTGTTTCTAACATAACCTTTACTATCAACCTCTTTAATAGTGTCAATTACATCAAGTGCGGGAATGACTGCTTGCTCACCTTGAATTAATTGATTTAAAACTGAGCTAGCAAGTGTGGTTGAGGCCAAAGCTCTTGCTGCATCATGAACTAATACATACTCATAATTTGCTGGAATTTTGGAGATAGCAATTCTTATACTGTCACTTCTTAATACCCCACCAGTTATAACTTTTACCTGATCGCCTAAAATTTTTGTGTACTCAGATTCATACCCATTTGGGGCGGTAACAATTATCAACTCACAAACGGGCGATAAATTAGCAACAGCATGTTCAACTAAAGTTTTATCAAGTAATTTAACTAAAGATTTAGGAAGATTTGCCCCTAATCGATTACCCATGCCCGCTGCTGCAATAATTGCGGCAGTTTTATTAATCATGACAGTTAATTACTGCCAATTAAGAGGCGAGTACCTCATCTAGCAATGTGGCGGCCTTATCCTCATCAGTTCGCTCAGCCAGTGCTAACTCTGAAACTAAAATTTGCTTAGCCTTTGCCAACATTCGCTTTTCACCAGCTGATAATCCGCGATCTAAATCTCTGCGGTATAAATCTCTAACAACCTCAGCAACCTTAATCACATCACCAGAGGCTAATTTTTCTACATTTGCTTTGTAGCGACGAGACCAATTAGTTGGCTCCTCGGTATATGGCTGGCGTAATACATTAAATACTCGGTCTAACCCGGCGCTATCTACAACATCTCTAACACCAACTAAATCGATGTTCTCTGCCGGCACTCTTACCGTTAAATCTCCTTGTGCCACCTTTAATACTAGGTAAATCTTCTCTTCGCCTTTAATTGTCCGCTTTTCAATTGCCTCGATCTGTGCTGCGCCATGATGTGGATAAACAACGGTTTCGCCGACTTTAAATGTCATATGAGGAAAGGGCCTTTCGCTAGAGGCTAATAATACCAGCAATTTGCGACCCAATTCACCCCCATAAATTGGCCTTAATTTTCAAGAAATTACCACCTATAGATAACCTTTGACCATGAGCATCGGTATTAAAAAAATAATCGCAACTATTGCAATCGCAACAACTATAACTGGATGTGGTTCTGGACAGATGGCTCAAACTCGTTTAATTAAACAGGTTACAGATGGTGTGGAGGCACAAAGTGATGAGGTTAGATTACGCAATGTTAAAGTTATTAAAACTGCAAATGGGCAAGGGGTTTTAATCGGCACATTAGTAAATTGGTCAGATCAGGTAGATGCCATCACCTCAATCACAATTAATAATCAACCAGCTATCTTTACCGCCAAATCTGCAGATTTAATTAAAAATAAACCAATTACCTTTATTGGTCAGATCGCTAATGCTGATGCCTATATTCCAGCTTTGGATAAATCACCTGGCTATCGAATCCCAGTTACCTTTACCTTTGCCAAGGCAGCACCACTTACCCTTGATACTTTAATAGTTAATGCAGATGGTATCTATGAAACTTTAGAGCGTTATAACCAAACAACAACAGCAGTTGAATCTAACTCTTAACCCTCAAATTTATAACCTAATCCTCTAATTGTTTGGATATAGACTGGATTAGCAGGATCTTTTTCAATCTTTGCTCTTAATCTTTTAACATGCACATCTAAGGTCTTAGTATCGCCAAAGTAATCAGAGCCCCAAACTCGATCTATTAATTGCGCTCTAGTTAATACTCGCCCAGTATTTCTAATTAAGTACTCTAATAACTCAAACTCCTTTAAGGGTAAGGAGACTGAGTTATTGTCAATTTTCACCTGATGACGCTCAACATCAATATGTACTGGCCCGGCAACTAAGATGGAATCTTGAGTCTCAATTGATTCACCTTGGCGACGAAGAACTGCTCTTATTCTGGCAACTAGCTCTGCCTTTGAGTATGGCTTGGTGACATAATCATCAGCGCCAAGTTCTAAGCCAACAACCTTATCTACCTCAGTATCCTTTGCCGTTAGCATTATTATTGGCACATTAGATCTAGATCTAAGTTGTTTACAAACCTCAGTGCCAGATAATCCCGGCAACATCAAATCAAGCAGCACTAAATCTGCCCCGAATTTATCAAAGGATGCAATCGCACCATCACCAGTATCGGCAACTACAACCTCAAAGCCCTCTTTTCCTAATACATATGAGAGTGCATCGGAAAATGAAGCCTCATCCTCTACTACCAAGATCTTGGTCACAGAATTACTCCTGGCTACTTATCTTTTCGCTAACCTCTTGAGTAGCAAGTGGAAAGCGAAGCGTAAATGTTGAACCAGCACCCTCTACCGACCAAAGTGAAACATCACCACCATGATTATTTGCAATATGTTTAACAATTGATAAGCCAAGGCCAGTACCACCAGTTAATCGAGATCTAGCGGGATCTACTCGATAAAATCTTTCAAAGATTCGCTCTAAATCCTTTTCTGGAATTCCAATTCCCTGATCTGATACTGCAATCTCTGCAATCTGATCATTTACCTTCAAAGTCACCGTAACTCTTGTGCTATCTGGACTGTAGTTAATGGCATTTTCAATTAAGTTATTAATTGCCATTCCTACTTGACTTTTATCCCCTAATACCTGTGCATCATCTAATGCCTCAAAAAATATCGTAATCTTGCGCTTTTCGGCATTTAATCTAGATTGATCTATGGCATCGTTAATTACCTCAGAGAGATTTATGATCTTGCCATTTTTTAATGGATCATCATCTTGTAATCTAGAGAGATTAATAATCTCCTGCACTAAATCAGATAGGCGCTTACTCTCTGCTTGCATTCTGGAGGCAAATTTTGAGATCGCCTCTGGATCATTACTAGCCTCCAAAACTGCCTCACTTAAGATCGAAAGAGCACCAATTGGAGTTTTTAGCTCATGTGAAATATTGGCCACAAAATCTCTACGGATCGAATCCAGTCTTCGCATCTCAGAGTCATCAAAGATTAAAACTGCAATTAGGCCAGCATCACCCATGGAGGTAACCCGGACTAATAGATCATGAGTACCACCTCCGATTGGACCACGTGGTAGCTCCATAGTGGCATCTTGCTGAATGCCAGATCTTCTAACCGCTCTAACTAAATTATTTAACTCTTTGTTTTGAATTCTCTCATCTTTTATTAAGTTGAAGGTATTAATTCCATTTGAGTAGTAAATAACCTTATCGCCCGGGGCAACTACAATTGATTCGGCATCAATGGCGCGAAGTAGATCAAAGCTTTGGGTAGATAGATCTGATTCAACTTTAAGGTTTGCCGAAGTTGTTGGTTGCTTTTCTTTAAATCGCCAAATCACCCCCTAATCGTATGAGTAAGGGGCAGCTTTGGTTAACCAATCATTGGCCCTTTACCCACCTATCCTTACTTTTAACCAATTATTAAAGACCTGTTCACTCACCTCCCCGCACAGACTCGCATTTGCCATTACCTTTAGCCAATGCGTGAGCAATTCCAAACCGAGCTAGATGGCGTTAGCGCCACCCTGGTCCAAATGGCAGGGTTGGTTAAGGTCGCAATGGAAAATGCCACTACCGCATTACTAACTGCAGATTTATCATTAGCTGAAAAGGTAATTGCTGATGACTCAGTTATTGATGATATTCAACATGAGTTAGATGCCAGAACAATTAATTTAATTGCCCGCCAAGGTCCAGTTGCCTCAGATTTAAGAGTCTTAGTTACCTCACTTCGCATGAGCGCAGATCTTGAGCGGATGGGAGATTTAGCCCATCACATCTCTAAATCAGCTCGGATGCGCTATCCAGCAACTGCAGTGCCACCAGAGCTGGCATTGACTATTGAGGATATGGGAAGAGTCTGCGTAAAAATTATAGAAAAGGTTGCTTTAATTTTAGCCGAGCGAGATGCAGATAAGGCGCTAGAGGTAGAAAAGGATGATGATGAGATTGATAGCCTGCATCGAAAGATAATTCAAACATTACTTGACCCCAATTGGAGTCATGGAAT
>RHBS01000047.1 GCA_010030895.1 Actinomycetota bacterium | reverse complement strand
ATTTGGAATTGCAATTTTAAGGTATGAGGATGCAAACACATTATTAAAGGATAAGCGGCTATTTCAGGGAACTAGAAAGTGGCCATCTCATTATGGAATTACAACTGGTCCATTAGCTAACTGGTGGAAATCAATGTTACTCAGCGTTGAAGGAGATGACCATCTTCGCTTACGCCGGCTAGCTGGTCCTGCCTTCTCCCCTAAAACTATTGAACCGCTTGCAACTTTCTTTGCTCAACTGGCAAATGAGTTAATTGATAATTTTCAAAGTAAGGGCTCATGTGAATTTATGAGTGAGTTTGCTGAGCCATTCTCTGCTCGGGTAATTACTGGCCTACTTGGATTAGATGATCAACTCTGGCCAAAGGTGGCAGATTATGCGACAAAACTTGGCTATGTATTTAGTGTGACCATTAAAGAGGATTTACCCATAATCGAAGAGGGTTTGCTTGGCATATTAGATATATCTGAGAAATTAATCGATAGTAGACGTGGTATCGATAAGGATGATTTTGTTGGTACTTTAGTTAAAGCCAGTGTGGATGATAAAAAGATTACCGATGATGAGCTTTTATCCTTAGTTTCACTACTTATTTTTGCTGGCTTTGATACCACTAGAAATCAAATTGGGTTAGGAATGCAAACTTTTTCAAAGTATCCGACACAATGGAAATTACTGGGCGAAAAGCCAGAGTTAGCAAGAGCTGCAGTTGAAGAGGTAATGAGATTTAATCCAACAATTACCTGGGTTTCAAGAGAGGCCTCAGTAGATCTTGTCTATAAAGATTTAGCAATCAAAGCGGGTACCACCATTCATCTTTTAACCATTCCGGCAGGAAGTGATCCTAGAAAATTTGAAAATGTAGATTTTGATATTACCGCTGAGCGGGCGCCACACTTTGGCTTTGGTGGTGGAATGCACCACTGCATTGGTCACTATGTTGCTCGCCTTGATATGAAGGAGGCATTTAAAGCACTTTCAAAAAGATTGCCAAATATGCAAATCGCCCCAGGTGCTACCTACCTACCAGATAGTGGCAACACTGGTCCAACAAAGCTGCCAATCACCTTTTCAGTTTAATAATTAGATTTATCAAAGATCTTTAATGCAAAGTGGTATTTGATTGGAGTCTGTAAGTAATAGTTAAGTTTGTAGATACCAAATCGAATTTGATCCTACCCTTACTCAAAGTAACTTAGATAAGTAAGATTAATTCATGAGTGAACAGCTGTGGCAACCAGAGGCTAAAGAAATAGCAGATAGCTCAGTTTCAAAGCTAATAAGTGCTCTAAACCTAAAAGATTACCACTCTTTACACCAGTGGAGTATTAATAATTTAGATGCATTTTGGAGCAAGGTTTGGCAGCTTACAGATATTAAAGGCGAGATGGGTGATACTGCCTATGTAGAAACAAATGATTTTCTTGCGGCAAAATTTTTTCCAAATGCCAACTTAAATGTCGCTGAAAATCTAATATCAAATAATCTAAATAATGAAGTTGCAATTACCAGTATTTTAGAAAATGGGACAAAGGTTGAAATCTCCTGGGCGCAATTAAGAGCTGAGGTTTGTGCTTGTGCACAGGCTATGTTAAATGATGGTGTTCAACCTGGTGATCGGGTTGTCGCTTGGGCTCCTAATCTAAGTCAGGTAATTATTTACTCAATTGCAGCACTTTCAATCGGTGCCATTGTCAGTACCGCATCACCAGATTTTGCCGCACCTGCGGTGCTCGATAGGTTTGCACAAATTGAGCCAGTACTTTTACTAGCTGCCAGTAATTATCAATTTAACGGAAAAAACTTTAACTGCCTTGGTGAATTAGCAAAAATCAAAGCAGGACTTCCTACTTTAAAACGAGTGATTTTGATTGATTCAAATCCAAGTGAGTACTCCAACTGGGATGATTGGAAGAGTGAGTTTAAAAACTTACCCTTAGAGTTTAAAAAATTTTCATTTAATACTCCAGGATTTATCTTATTTTCAAGTGGAACCACTGGAAAGCCTAAGTGCATAATTCATAGTGCTGCTGGAGTTTTATTAAAATTAAAAGCTGAGCAATTATTTAATTTTGATTTAAAAAGTGAAGATAAAATCTTTTTCTATACAACCTGTGGCTGGATGATGTGGAATTGGTTGCTCTACTGCCTAGCGAGTAAGAGCAGTATTGTGCTTTACGACGGCAGCCCGACCTATCCAAAGGTTGAAAAGTTATTGGAGATAGCAGAGAGTGAAAATTGCACCCGTTTAGGAGTTTCAGCAAAGTACATAGATTTATTAAAGAGCTCAAGTATTAAAGCAATCGGAAGTTATCCATTGAGAAAGTTAAAAACAATTATCTCAACTGGCTCAGTTCTATCTCCTGAGAGCTTTAAATATGTTTACCAAAATCTTAAAGCAGATATTCATTTAGCCTCTATCTCAGGGGGTACTGATATCTGCGGTTGCTTTGTTTCTGCAGTTCCAACTCTTCCGGTTTTTGCTGGCGAAATTCAAGGCGCTTGTTTGGGATTATCAGTTGAAATCTTTGATGAGAGTGGTTTACCCGCCCAAGTTGGTCAAAAGGGGGAGTTAGTTTGTACTAAACCATTTCCCTCTATGCCACTTGGCTTTTGGAATGATGATAATAATGTTAATTATAGGAGCGCATACTTTTCTAAGTTTAAAGGTGTTTGGACACATGGCGATTTTGCAACCAAAAGTAGTAACGGTGGCTTTGTAATCTTTGGGCGAAGTGATGCCACATTAAATGCCAAGGGAGTAAGAATTGGCACGGCAGAGATATACCGGGTAGTTGAACAACTTCCAGAGATTTTAGAATCCCTTGCGGTAGCAAAAGAGGTGGATAGTGATTCAAAAGTAATTCTTTTTGTAACTTTAGCTGCCAACCAAAGCTTAAATGCTGAGTTAATAAATCAAATAAAAGCTGAATTAAGAGGTAAGGCCAGCCCAAGACATGTCCCAGATTTGATTATCCAGGCCCCTGAATTACCTAAAACTAAGAGCAATAAGTTGGTAGAGATCGCAGTTGCTGATCTAATTAATGGCAGAAAGGTTAGAAATATAGATGGGCTTGCAAATCCTCAAGCACTAGATTGGTTTGCAAATATAGACTTTAGTAACTTAATTTAAATAAGCCATTACCCAATCAGTAGATTCATGGTATTTTTACAACATACCAGGTAATTTGAAAGGTTTTCTATGAGTACTCCTCTTTATCTAATAGCCACCATCTATCCAGCTACTGAGCATGTAGATTTCTTAAAAAAAGAGTTTGCACATTTAGTTAGTGAGGCTTATAAGGAATCAGGTTGTGAGATGTATGACTTAGTAGCCCAAGAAGATAGTGATACTTGGGTAATGATGGAAAAATGGTCAAGCAAAGCTCAATGGGATGATCATATGCAAACTGCCCATGTTAAACATATAAATAGTATTGATAAGAAGTACTTTAGAAAACCAACTGAGTTAACATTTTTAAATCCCGTACAAATCTAATTGGGAGTAATTAAGTAACTATGAGTAATAAATTAGTTGCAGGTATCGACTCATCTACCCAATCTGTAAAGGTAGTAATTAGGGATGTGCTAACTGGAAAATTAGTGCGTGAGGGAAAAGCTGCTCACCCTGATGGCACTGAGGTAGATCCTGCCTACTGGTTAAGCGCTTTAGATAAAGCCATTGAGGCAGCTGGTGGATTAAAGGATGTGGCTGCGATTTCAGTAGCTGGTCAACAACATGGTTTTGTCGCCATAGATAAAGATGCCAATGTCATTAGGCCTGCCCTACTTTGGAATGATCTGCGCTCAGCAAAAGCTGCAGCGGATTTAAATCAAGAGTTTGGTGGTCCAGCTCAGACTGCAAAGGCGATTGGTTCGATATTAGTTGCCTCATTTACGATCTCTAAGGTCAGATGGCTAGCTGAAAATGAGAGTGAAAATGCAAAGCGGTTAGCTGCAATCGCACTTCCCCATGATTGGATCTCTTGGCAATTACAGGGCGGGAAGGATTTCAACAAATTATTTACTGATCGAAGTGATGCCTCTGGTACTGGATACTTTTCTGCAGTTACTAATCAATATCGCAGAGATCTATTGGCAATAGCCTTAAAGGATAATCGGGAGATTTATCTTCCTAAGATTGCACAGTTTGATCAATTTGCTGGTGAAACTAAAGATGGAATTCCAATTGCAGCTGGTGCTGGGGATAATGCAGCTGCTGGCTTTGGTTTAGGTGCTAAAAGTGGAGATTTAATCATCTCACTTGGAACTAGCGGCACAGCATTTTTTGTTTCAGATACGCCAACAGCTGATGACACTGGGGCGGTTGCAGGCTTTGCCGATCTAACTGGTAGATATCTACCACTAGTCTGCACCTTAAATGCAGCTAGAGTTTTAGATGTTGTCTCTAAATTATTAGGTAAAAGCCATGATGAGATTGGGTACTTAGCATTAAAGGCAAAACCTGGTGCAGAGGGATTAACAATGCTTCCCTACTTTGAAGGTGAGCGCACACCAAATCGTCCAAATGCTAAGGGCCTACTTGCTGGAATTACTAACAGTAATTTGACCCCAGAAAATATTGCTAGATGTGCAATTGAGGCAATTTTATGTAGCTTGATTGATTCCTTTGAGAGCTTAAAAAGTAGTGGAGCTAAAATTGAGCGGGTAATGATTATTGGTGGTGCTGCAAAAAATCCTGGTGTTGGTCCAATTGCATCTGCAATATTAGGTAGAGAG
>RHBS01000046.1 GCA_010030895.1 Actinomycetota bacterium | reverse complement strand
CTACTTACAAATATTCGTGAAAGTGGCGCGCCAATTAAAAAGATTGAAGGCCAATCTTCAGGTGTAATTCCAGTTATGAAGATGTTAGAGGATGCCTTTAGCTATGCAAATCAATTAGGAGCACGTCAGGGAGCTGGTGCAGTTTATTTAAATGCCCACCATCCAGATATCTTAAAATTCCTAGATACAAAACGTGAAAATGCCGATGAGAAGGTTCGTATTAAAAGCCTTAGCTTGGGTGTAGTAATTCCTGATATCACCTTGGATTTAGCTAGAAAAAATGAGGATATGTATTTGTTCTCACCATATGATGTTGAAAAAGTTTATGGGGTAGCGATGAGTGATATCTGTATCACTGAGAAGTACCAAGAGATGGTCGATGATGCCAGAATTCGTAAAGCTAAGATCAGTGCTAGAAAATTATTTGAAACTATTGCTGAGCTGCAATTTGAATCAGGTTATCCATACATCGTTTACGAGGATACGGTTAATCGTGAGAATCCAATCGCCGGTCGCATCAATATGTCTAACCTATGCTCTGAAATTCTGCAGGTTAACACTCCAACAACCTATAACGAGGATCTAAGTTATAACCAGGTTGGAAAAGATATCTCCTGCAACCTAGGTTCACTAAATATTGCAAAGACTATGGATTCACCAAACTTCCCATTAACAGTTGAAACTGCAATCCGGGCTTTAACAGCTGTATCTGATCTAAGCAATATTGGATCAGTTACCTCAATTAAGCAGGGTAATGATCAATCCCACGCAATCGGTTTGGGTCAAATGAATTTGCATGGCTACCTCGCTAGAGAGCGAATACATTATGGATCAGAGGAGGGTGTTGATTTTACAAACATCTATTTCTATACCATTTTGTTCCATGCACTACGTGCATCAAACTTAATAGCAAAAGAGCGGGGCAAAACCTTTGATGGTTTTGAAAAATCAAAGTACGCCTCAGGTGAGTTCTTCAACAAGTACATCCAAAATGAGTGGAAGCCAAAGACTGCCAAGGTAGTTGATTTGTTCAAGGACTCTAATATTGCCATTCCAACTCAAAAGGATTGGGAGCAATTAAGAGATGATATTAAGAAGTATGGAATTTATAACCAAAATCTGCAAGCAGTTCCGCCAACTGGTTCAATTTCATATATCAATAACTCAACTAGCTCAATTCACCCGGTAGCGTCAAAGATTGAGATTAGAAAAGAGGGTAAGTTAGGTCGGGTTTACTATCCAGCCCCTTATCTAACAAATGACAACTTGGAGTATTACGCAGATGCGTATGAGGTCGGACCAGAAAAAATTATTGCCACCTACGCAGCTGCAACTCAACATGTTGATCAAGGTTTATCTCTAACCCTTTTCTTTAAAGATACTGCTACCACAAGAGATATCAATAAGGCACAGATCACAGCTTGGAAAGCTGGGATCAAGACTATCTACTACATTAGAATTAGGCAGATGGCACTTGAAGGTACTGAAGTTTCTGATTGCGTAAGTTGCATGCTATGAGTGATATGTTAATTAGTTCAAACGAGAAAGAAAACAAAATGAAGTTAGCTAGCAAGATAACCCGTCCAGTTAATTGGAATAAGATTGAAGATCCAATTGATCTTGAGGTATGGAATCGTTTAACTTCAAACTTCTGGCTACCAGAGAAGGTGCCATTAGCAAATGACATCCCTTCTTGGGCCACACTTCGTCCAGATGAGCAAGTTTTAACAATGCGAGTATTTACTGGCTTAACCTTGTTAGACACAATTCAAGGAACAGTAGGAGCAATTACCTTAATTCCAGATGCATTAACTATGCATGAAGAGGCGGTTTACACCAATATCTCATTTATGGAATCTGTACATGCTAAGAGTTACTCATCTATCTTCTCAACCTTGTGCGCCACAACCGATATTGATGATGCCTTTAGATGGTCAGAGGAGAATGTAAATCTACAGCGCAAAGCTGAGATTGTTCTTAATTACTACCATGGTGATAATCCGTTAAAGCGTAAGGTGGCATCCACTCTTCTAGAATCCTTTTTGTTCTACTCTGGCTTCTACCTACCAATGTATTGGTCATCTAGAGCTAAGTTAACAAATACTGCAGATTTAATTCGTTTGATTATTCGCGATGAAGCAGTGCATGGATATTATGTTGGATATAAATTCCAAAAGGGAATGGAGCGCGAATCTCCAGCTTACCGTGCTGAAATTAAGGCTTATGCTTATGATCTACTTCTTGAGTTGTATGAGAATGAGATTAAGTACACTGCAGATCTTTATGATCCACATGGTTTAACTGAGGATGTTAAGCACTTCCTACATTACAACGCTAATAAAGCGCTGATGAATCTAGGTTTTGAAGCACTCTTCCCACATGAAACTACTCAGGTAAATCCTGCGATTATGTCCGCCTTATCGCCAAATGCTGATGAAAACCATGACTTCTTCTCTGGCTCTGGTTCTTCATATGTAATTGGAAAGCATGAGGCTACAAAAGATGAAGACTGGGAGTTTTAACTCGCCAATTGAGATAGTAATCTGCTGTGATTAATCTAGAGAATAATCAAGTAGGTTTCATACTCTCCATACTTGCTGCCCTGGCCACGATGTTTGGTTGGGTAATTGTTGCGGTTAAGAAAAATCTCTCAGATTACTTAATAGCAATTGCACTTCTATTTGCTGCAACTGCAATGATCCTGGTGAGCATTTTCGAATTAGTACCAACTGCAGATAAAGCTGGATTAGATTTGGTGGCAATAATTGCATGGCTGGCAGTTGGAGTTGCAACCGTACTACTACTTAGATTTGGCGCCGAAAAAATCGAAAGCTCTGGCAATAAACTGGAGAAATCTGCAACTCTAGTGGCAGCAGCTTTGACGCTACATAATTTCCCAGAAGGATCGGTTGCAATTTCAACTGCCATTGTTGATTTACAATCTGGATTTATTTCAGCACTTGCCATTTCACTTCATAATATTCCAGAAGGGTTAGCGATTGCAGTTACCGCAGTAGCCGCCGGTATGGCAAGGCGTAAAGTATTTTTCTTAGTGGCGGCAGCAACTATCTCGGAGATTTTAGGGGCTTGTGTTGTGCTCTATGAAAGTGCCTCTTTATCTACAGCTGTGGTGGCAAAGTTACTGACGGTTGTTGCTGGAATTATGCTCACGGTTTCACTTGCTGAACTTATTCCACATGGATTGCACTCACTAAAGCAGGCTAGAGTTAAAAAGAATTAATTGTTTTTAGATATCACTTTTTTGCATATTTAATTGCAGCTGAGATCAGGCGAAGTAAAAGTTTAGAATCTATCTGCCAATCATTTGGTAAGCCAATTGTCTTTTTATTTACCTTAAACTCCTGGAAAAAGGGAGCAAACTCCTTAACTAGGGTTGAATTAAAGGGTGCAATAAGGATATGTTTTTTAGCTGTTGAGATACCAAAGATATACTGATCATGAAGTTTTAACATTGGATGATTCCAGGCAATCACTAACTCTAGGGCTGGATACTTGCCTCTAATTATCTTCAAGATTGACTTGATGGTTCTTGCCTGAACTGGATCAATACTTTTATAGTAATCAGGAAGTGATTTAAATTTATGGGCAGATTTTGATCCCCTTGAGTACATTACCAATGCATTTGCATGCGCTTGCGAAAATTTATACTTCTTACGAAGATGTGATATTTGTTCAGGATACTTCTTGCCCTGCAATCTCTCCATAACATCAAACCAATGTTGCATGGATTTTCCGTGCTTCTTAACAATTGCCGGAAAGTGCGCCTTTCGGGATGGATCCTTGACCACCATTTATTTGAACTTCTTTGGTTTAACAACCATCTCACTTACATCAATTCGATGTGCTTGGAAAGAGTTTACGGGGGAGTTACTTGGGTAACCAATTGCTAATCCACATAGCAATCGGTAATCCTTTGAGATATCAAACTCTCTTCGAATCACATCATCCCAAATATTTACTGCTCCCTGCGCACAGGTTCCAAGTCCATGTGCATGGGCTGAGAGCATTAAGTTCTCCATCATCAAGCCAGCATCAGATGCGGCATAGATATGTAAGCTTTTGTGAATGTAGATGAATAATTCAACTGGTGCGCCAAAGAATGAGTAATTCTTTCCCCATTGTGCATCACGGGCGGTGCGATCTCCACGCTTTACCCCAAATAATTCGTATAACTCTTTACCTACCCGTTGGGCTCGAGGACGAAGCTCAGCAACGTATGGTTTAACAATTGATCTATTACTAGTTGGCAGGCCATACCTGGAATAAATAAGTCGAAGTTTATTTTTTAGCCCCCTTCGCATTATTTGCGAAAGAACGCTCCATCTAGATAAAAACTCATTACTTATCCGATCTCTAACCTCATCAGTTGCAATTGCCACCTTAAACGGACGGGTATTTGACCAACTAGGTGCAGTAAGAGCGTCGGTGAGAATTTGATCT
Organism: Actinomycetota bacterium; assembly: GCA_010030895.1. GTDB lineage: Bacteria > Actinomycetota > Actinomycetes > Nanopelagicales > Nanopelagicaceae > Nanopelagicus. The sequence goes on along the minus strand of RHBS01000046.1, from coordinate 1,011 downwards.
AAAATCTCATTAGGTACTGGTGTGGGTAAAAAATCCCTCGTGCTTCTTCTAGATGCTAAAAACTCAGAGATCCACTTTGGATCTGGTTGGTTAGTGCTCATCTATTAATTGTAACTGGATAATCACTTTTCACCGCATACTTTTGGAAATCTCATAGATTTAAATACTTAATTAACTCATCTCGCTTTTCAATCAGGTGCTTATACTCAAGCATTTCAGGAGTCAATGTGGCCAAAGTTATGGCAAATTGTTTTGCAGATTCTGGGTCGGATTTTATCCAATTTAGCGGCTCACTACGATTTCGAATTGTAAAAAGCAGGTACTCCTTATCATTAGATGCAGTTAAGGTTTGGCGCTCAGTTCGCCACCAATACTCTTCAACCGGGGCACTCTTTTCCACATAAAATGGTTCATGTAGTAATGAAGACTCATGCAAAGACCAGTTCTTACGCCAGACTGGTCTATCAACTCTTACCTTATTAAAAGTTTCACTCATAAAAGGCTTTAACGCTTGGTCATAACCTGGAACAGGGATGTGGATATCGTCAATGTTTTTGCCAATTTTATCAAGCAGATTCCACCTTGATGGAAATATTACGACTGCAGCTACTAATCGCCATTTACCTTGATCAGAGTAAAGCAGGCATAAATCCTCTGCGATCACCTTTGCTAGTTGAATGAATGGATGATCATCGCCTAAATCCACCTCAACTCCAGTTGGAATGTGCTTAATCTTCTCACCATTAACTTGATAATCCGGATTATTCTGACTTAAGTTCTCAATAATCCTTTTAGCAAAATCTAAGGCTGCTTTCTCATGACCATGTTCTACTTGAAAAACTTGCTCTCTTTTTTCCTGGAGTATTTTGCTTCTATCAATTAACTGATTATTTAAATCCGCTCCACCTTCAAGCCAATTTTTAGTATCTAGCTCACGTAGCCCCATATTTAATCTAAACGGTTTGCCATCACTTGGAGGCGGGTAAGCAAAGTTTTGAATCATTCCTTAAT
>RHBS01000045.1 GCA_010030895.1 Actinomycetota bacterium | reverse complement strand
ATAGGCCGGAAGTGGAAGAGGCGCAAGCCTTGCAGCTGACCGGTACTAATAGGTCGAGGATTTAACTACTAATAAAAAATAAATTTGAATCGCGTTCACTGTGTGGTTCCCGAGCTACGGTCGGGGATAAAAATAATTTAGATTAATTTCTAATTGATTTTATTCTTGTCTTGATAACTCAATAATGTTTCGGCGGCCTTAGCATAGGGGAAACACCCGGTCCCATTCCGAACCCGGAAGTTAAGCCCTATAGCGTCGATGGTACTGCAAGGGGGACCTTGTGGGAGAGTAGATCGCCGCCGGACTCACTTTATATAAACCCCACGCTAATCCGGTGGGGTTTATTTTTTTTTATATTAATTAAAAACCATCATATTGATTGATTATTTAGTACCTTATACCTATGAGTGATGGAATAGTTGATAAAATTTCAGATGTTGATTTAGTAAAAATTAAGGATCAAATCTCTGCGATCAAAGATTTGCAAATAGAGCAACACAGTGATGAGTTTGAAAAAATTCATAACCAATTAAAGCGGGCATTAACAAATCTCGACGGAGTTTAATAAGTGAAGAGCCGACTGGATGCAGAGTTGGTCCGTCGTGGATTAGCTAGATCTCGGGAGACTGCCGCAGAGTTGATAAATACTGGCCAAGTTTTAGTTGCTGGAATCCCTGCCACCAAAGTTGCTACCTCGGTTGATTGGCAGACCTCAATCAAATTAAAGGATGAACATGATGAGTTTGTATCCAGGGGCGGTCATAAATTAGCCGGCGCATTAGATCATTTCTCACAACTGCAGGTATCAGGTCTAATTGCTTTAGATGCTGGTGCCTCTACTGGTGGCTTTACCGATGTATTGCTTAAGCGGGGTGTGAAAAAAGTTATTGCAGTTGATGTTGGTTATGGCCAATTAGCTTGGGAGTTACAAAAGGATTCTCGGGTAATTGTTCTAGATAGAGTCAATGTTAGAAATTTAACCTCAGAGCAGGTTGGCGAGGAGATTGATTTGATTGTTGCAGATCTCTCCTTTATCTCCTTAAAGCTGGTGCTGCCGGCGTTAAATGCAGTGGGAAAGCCAGATTGTAATTTTTTAGTTATGGTCAAGCCACAGTTTGAGGTAGGAAGAGAGAAACTCGGAGCTGGCGGGGTAGTACGGGATGCCGAGCTACGAAAAGAGGCGGTCATGTCGGTTGCAAAGACAGCCTCAAGCCTAGGTCTTGGGGTTAAAGGAGTTGTGGCCAGTTCACTACCAGGCCCAGCTGGCAATGTTGAGTACTTCCTGTGGTTACAAAAAGGCGCACCTGAGCTAATAGAAGTAGATTTAGACCATGCAATTCAAACTGGTCCAGCATGAGTAAATCCATTAACTCAGTTTTACTTGTGACTCATCCAGTGCGGCCTGAGGCGATAAGAACTGCAAGTGAGCTCACAGAGCTTTTGTTAGCTAAGCAGATCAAGGTCTTTTCAACTATTCAAACCAATGGTGCTGCATTTTATTCAGAGAAGGATCAAGTAGATATTGCAGTTGTTTTGGGTGGCGATGGCACTATGTTGCGTGCAGCTGAGTTGAGTCGAGGAAAATCAACTCCTATCTTAGGTATTAATTTAGGCCATGTTGGTTTCTTAGCGGAGATTGAACGACCTTCACTTGCAGAAATAGTTGAGGCAATTGCCTCTGGTTCCTTCTATGTTGAAGAGCGAATGAGCCTGAATTATCAATTACTTCGAGGTGGTAAAAGTATTTCTTCTGGTTGGGCACTCAATGAAGTATTAGTTGAACGTAATGATCATCAGATGATTGATCTGTTTGTGCAAATAGATCATCGTCCCTTATCTAGATGGTGGTGTGATTCAGTTATTTGTGCCACTCCAACTGGTTCGACCGCATATGCCTACTCTGCCGGTGGGCCAGTAGTTTGGCCAGAGGTTGATGCATTAGTTTTATTACCTCTTGCAGCACATGCACTTTTTTCTCGACCAATGGTGGTTTCGCCACGCTCTGAAATTGTATTAGACCTAGAAAGTGAATCTGCAGACCTAAATGCAGATGGAATTAGGCGAACCAAGCTGCAAAAAAGTGATCGAATAATTTTAACCAGCGCAAAAGAGGATGTGCTTCTAGCTCACATAAAATCTGCCACATTCACAGATCGGTTGGTTGCTAAATTTAAGTTGCCAGTTGAGGGTTGGCGTGGCGAGTAAAGAAAAAGGTAAAAGCAGTTTAGAAGAGATCTCGATTAGATCCTTAGGTGTAATTGAAAGCTCAAACATTGAGTTCAAGCCTGGTTTTACAGTTTTAACTGGTGAAACTGGGGCTGGAAAAACGATGGTTTTGACGGCATTAGGTTTAGTACTGGGAAGCAAAAGTGATTCAGACTTGGTAAGAGCAGGTCAGGAACGCGCAGTTGTAACCGGTAGATTTTCAATTCCCTCAGAAATTCAAAAAGAAATCACGGCAAGTGGTGGAGATGTTGAAGATGATTGTGTAGTTATTACCAGAACTTTAAGTTCGCAAGGCAAGTCGAGAGTTTTGGTAGGGTCGGCAGTGAGTTCAGCTGCAACAGTTGCTGCATTCTCACAATCACTCGTTGAAATCCATGCACAATCATCATCTTCGAAATTAAATAAGCCTGCAGTGAGCAGAGAGTTGTTGGATCGCTTCGCCAACCTTGATCTTTCCAATTATCAAGAGGTATTTCAGCGTTATCAGGAGATATCCGAGCGAATTGAAAGGCTAAATTTGCAGTTGCAAAGCCAAGATCGAGAGATTGAATTATTGAAAGAATTTGCAAGTGAGTTTGCAAAAGTATCGCCAAAGTCAGGAGAGCTACTTCAGGTCGAGAATGAAATTGCTAAATTAGGCTCAGTTGAGCAGCTTAATCAAACGGTTACTAACGCATTGAATTTGCTTGAAGGGGAAGATTTTTCGGCACTAAATATATTGCAACAGGTGCGCAAGAGTTTAGATTCTATGGCTGGTAAGGATCAAGAGTTAGATCAGATTAGTGAGAGGTTTACTGAGAGTTTGCTTAACTTTTCAGATATTCAAAGTGATTTAAACTCCTATCTTTTATCGTTAGAAGCAGATCCAACAAGATTTGCCTATCTTCAGGATAGAAAATCAATCCTCTCCTCACTGCTGAAGCGATATGGGAAAGGTAGCGATAGACAACAAGCATATGAGGATTTAATCATTGAAGGATTAGGTGCAAAACAGAAATTGAGTGACTTATCTGGCGGAAGTGATCGAATTGTTGAGTTAGAACATGAAAAAGAGAAGGCATTTCAACAATTGAAAGTGCTGGCCTCTGAGTTATCGAACAGACGTAAACTCGCTGCCGAAAAGTTATCTGAACTTGTAACTATTGAGATAAAGAATCTCTCAATGCCTAATGCTCAATTCATCATTGATCAAAAAACTTTAGATTCAAATAATTCAAACAATTATGCTGCTTTTGGTTTGGATGAGATCTCAATTCTATTTTCTGCTCATTCTGGGGCAACTCCATTGCCTTTAAATAAGGTCGCTAGTGGAGGTGAGCTCTCTCGAGTTATGTTGGCTCTGGAGGTTGTTATCGCCGAAGCTGAACCGATTGGAACATATATTTTTGATGAGGTTGATGCTGGGGTTGGCGGAAAAGCTGCGATTGAGATTGGAAGCAGGTTGGCGAAACTTGCTAAAAGTGCCCAAGTAATTGCAATTACACATCTTCCTCAAGTTGCAGTTTGGGCAGATAATCATTTAGTTGTAAAGAAAAGCGAGACGGGATCTGTGACTCAAAGTGATGTAATCGAGTTAGGTGAAGTTGAGCGCAAAATTGAAATAGCTAGAATGCTTAGTGGTCAGGAGGATTCAAGCACTGCTCAGGAGCATGCAAGTGAGTTATTAACCATTGTAAGGAAATCCATGATAAGTTAGTCCTCCATGACCGCCCCTCATGTGAGTAAACATATTTTTGTTACAGGTGGCGTCGCTTCAAGTTTAGGAAAAGGCCTGACCGCCTCGAGTTTAGGTCGATTACTTCGTGCTCGTGGCCTTCGAGTAACTATGCAAAAACTGGATCCATATCTAAATGTTGATCCAGGCACTATGAATCCATTTCAACATGGCGAGGTATTTGTAACTGATGATGGAGCCGAGACTGATTTAGATATTGGCCACTATGAACGTTTTCTTGATAGATCATTAGAGGGTTCAGCAAATATAACTACTGGTCAAATTTACTCAGCTGTAATTGCTAAAGAGCGCCGTGGTGAGTACTTAGGAGAGACTGTTCAAGTAATTCCACATATTACAAATGAGATAAAAGATGCTATCAAGGCAATGGCTAAAGAAGATGTCGATGTGGTTATTACTGAGATTGGCGGAACAGTAGGCGATATTGAATCGTTGCCATTTTTAGAAGCAGCACGCCAGATTCGCCAAGATGTAGGTCGAGATAATGTTTTCTATCTTCACGTCTCATTGGTGCCATATATGGGACCGGCTGGAGAGTTAAAAACTAAACCTACTCAGCATTCAGTTTCAGCTTTGAGATCTATCGGTATTACCCCAGATGCAATCGTACTTCGCTCTGACCGACAAATACCAGAGTCTGTGAAGCGAAAAATTTCACTTATGTGTGATGTTGAGATGGCAGGAGTAGTTGCGGCAGTGGATGCTCCTTCAATTTACGACATTCCAAAGGTGCTATATAGCGAGGGTTTAGACAATTACGTAGTCAAGCGGCTTGGCCTGAAAACTACTGATGTGGTTTGGGGGGAGTGGGAGGATTTACTCAATCGAGTACATAACCCAAAATATGAGGTGACAGTTGCATTGGTTGGAAAATATATTGATTTACCAGATGCCTATCTTTCAGTAACTGAAGCATTACGAGCAGGTGGATTCGCAAATTACGCCAAGGTTAATATTAAATGGGTTGCAAGTGATAGCTGTGTTTCAGATGCGCAAGCAAGAGAAAATTTGTCAGATGTAGATGCTATTTGTGTGCCTGGCGGATTTGGAGTTAGGGGTATTGAAGGAAAATTAGGGGCATTGAAATTTGCCCGAGAAAAAAAGATCCCGACTTTAGGTTTGTGTCTAGGGTTGCAGTGCATGGTGATTGAAGTATGCAGAAATATTGCGCATTTAAATGATGCCAACTCCAGTGAGTTCGACGAGAAAACAACTAACCCAGTTATTTCAACAATGAGTGAACAGGTTGATATTGTTGCTGGAAATGGTCAGATGGGTGGCAGCATGCGATTGGGTTTATACCAGGCAGATTTAATTGCTGGTTCAGTGGTTGCTGCTACTTACGGCAAAGCAAAGGTAAGTGAGCGCCACCGTCACCGTTATGAAGTCAACAATAGGTATCGAGATCAAATATCAGCTACCGGTCTAATTTTTTCTGGTCTATCTCCAGATCAGAAATTGGTTGAGTTTGTAGAGTTACCAAAATCAGTACACCCTTATTATGTTGGCACTCAAGCTCATCCAGAGTTTTTATCCCGCCCAACGAGAGCCCACCCACTTTTTGCCGGATTAATTTCGGCAGCGATCGCAAAGCATGGTAAGTGAAGAGCTAACCGATTTTTTCAATTATTTATCAATTGAAAAGCTGTC
>RHBS01000044.1 GCA_010030895.1 Actinomycetota bacterium | reverse complement strand
TCTTAACCACAGAGGCGGTAATTGCAGATAAGCCAGAGCCAAAGGCAGCAGCACCAATGCCTGGTGGCGATGGTGGCGGAATGGATTTCTAATAATCCTAAGTAAAAGTTGGATTAAGCCCCCGCGTAAAAACGGGGGCTTTTTTCATTTACTCAATTGCAGATTACAATTAATTCATGGCTAAGAAAAAATCATTATTTAAAAAGCTACGTAAATCTGAAAACTCAGTAGTAGCAGAGCCAGAGGCCCCAGTTGATGAGGCGTTGCTGGAAGAGCTGGCTAAACCTAAAGTTGAAGAGGTAGTCAAGCCAGCACTTGTTAGAAAGCCATATATTGCACCACCTAAAACCTATCCCGAGGTTATAAATATTGAGATTAATAAAAATGATATTTTTAATGCCCTTGAGTTAGCAAAAAATGCTGCAATTGAGGATGCAGGTAAGGCTGAGTTTGTCGGTGAGTTTTACTCAATTGATTCTGATGAAGAACGAATCGCTACCTATTTATTTGAAGCAAAATTACCTGGATATAAGGGCTGGCGTTGGGCGGTAACAGTTGCCAAAGTGGATGAGAAATCCTTACCAACTATTTGTGATGTAGTTCTTTTGCCTGGCACTAAAGCATTACTGGCGCCTAATTGGATTCCATACTCACAACGAATTCAACCAGGTGATATTGGAGTAGGTGATGTTGTTCCAACTGCGCCAGATGATGAGAGATTAGTTCCGTTAAATAATGCTCTTCCTGGGGAGGAGGAGTTAGATCTAGCCCAGCTTTATGAGTTTGGATTTGGTAGAGCAAGAGTCTTATCAATTGTTGGTAGAGATGCAGCGAGCAAGAGATGGTATGAAGGTGATCGTGGACCAAAGGCGCCAATCGCAGCTGCATCCCCTAAACCATGTTCTTCATGCGGATTTTTTATTCCAATCGCAGGTTCCCTTAGATCTGCATTTGGTGTTTGTTCAAATGCAATCTCACCCGAGGATGCCCGAGTAGTTTCAGTCGATCATGGCTGCGGTGCTCACTCTGAGGCGTTAATTAAGGCTGAATAACGCGCTACCGCCAGCAAGAAGGTTGCGATAAACTAAGTACCTGCCCATCTAGAGATGGCCTAAACGAATACTAAATTTTTATAAGGAGATACCAATGCCTAGTGGTCGCGTTAAATGGTTTAGTTTAGAAAAGGGCTTTGGCTTTATCTCAAATGATGAGGGTGAAGATGTTTATTTGGCAGCTTCGGCATTACCTAATGGGGTAGCAACTGTTAAGCCAGGTACAAAGTTAGAGTTTTCAATTGCTGATGGCCGTCGTGGCCCACAAGCGCTTTCAGTTTCTATTGTTGAAGCCCCACCATCTATCTCTGGTAGCTCACGTGGAAAAAATGATGATTTAGCTGCCATGATTGAGGACACAATTAAAATTTTAGATCGTTATAGCAACTCACTCCGAAGTGGTAGATCATCATCTGCAACTGAGGCAGAGCGGTTAGCAAAGGTGTTACGAGGGATTGCATCCCAAATTGAGGGCAATTAAAGCTGCCCGCGCCGACCTCGTTTTATTGTGTAACGAAGTCCAATTACACCAAGTAAAGCACCTACAACACAGATCCAAAGGATTTTACTATCAGCATTTATTACAATTGCAAAAACAAATGCGATGATCCAGAGCACAATTCCTAGTGCGATTACAAATATTGCCTCTTTCATTTAGGAATCCTTAACTTGATAAACCGCTAATTAAAACCATGGCTACCATGCCAAATAAAATTGCAATGGTAACTACTCTTCTAAATCTTGGACTCATCATTTACTCAAAGCCTTTCTACTACATACTCAATTGATTTTGTAAGGGCATCAATATCAGATGGCTCAACTGCTGGAAACATTCCGATTCTAAGTTGATTCTTGCCTAATTTACGATATGGATCAGTATCAACAATGCCATTTGCTCTTAATATTTTAGCCACCTCTAAAGCATCAATTGAATCATCAAAATTTATGGTGCCCACCACCTTTGATCTCATCTTTGGATCAGTGACAAATGGGCTGGTGTAAGAGGTATTTTGTGCCCAAGTGTAAAGTCGATTAGCAGAGTCGGCACTGCGCCCGGAAGCAAATTTTAATCCGCCATTTTCATTGATCCATTTAAGTTGCTCCGCTAACAAGATAATAGTGGCAAGTGCTGGCGTGTTGTAAGTTTGATCTAATCTAGAGTTTTCAATTGCAATTGATAAATCAAAAAATGCTGGTACCCATCTACCACTGGCTTTAATCTTTTCTACTCTAGCAATCGCCGCAGCAGAGATAATCGCAATCCATAAGCCACCATCGGAGGCAAAGGATTTTTGGGGTGCAAAGTAGTAGCAATCAGTTTGGGAAATATCTATCTCTAATCCGCCCGCTGCGCTGGTGGCATCTACCAATACCAACGCCGAATCTGCTCCAGCTGGTCGTTTAATCGGCATCATTACCCCAGTACTAGTTTCATTATGGGTAAGTGCATAAGTATCTATTCCATCTTCTACCCTCACATCTGGATGAGAGCCAGGCTCAGCTTTGATAATTGATGGCTCTGAGAGCATTGGAGCCTGAGTTGCACAGGTTGCAAACTTTGATGAGAACTCACCAAATACTAAGTGCTGAGATTTTTTTTCAATTAAACCAAAGGTTGCAATATCCCAAAAGGCTGTTGAGCCACCATTGCCAATAATTACCTCATAACCATCCGGAAGTGAGAATAGAGATTTAAGACCACTTCTAACCTGAGCAACTACCTCTTTAACTGGTTTTTGGCGATGACTTGTACCTAAAACACTTTGATAATTACTAGCTAAATTTGCAATTGAGTTTGGCAAAATCTTGGATGGACCGCAACCAAATCTGCCATCAGATGGTTTTAAATTATCTGGAATTTTTATACTACTCATATTTTTCCATTCACCATCAGATATTAGGGGTTAAGCCTTCGGCGCTGCCAATTACTACTCTCATCTCTCACATACTGGATGCGATCATGAAGACGTGAGTACCTGCCTTGCCAAAACTCAATTGATTTTGGATTCACAACGTAGCCACCCCAGGTAGGTGGGGTTGGAATAGTTGAGTTCTCTGGAAACTTAGCTTCAAACTCTTTAAATTTTTTCTCTAACTCATCTCGTGAAGAAAGTTGAGTTGATTGCTCACTTGCCCAAGCACCAATTTGAGATGTGCGCGGCCTGGTTGCAAAGTAAGCCTCACTATCTTTGCGTGAAATCTTTTTAGCACTTCCTAAAATTATTACCTGTCGCTCCATTGCATACCAGGGAAAGAGCAGTGAGACATTACTATTATCGGCAATCGCCTTTGCTTTATTAGAGCCGTAATTGGTAAAGAAGGTAAAGCCCTCTTGAGTTAAATCTTTAAGTAAAACAGTTCTACTACTTGGTCCATCACTTGTAACTGTTGATAAGACCATGGCATTTGCCTCCACCACAATCTCATTGGCAGCAGCATCTGCTAGCCAGGAGTTAAATAATGCAATTGGTTCAGCTGGTAGATCACTTTCGACCAATCCCACCTCGCCATACTGGCGGCGCATAGCGCTGATATCTTGCCTACTTGTCATATTCGCTATCTAACCCCATCTAGATCTGATTTGTGGCATTACCGTCTAGGTAGCACAATACGAGCATTGTAAAGAGTTATTTAAAGTTAAGGGAGTGAGAAAAAAGTGGCCGATGATTTTAAGCCTGGGCTTGAAGGTGTAATTGCTTTTGAATCTCAGATTGCTGAGCCTGATAAAGAGGGAAGTGCGCTTAGGTATCGCGGCGTTGATATTGAGGATTTAGTTGGTCGAGTCACATTTGGCAATGTTTGGGGATTATTAGTTGATAATGAGTTTAATCCAGGTCTGCCACCTGCTGAGCCATTTTTGATTCCAGTTCATACCGGAGATGTTCGAGTTGATGTGCAATCTGCAATTGCGATGTTAACCCCTGCTTGGGGATTAAAACCACTTCTTGATATTTCAGATGAAGAGGCAAGAAATAATTTAGCCAGAGTTTCAGTGATGGTGCTTTCTTATGTTGCGCAATCTGCCAGAGGAACGATTGCAAGTGCAATTCCACAATCAGAGATTGATAAGGCGCACACTGTAGTTGAGCGCATGATGATTCGCTGGCGAGGAGAGCCAGATCCAATTCATGTTCGTGCCATCGATGCTTACTTTGTCTCAGCTGCTGAGCATGGCATGAACGCCTCTACCTTTACCGGTCGAGTAATTGCATCAACTGGTGCAGATGTTGCTGCTTCAATCTCTGGTGCGATTGGTGCCATGAGTGGACCATTACATGGTGGAGCTCCAGCTCGCGTACTTTCCATGATTGAAGCGGTTGAAAAAAGTGGAAATGCTGAAAGTTATGTGAAATCAATTTTGGATAAGGGTGAGCGATTAATGGGATTTGGCCATCGGGTGTATCGGGCTGAGGATCCACGCGCTCGCACATTGCGCCGTACGGCAAAAGAGTTAAATGCTCCGCGTTATGAAGTCGCGTTAGCATTAGAAAAAGCTGCGCTAGCTGAATTGAAATCTCGCCAACCAGATCGCGTATTAGAAACAAATGTTGAGTTCTGGGCTGCAATTGTTTTGGATTTTGCACAAGTGCCAGCAAACCTATTTACTTCAATGTTTACCGCAGCTAGAACTGCTGGCTGGTCAGCACATATTTTGGAACAAAAGCGCACAGGCAGAATTATTCGACCATCTGCTCGATATGTTGGTCCAGGCCCACGCAAGCCAAAGGATGTTAAGGGTTGGGATGAAACTGTGGAGTCACTTCACTCCTAAGATAGTCCGGTGGGAACTAGGTCGATACTCTGGTTTAGAAGAGATTTAAGAATCTCAGATCATCCAGCATTAGTTGCTGCCCTTTCTGAAAGTGATGAAATAGTTCCAATTTTTATTATTGATTCAAAGTTAAAAGAGCGCACAGGTGCCAAAGGACTGGCCTACCTAGCGCAATCTCTGCATCATCTAGATGACTCACTTGATAATAAATTACAGGTTATAAATGGTGAACCAATTGAGGTGCTAAAAAAATTACAAAAAAAATATGATGCGCAATCAGTTCATATTTCAGCAGAGTATGAGCCATTTTGTGCTGCAAGAGATACAGAAATTGAAAGCAGCGGAATTAAGTTAGTTAGAACTGGATCTGCATATGCAATTGCTCCTGGCAGAGTATTAAAACAAAGTGATCAAACTCCTTATCGCGTTTACACCCCCTTTTATCGAGCTTGGCTAGCTCATGGCTGGCGAAAACCTGAGGTAAGGCCTAAAAGTATTGCTGCTGTATCTGTAGATTCTGATTCAAGACAGTTTCCAGATTGGAAAGTTCCAGCTGGTGTGAGTATTACGCAAGCAGGTGAAGAGGCTGCTATTAAAAGATTTAAACATTTTCAAAAAAATGGCTTAGATAATTATGATGAAGCTAGAAATCTTGCAGCTATTGATGGCACCAGCAAAATGAGTGCTCACCTAACTTGGGGTGAGATACACCCTAGAACTTTGCTAGCGCCATTAGGTCAAAGTAAGGCGCATGAAGTTTTTCGAAAAGAGATTGCTTGGCGAGAGTTTTATGCTGATGTCTTGTTTAACAATCCAAAAACTGAAACTGATTACTATGCTCCTCAATTTTCTAAGATGCGATATGACAAACCAGGTAAACAATTTAAAGCTTGGTGTGAGGGAAAAACTGGTTATCCATTTGTAGATGCAGCAATGCGCCAATTATTAAAAGATGGTTGGATGCATAATCGGACCAGAATGGTCGTAGCATCATTTTTAGTTAAGGATTTACACCTTGAATGGCAGCTCGGTGAGAGATTTTTT
>RHBS01000043.1 GCA_010030895.1 Actinomycetota bacterium | reverse complement strand
CCTCTTTAGTTTGACCTTCAAATTGTGGCTCAGACATACGAACTGTCACAACAGCAGTTAAACCCTCTTGCACATCATCTTTGATTACATCTGCTTCATTATTTTTTAAAGTCTTTGTAGCTCGTAATGCATCATTTACAACTTTAGTAAGTGCTCGCTCAAATCCTGCTACATGGGTTCCGCCCTTTGGTGTTGAAATAATATTTACAAATGAGGCAACAGTTGCTTCATATCCATTTCCCCACTGCATCGCAATATCAACACCCATTTCCCGATCAATCTCAGTTGGGGTCATATGTCCCTTTTCATCCAGGACTGGAACATTTTCCGTGTATGCACCACTTCCGGAAATTCTAATTACCTCACCAACTGGATCATCAGGTCTTAAAAAAGTACAAAACTCAGAGATTCCACCTTTATGAAAAAAGGTCTCACTGGTTTTGGTTTTAGTTCTACTGTCATTTACTACCAAGGTTAAGCCTGGCACTAAGTAAGAGGTCTGCCTTGCTCTGGCATAAATATCCTCAATTGAAAGTTGCGCTTCCTTTAAAAAGATTTGCTTATCAAACCACCATTTAATTCGAGTTCCAGTTACCTTAGCTGAAACCTTGCCAATTACCCTAAGACCTGATTTCTCATTAAATGTTGCATTAGGTCCATCACCATCAAATATTCCAGCATGGCCACGCTTAAATGACATCCAATAAATTTTTCCATCTCGATCTACCTCAACATCTAATCTAGAGGCGAGCGCATTTACAACCGAGGCACCAACACCATGTAATCCACCGGATGCGGCGTAAGAGCCGCCACCAAATTTTCCGCCAGCATGTAATTTGGTCATTACAACTTCAACACCAGTTAATCCAGTCTTTGGCTCTTTATCAACTGGAATTCCACGACCATCATCATGGACCTCAACTGAACCATCGGCTTCTAAATTAATCTCAATTTTTTTACAATGACCAGCTAACGCCTCATCAACTGCGTTATCAATAATCTCCCATAAGCAATGCATCAATCCCCGAGAATCGGTGGTGCCGATATACATACCGGGACGTTTTCTTACCGCCTCTAAACCCTCTAATACCGATAAATCTTTGGCGGTATAGCTACTAATGATCGCTGCTGAGGTGCCATCATCTGGTTTTGCACTCTTAGTTGCCACGGTTGGCAAGGTTATCGGCGCTTTTACCATCAATAGTTGATCCGCGCCGATATTGACCCGTATTTATGCCAAAATGATATAAAAATGAGATTTTAACAACATATTCTCAGTATTTGAGCGAAAAATTTACGTAATTGAAATCAAATTCCAAGGCGGGAATAAAGTATTCATGGTTTGATGTTCCCATCTACATAGTGAAAAATCAGTTTTACTTTCAATAATATTGCCATCGGCATCGACAAAATCCACAGTACCAGTGACTCGGATTGAGCCATTTTTCTTAAATTGTAACTTTGGTTTATCACTCATTTATTCACTCCTATTAATCTAGATAATCACGTAGTACTTGGGAACGAGATGGGTGGCGCAGCTTAGACATCGTCTTAGATTCAATTTGGCGGATACGTTCACGGGTTACCCCGTAAACCTTGCCAATCTCATCTAAGGTTTTTGGCTGACCATCGGTCAAACCAAATCTCATCGCTACTACCCCAGCCTCACGCTCTGACAAGGTATCAAGTACTGAGTGCAACTGTTCCTGAAGTAAGGTGAAGGAGACCGCATCTGCTGGCACAATCGCCTCAGAATCTTCAATTAAATCACCAAACTCACTATCACCCTCTTCACCAAGTGGGGTGTGAAGTGAGATCGGCTCGCGGCCATACTTTTGTACCTCAACCACCTTCTCTGGTGTCATATCTAACTCTTTTGCTAACTCCTCTGGAGTTGGCTCTCTTCCTAAATCCTGCAACATCTGTCGCTGCACCCGAGCTAACTTATTAATAACCTCAACCATATGAACTGGAATACGGATAGTTCTAGCTTGATCTGCCATCGCTCTTGTAATCGCCTGGCGAATCCACCAGGTGGCATAGGTTGAAAACTTATAACCCTTTGTGTAATCAAACTTCTCTACCGCACGAATTAATCCTAAATTTCCCTCTTGAATTAGATCTAGGAATAACATTCCCCGACCGGTGTAGCGCTTTGCTAGGGAAACTACTAATCGAAGATTTGCCTCTAATAGATGGTTTTTATCTCGGCGGCCATTTAAAACTATTTGTTGATACTCTCGCTTTAGCTTCTTATCCATCTTCTTATCATTGGCCAGCCGCTCCTCGGCAAATAATCCTGCCTCAACAGATTGGGCTAGTGATACCTCAAGCTCAGCATTTAAAAGTGGTACTCGACCAATTAATTTTAAGTAATCCTTAACTGGATCAGCTGTTGCACCGGCAGTTAAAACTGTTTGCGCTGGTGCATCATCCTCCTCAGAATCTTTAAGTACGAAGGAGTTCTCCTCATTTTGTGACTCCTCCGCAACATTTACAACTCGAATCTCAGAGGCACCCTCCTCCGCTGGCGTCTCCTCCTTATCATCAATTAAACTTTCTAGATCCTCTAACTCAACCTCTTCTAACTCAACCTCTTCACCATCAATTTTTACCTTAGCAACCTTTTCACTCTTCGCTGATGGTGCTGAAGCCTTTGGCGCTGGCGGTGCTACTAACTCCAGCTCAGTTTTCTTAAGCATTCGAAATGGTGATCCCAGACCTGCTTTTTTCAATTTCTCAATCTGCTTAGGCACAATGGCCTCTAACTCACGAGCGATTAAAACTAGATCTTGATCGGCTTTTTTAACAATGCGATGGATATTTGTCACACCACGAGATTCAAGCTCGGCTAAAACAGTTTTTTGTTGAGTTGCTAAATCTCTAACCTTAAGAATTTGCGCCACATCTTTGGCATCTAAAACCTGCTTAAGTGGAACCTTCTCTATCTTTTTTACTGGCTTTACTTTTTTTGCGCTCGCTTTTTTTACTGAACTCTTTTTTACTGCAGGCTTAGCCTTACCTTTACTAGCCTTTGCCGCCTTTTTGGGCGCACGAGTTACAGCCACAATTCATCCTTTGTTTTTGAAGCCTTACTGTTTGCGATTTAACTTTAAACCGCCTGACTTCCTGGCTATATTATAAATTGTCCACAGGGATAAATGCACATCCATTTTGGGATAGCGGATGGCTAATTTGAGATTTTTGTCAGGTTGAGCGCATTTTTGATGATCTGACCCACAGTTTCGACTTCAATTAAGAAGCCATCATGGCCAAATGGGGAGGAGATGGTGTGAAGGGTGGCCACATCTGGGGCCAGCTCGGTGATCTCCTGCTGCAACCTAGGTGGAAATAATCGATCATTATCTATTGAGACCACATGAATAGGTAGCTTCACCTTAGCTAGTGCAGCTGCTACCCCACCACGATCCCTACCAACATCATGTGAGATCATCGCCTCAGTTAATGCAATATAGGTATTAGCATCAAATCTTTTGGCCAACTTATTTGCTTGATGATCTAGGTAGGACTCAACTGCAAACCGACCAGTCTCATCGCCTTGTAACTCCCGACCAAATCGCACATCCATCTCAGATTCAGTTCGGTAGGTTAGATGTGCAATTCTGCGCGCAATTCCCATACCCTCAATTGGACCAACACTTTGTTCATAGTAATCACCATTATTAAAGTGTGGATCAGATTTAATCGCCCTAATCTGAATAGTCGCAGTTCCAATTTGATCACCAGTTGCAACTGCTGAGGAGCCAATTGTGCAGATAGCACCAATCAAATTTGGGTACTCAATAGCCCACTCTAAACTGCGCATTCCACCAAGGGAGGGACCAACTGATAATTGATACTTAGTAACACCAATTTTTTTAGTAAATGCTAACTCAGCTGCCACCATATCTCGGATAGTTAGAGTTGGAAATCTAGAGCCCCACCTTTTACCATCTGGTGATAATGAGGATGGACCAGTACTTCCTTGGCAGCCACCAATAACATTTGGACAAAGTACAAAAAACTTATTGGTATCAAATGGCAATCCCGGACCGACCATCTGCGGCCACCAACCATTAACATCAGCCCAGCCAGTTAAGGCATGGTTTACTAAAATTGCATTATCGCCAGCCGCATTTAACTTCCCCCAACTTTGATAAGCAATAATTACATCCGGTAGAACCTGCCCAGACTCCAGGGTTAAATCACCAATTTTTAGAAATTGGCGATCACCGGGATCATGGTATTCAAGCCATGCCCCGGTAACAGCCGGATTCACCTTGCTCATTTTTTGCGCTCGCTTTTACTTAAGTAAGTAAATTACTTAGCTGCAGCAAATGCAGTTTCAAGATCTTTTTGAATATCTGCGATATTTTCAATACCAACAGATAGTCGAACTAATCCTGGAGTTACCCCAGCGGTTAATTGCTCCGCAGGTGTTAGTTGTGAGTGAGTAGTAGATGCTGGGTGAATTGCCAGTGATCTAACATCTCCAATATTTGCAACATGTGAGTGCAGATTTAAAGCTTCAATAAACTTCTTACCCGCTTCAATGCCACCCTTAATTTCAAAGGATAAAACTGAGCTAGAGCCCTTTGGACAATACTTATTTGCCCACTTATTCCACTTAGATGAAGCAAGGGATGCGTAATTAACCTTTTCCACCTGTGGGTTTTTCTCTAACCATGCGGCAATCGCCTTAGCATTTTCAACATGTCGCTCCATCCGTAGTGATAGTGTCTCTAAGCCATGAGCTAATAACCAGGCATTAAATGGTGAAACAGCAGCACCAATATCACGTAGCAGGGTTAGCCGAATCTTAAAGATATAGGAAAGATTTGCACCAAATGGTGATCCCACTCCTAATGCTTGGGCATATACCAAACCATGATAGGAAGGATCTGGCTCATTAAAGCTCTTAAAGCGATTTGGATATTTTGCATAATCAAACTTTCCAGAGTCAACAATCGCGCCAACAACTGCATTTCCATGGCCAGATAAGAACTTAGTAGCTGAGTGGACTACAACATCTGCTCCCCACTCTATTGGTCTAATTAAGTATGGTGTGGCAACGGTGTTATCTACTATTAATGGCACCTCATTTTCATGAGCAATCTTTGCCACAGTTTCAATATCTAGTAGATCATTTTTTGGATTCGCAATCGTCTCACCAAAAAATGCCTTGGTGTTTGGTCTGACCGCTTTGCGCCAACTTTCTGGATCATCTGGATTCTCTACGAAGCTAACCTCAATACCGTATTTAGGTAAGGTGTAATGAAATAGGTTGTAGGTACCACCATAAAGTGATGGTGAGGAGACAATGTGATCGCCAGCATGTGCGACATTCAAAATCGCATATGTGGTGGCAGCAGAGCCTGATGCCACAAGTAATGCTGCAACTCCACCCTCAAGCGCTGCAATTCGTTGTTCCACTGCATCCTGAGTTGGATTCATAATGCGGGTATAAATATTTCCAAGCTCTGCTAACCCAAATAGATCAGCAGCATGTTTGGTATCACGGAATTGATATGCAGTTGTCTGAAACAACGGCAGTGCGCGAGCGCCAGTTGATGGATCTGGTACTTGTCCAGCATGAATTTGTTGGGTTTCAAATGAGTAAGACAAAACAACCTCCTTGAATTAAGGGGATCGAAATAAATAGGGATAATCCCTAACTTCCTTTGCGATCCACGCTTATCGATGGCACCTTGCTATCGATCTGGTCCTCACCCGGAGCACCCCACCGTGGTGGAGGGTTGCCGCTCAGTTAGCCGGGGCTATGAACTGAGACTCATGACCTGGGGTAAAAAATACTAGAGATTATGCGCCTTTGCAACTGCATCATAAAAGATCTTGCCCTCATGGACATTTAAACCCTTA
>RHBS01000042.1 GCA_010030895.1 Actinomycetota bacterium | reverse complement strand
TGAAAAGGATTTAACACCAGGTGAGATATTTGTGGATGATCATGGCAGTTGGAGTTATCACACAGTTATTGCTACCGCCCACCCAGAGTTAGTAGCTCATGAGGCAAATGATGAATCTAAGGAGGTAGCTTGGGTAGATTTGGATCAGGTTTCAAATAAACCTCTACACCCAAGCTTTGCTAATACCTGGCCACAATTACTCACCAAATTAAAAAGTATTTAATCCTTAATCGCTACCTTACCTGCTACTAAATACTGCTGATCTAATCTTCGAAGTGCATCCTTAATTACCTCGCCATCATGGGTTCGCCAAAAAGGTGGCATTGAGTTTAAAAGAATTGAGCCATACCTTTTATTAACTATTCTCGAATCTAAAATTGCAACCACTCCTCGATCATCTAATGATCGAATTAACCGACCAGTGCCTTGAGCTAAAAGTAGGGCAGCTCTAGGAAGTGAGATCTGCATAAATCCAGAGCCACCAGCAGCATCTGCTTGCGCAGCTCTAGCGGATAAGACCGGCTCATCTGGTCGTGGAAATGGAATGCGATCAATCGCTACTAAGGTGCAGGCAGCACCTGGCACATCAATTCCCTGCCAGAGTGAGATTGTGCCTAATAAAATTGATTTTTCATCCTTAGCAAATCTTTCCACTAAGGGTGCAACCGTATCTCCTCTTCGTTGCGTAATTATTGGCAGAGCTAAATCCGCTAACACCTTTCTTAAATACTCATCAGCTGCTTCAACTGCCCTCCAAGATGAAAACAATGCCAAAGTTCGACCACCAGCTGCCTGAATTAACTGGCCTAACTCAACTAACGCCTCTTTAGCTGGACCATCTCTACTTGGCTCTGGCAGATCTTTTGGTAGATAAAGCATCGCTTGATTTGCAAAATCAAAAGGTGAGCCCACATCTAAGATCTTTAAATTAGCTGGATCCATATCTTGTGAATCTGATGATGAAGAATCCTCATCCTCCTCACTTTGCCCCACTACAAAACCAATACTTTTCGCAATTGAGTCAAAGGATTTTCCAACAGTTAAGGTGGCACTAGTTGCAATTACTGGGGTCTTAGTTAATAGATTTTTTCTTAAAACATCTGAGACGGATAATGGTGCTAGGTAGAGAGTAGAAAAAGTTGGCTCAAACCAGAGCACATGAGAGCTTCCTGGCTTTAATAACTTAGTGATAGTTTGATTAATCTCATTTAACGCACCCTTTACCCGTGCCCGCTCCGCCATCGTATTTGGATCAATAATCTGCTCATCTGCGGTAATTAATTGCAAAATTCCAGCAATTGCCTCTTTTACCTTTCGCATCGATGACTCTAACTCTTTTGGTACTAGCTCTAATCTGCCCGCCTTACTTGGATCGGATTTAAGATCAAGTGCGTAATCGGCAACTGCTTGGGTAAATTTTTCAGCCGCTTTAACCAAGGCATCACTTGCTTTGCCTGGCATATGTTTTCTTGCCATTACCGAGGCCCTACTTACCCGTGGCGCAGTTAACTCCTCAGTTACCGCACCAGTTGTGCGATCTGAAAACTCATGTGCCTCATCTAAAACTATTGCATCTCGCTCTGGCAAAATCGGATGCGAATCAACAATCTCAATTGCAAGTAAGGTGTGATTAGTAACCACAATATCGGCAGTTTGTGCCTTAGCTTTTGCCAGCGCTGCAAAACATTTACTACCGGATGGACACTCATCTGCACCAATACACTCTCGCCCAGAGACACTTGATGCGTGCCAAACCCTGGAGTCAACATTTGGGGCATCATCGCGATCACCGCTAGCTCCTTTGGATTGTGCCCAGGCGCGCAATCTCTTGGCATCAGTTTCTAAGGTTGAGACCTCAAGTAATGCTTGCGCCTCTGGATCATCGGGAGCGTTATTTAGCTTTTGTAGGCAGATGTAATTGCCCACCCCTTTATAAATTGCAAAGGTAATATCCCGCTTTAACTCTTTATCTAAAGCTGCCTTTATCTTTGGTAGATCTCGCTCAACTAATTGACGTTGCAAAGCTAAGGTTGCAGTTGCAACTAAAACTTTTTTACCATGGACTAAAGCAGGTACTAAGTAAGCTAAGGATTTTCCAGTACCAGTTCCAGCTTGCACTAATAGATGGTGTCGATCAGTTAAAGCATTTGCTACCGCCTCGGCCATCTCAATCTGGCCTAATCTTGGTTTGCCACCAATTGCAGTAACTGCCACATCTAGGGCGCTTCTTACCTGCTTAGAGTACTCACTCATTAGAGCAGGTTAATTTAAAAGATTGAAAAAACTTTCAATTGCCTTGGTGATTGCTAAGTAATTATTAGATTTTTGGTGCCAACTTATGAAACTGGCACCAAAATTTTATCGCCAGCTGAAACATCAGCTGAGGCTAATTGATTTACCTCGACAATATCGGCAATAACAGATGCAATCTCACTATGATCTGCCACCATTGCCGCAATTGACCATAAGCTCTCACCTGGAGTAACTACGACCTGCACATACTTGCTATCACCTGTCTTTGCAGATCTGGCATCAATATCGCTAGCCGATGAGATGGTGCTAAAACCAGCACCAATTACTACTAGCAGGGATAGGGTTAAGCTCGATCTGGCTAGCCGCTTGGCCTGTCTTGACTTCATCGGTACTGCTCCTTCTACACAACAGGCTCTAGGGGATTCGAACACCTGTTCTATAGATAATTAAACACCACCCCACCGACATTGTCTACTTAAAACCGAACAAATGTTTGATTTTTTTCTTACCCCCTGCTACCCTTTTATTTATGGCTAAAAAGAGTGTTTCTGAGCTTCCAGATGGGCCAGCCGATGCAAATGGGCTAACCCCAAGACAACTTAAGATTTTATCCGTCATCAAAAAGGCAGTTGAGGATCAAGGGTATCCACCAACTATGCGTGAGATCGGCCAAGCAGCTGGCCTCTCCTCCACCGCATCGGTGACCTATCAACTGCAGATTTTGGAAGAAAAAGGGTGGATCCGACGTGATGCCGCCCGTGGTCGAGCAATTGAGATCACCCTTCCTGGCCAAGATGGCGAAGCAGCTCCCCAAGATAAAACTAGATTAATTCCATTAGTAGGCAGAATTGCAGCTGGTAATCCAATCCTGGCCGAGCAAGAGGTGGAGGAGGTATTACCACTACCTGAGTCAATTGTAGGTAAAGGTGATCTCTTCCTACTTCAGGTTAAGGGTGATTCCATGATTGATCTTGCTATCTGTGATGGTGATTTTGTTGTGATTAGATCACAAAAGGATGCGCAAAAGGGTGAGATTGTGGCGGCGATGATTGATGGTGAGGCTACCGTTAAAACCTGGTCTAAAAAAGATGGTCACTTCTGGTTACTTCCTGCAAATGATAATTACGCACCAATTCCGGCAGATGAGGCGGTAATTTTAGGTAAGGTCACAGCTGTTCTTAGATCGGTTTAAACTTACTTAGGGTTGATACACCTCTTGGGCAGTTGATAATTTAATTAACTCTCTAGCTTGCTTTAAAGATTTTATCTCACCAGAGGCTTGCATCTGAGTAATAATATTTCCCAATACCGTTGCCTCAACTGGACCGGCGTAAACAGTTTTGCCAGTTGCAGTTGCAGTTAATTGATTTAATAACTTATTTGCACTGCCACCACCTACAATATTTATTGAGTTCACCTTAACTCCAGCTGCCTGTTGCAATTGATCTAAAACCTTTACATAAGCATCTGCTAAGGAATCAAAGATACATCTTGCATACTCAGCTGGAGTTTGTGGAATTTTTTGATTTGTCTGCTTACATAAAGCTGCAATCCGCTCTGGCATTGCACCTGGTTTTTCAAATCTTGGATCATTAGCATCAATTACCGCTCCCTTTGGCAGTAATGCAGCCTCCTTAGCTAATTGCGCTGCGGTGTAGATCTGGCCAGATTGGGCCCAGTAATCAAGGGATTCCTCTAATAACCACATTCCAGCTACATTTTTAATAAATCTAATTCGATCCTCAACCCCCATCTCATTGGTAATGTTGAACTCCATCGCTTTCTTATCAGTAACTGGATTTTTTAACTCCAAGCCAACTAATGACCAGGTGCCACTTGAGATGTAGGCGCTATCACCACTTACTGGCAAAGGTGTACCAGCGACCGCACTTGCAGTGTCATGAGATCCCACTGAGATTACCTTTATGCCATCTAACCTTCCAAAGCCATTGATCACACCCATCTGCTGCCCTGGTTTATTTATCTTCGGAAAGATCTCCTTTTTAATCCCTAATTTTTCAATCATCTCCCAATCCCAATCTCGGGTATGAACATTTAGTAATTGGGTGGTTGAGGCATTGGTTATCTCAGTACTTATTGCACCACAAAGTAGGTAATTTAAGAGATCTGGCACCATTAAAAATTTATCTGCATCCAAATAGATAGCTGAGCTCTTCTCAGCAACTAATTGATACATAGTGTTAAAGAAAATAAATTGAATTCCAGTTCGACTATATATGTACTCAACACCAAGCTCTGCTTTTAACTTTGCCATTAAGCCATCAGTTCTGCCATCGCGATAGCAATGTGGTGCTCCAATTACCTCACCCTTTTTATTAATAATTCCATAATCAACTGCCCAGCTATCAATACCAACTGAGGTTATTGGGCCTAAATCAGATGCAGCATTAAGTCCGATAATTACCTGATCAACAATAAATTGCCAATCCCAAAATAAACCAGCCTCACTCTGCACTGGCTCATGTTTAAAGCGATGGACCTCAGTTAAAAGAATCTTTGAATCTTTTATCTGACCAACAGTTACTCGGCCACTTGAGCCACCAAGATCAACCGCTGCGTAAAGCAAGGTTGGCCTTAACGCAAGAAGGCTGCAGCAACTCCACCATCAACTGGAATATGTAATCCAGTTGTCAGGGTTAAGTCACCACCTAAGATCACAAAGACAGCCGCAGCAATATGTTCTGGTAGCACCTCTTTTTTCAAGATAGTGCGCTGGGCGTAAAACTCACCTAATTTAGATTCTTCCACGCCATATTGCTTGGCTCGGTTAGCTCCCCAACCACCGGCAAAAATGCCAGAGCCCTTAACTACACCATCTGGATTAATTCCATTTACTCGGATGCCAAACTCACCTAGCTCTACCGCTAATAATCTAACCTGGTGTGATTGCGCAGCCTTTGTTGCACCATACGCCACATTATTAGCACCAGCAAAGACTGAGTTTTTTGATGAGATATAAATAATATCCCCGCCCATTTTTTGGGCAATTAATGCCTTTGCTGCCTCTCGCGATACTAGGAATGATCCTCTAGCCATAATATCTAATTGCAAATCCCAATCTGCAACTGATGTTTCAGTTATTGGTTTTGCAATTGAGATACCAGCATTATTAATGACAATATCAATGCCACCAAAAGCCAACATCGTGGCAGCGATTGCATCTGCTATTGCGCTCTCACTAGTTACATCCATTGCAACTGCGATCGCTTTATCTGCTCCACCTAACTCAGTTGCTAACTGGGTAGCACCAGCTAAATCTCTATCTGCCACTACTACGCAGGCACCCTCACTTGCTAGCCGCTGAGCTGTGGCCTTACCTAATCCTGAGGCTGCACCAGTAACTAGAGCAATTTTGCCAGCTAATGGTTTTGGCTTTGGCATACGTTTTAATTTTGCCTCCTCCAAATCCCAATACTCAATTCTAAATTTTTCACTCTCTGCAATTGGCGCATAGGTTGAGATGCTCTCAGCCCCACGCATTACATTGATAGCGTTGATATAAAACTCTCCAGCTACTCGAGCGGTTTGTTTATCTTTGCCATATGAGAACATACCAACGCCTGGAACTAAAATAATAAGTGGATCAGCTCCGCGCATCGCTGGTGAATCTTTTTTGGCATGACGGTTGTAATAAGCTGCATAATTTTTACGGTACTCATCATGCAACTCATTAGCCCGCTTTAATACCTCTTCAAGTGGGGCATCTGGCTTAGTATCAATAACCATAGGTGAGATCTTGGTGCGCAAGAAGTGATCTGGACATGATGTGCCAAGGGCAGCTAACTGCATTAATTTGCTACCTTGTAGAAAATCTAAGACCACATCATTATCGGTGAAATGTCCCAAC
>RHBS01000041.1 GCA_010030895.1 Actinomycetota bacterium | reverse complement strand
CACGATGCCGCTTATTTATTTGAAAGGTTTGTGCAACTTATGTCCACACCTAAGGTTGGTTTAAAGGACAGCAATGCCTAGAGATACATCGATTCAAAGCGTATTGGTAATTGGCAGTGGTCCTATTGTTATTGGGCAAGCTTGTGAGTTTGATTATTCTGGAACACAAGCTTGTAGAGTGCTGCAAAGTGAAGGGATTCGGGTAATTTTAATCAACTCCAATCCTGCAACAATAATGACTGATCCGGAGTTTGCAGATGCAACTTATGTAGAGCCGATTACACCTGAGGTGATTGAGAAAATCCTGGAAAAAGAACGGCCCGATGCAGTCTTGGCAACTTTAGGTGGTCAAACCGCACTCAATGCTGCGATGGGGCTATATGAACGTGGTTCATTTGAAAGGTTTGGATCTAAGTTAATTGGTGCAAATGTTGAGGCAATTAAACGTGGTGAAGATAGAGAGGTATTTAAGAGGATCGTTGAAACTGTTGGCGGAGAATCTGCGAAATCCAGAATATGCCATTCAATGGATGAATGTTTGAGTGCAGTACTTGAGTTGAAGTATCCAGTTGTAGTCAGGCCATCGTTCACCATGGGTGGACTTGGCTCTGGTATTGCCTACAACGAAGAGGAATTGCACCAGATAGCAGGAGCAGGACTTCGCCATAGTCCTACAACAGAAGTTTTGTTAGAAGAGTCGATAATTGGTTGGAAAGAGTACGAATTAGAGGTAATGCGCGATCATAAAGACAATGTTGTGATCGTTTGTAGTATCGAAAATGTTGACCCAATGGGTGTTCATACTGGAGATTCCATCACTGTTGCTCCGGCGATGACATTAACTGATGTTGAGTATCAAAAACTCAGAGATTTATCTATCGCGATAATTCGGGAGGTAGGGGTAGCAACCGGTGGCTGCAATATTCAATTTGCAGTAAATCCGGCAAACGGAAGAATTATTGTAATTGAAATGAATCCTCGAGTCTCTAGATCTTCAGCCTTGGCTTCAAAAGCTACGGGATTTCCTATTGCAAAAATTGCTACAAAACTTGCGATTGGTTATACCTTGGATGAGATTACAAATGACATAACAAAATCAACTCCAGCCTCATTTGAACCATCATTAGATTACGTAGTTGTTAAGGTACCGAGATTTGCCTTTGAGAAATTTCCTGAAGCAGATCCAAGGTTGACGACAACCATGAAAAGCGTTGGTGAAGCTATGGCTATTGGCCGAAGTTTCCCTGAGGCTCTACAGAAAGCGCTTAGATCTTTGGAGAAAAAAGGTGCAACTTTTAACTGGCAGTCTGGTGACTTATCACAATTAATGAAAAGTATAAGCGTGCCAACTGAATTTAGATTACAACAGGTCCAACAAGCTTTACATCTAGGCGCATCGGTAAAGGATGTCTACGAGAAAACAAAAATTGATCCTTGGTTTTTGGAACAGATAAATCTTATTAACGCAAAAGCAGTTGAGATCTCTCAACCCGGTGAGTTAAATAGAGAGCTGCTTAGATCTGCTAAAAGTATGGGCTTTTCTGATGAGCAAATTTCAAAATTACGAGCAGTACCAGAATCTGAAATAAAGTTACTTCGCAATACCTTGAATGTTCATCCTGTCTTTAAGACAGTTGATACTTGCGCAGGTGAGTTTGAAGCGCTAACTCCTTACTATTACTCTTCATATGATGAGGAGAGCGAAGTTATTCCTCGTACTAAAACTGCAGTAATAATTTTAGGTAGTGGTCCAAATAGAATTGGTCAAGGTATTGAGTTTGACTACTCCTGCGTTCATGCATCTTTTGCACTTAAAAAAGCGGGTTATGAAACTATTATGATTAATTGTAATCCAGAGACTGTTTCAACCGATTATGACACCTCTGATCGCCTTTACTTTGAGCCACTTACTCTCGAAGATGTTATAGAGGTAATTAGCGCTGAGAGTGCTGCTGGACCAGTCCTAGGTGTTATTGCTCAACTAGGTGGGCAAACACCTTTAGGTTTGGCCCGTGGTTTAATGGAAGCAGGAATTAAAATACTTGGAACTTCTCCAGATGCAATTGATTTAGCTGAAGAGCGTGGTGCATTTGGAGAGATTTTAAGATCCAATAATCTACTAGCTCCGAGTTTTGGAATGGCAAATTCTTATTTGGAAGCCTCACAAATTGCTACAAAAATCAACTATCCAGTTTTAGTACGTCCTTCCTATGTTTTAGGTGGAAGGGGTATGGAGATTGTCTATGATGAAGAGTCCTTAAAAGGTTTTATAGAAAAAGCAACCGCCATCACTCCAAACCATCCAGTTTTGATTGATAAATTTCTAGACGATGCAGTTGAAATCGATGTGGATGCACTTTTTGATGGCAATGAACTGTATTTAGCGGGAGTAATGGAGCATATTGAGGAGGCCGGTGTTCACTCTGGAGATTCAGCATGTGTTTTACCAAGTACCTCTTTGGATAAGAATGCAATTGCAGAGATAAGAGAGGCTACAGAGAGAATTGCTAAAGATATTGGGGTTTTGGGATTAATAAATATTCAGTTTGCGATAAGTGGAAACCCAAAAAAACTGTATGTGCTCGAGGCAAACCCACGTGCCTCCCGCACAGTTCCGTTTGTAGCCAAAGCTACTGGCGTGCAACTAGCAAAGGCAGCCGCATTGATCTCAACTGGAGTATCAATTGATGTATTGCGTAAAGAAAAGATTCTTCCAAGCACTGGCGATGGTAAGCCAAATGGGGTTTCGGTGAAAGAAGCTGTTTTACCGTTTAATCGCTTTAGGCGCGTTGATGGAAGTGGCGTTGATACCGTTTTGGGACCAGAAATGAAATCAACTGGTGAGGTTATGGGAATTGCAAATAATTTTGGTCTTGCTTTTGCTAAAAGTCAGACCGCAGCATTTGGTCCACTGCCAAAATCTGGGTCAGTATTTATATCACTTTCCGAGCGAGATAAAGAATCCGGTTGGCGGATTGCACGGGATTTAAATCAGTTAGGTTTTAAAATCTATAGCACTGCTGGAACCAATTTGTTCCTAGCCGAAAAAGGTATATCAACTGAGCTTGTAAGAAAAAATTCTGATCCTCAATCCGCGCAGTTGTCAGCAAATGATCTAATTACAAAGGGTTTGGTTCAGCTCGTAATAAACACACCGCTTGGGCGCGGATCCCGCCAAGATGGTTTTTTGATTAGAACTGCCGCAGTCTCGAGATCTGTTCCTTGCATTACTACAATTCCAGGCTTTAAAGCAGCAGTTGCTGGAATCGCTGCTCTTCAGAGAGATAGTTTTGAGATCAGATCCCTCCAGGAGTGGATGAATAAATGATTCCACATAAGATAAATAGATCTGCCACTCAGATAATGGCTGAAGTAATAAGTAATAAGAAATTTGGTCCTTATCATCACATGGTCTTTGCAGTCGGCGAGATGGCAGCCAATATCAAGCCTGGGAATTTTGTGGCGATATCAGTAGGTGGTGAACAATCATCGCTAATTTTGCGTCGCGCATTTGCAATCTATCGTGCAATTGATAAAGGTCCAATGGGAGGAAGTATTGAATTAGTCATTGCACCACATGGTCAAGGCAGTACCTGGCTATGTTCTAGGGCTGTTGGAGATTTTGTCGACCTAATTGGACCTTTAGGTACATCTTTTGGAATTCCTACTACTAATGCAAATACCATGTTAGTTGGTGGTGGCTACGGATCCGCGCCACTATTTGCACTAGCTGAGTTATTGAAAAATCGAGGTTGTAGAGTTGATATGGTTTTAGGTGCCAGCACTGCTAATAAAATATTTGCACCCTTAGAGGGTAAGCGCACTGTATCTTCATTGACTTTAACTACAGATGATGGCAGCGCCGGAATTCATGGGCAAATCAGTGAGGCGATTCCAAGATTAATTAGGGAGTTAGGAACTGAGGTTATTTACTCCTGTGGCCCTATGGGCATGCTTGCAGCTATCGCTAAAATAGCAAAAGATTTTGATATTGCTCATCAATGCTCGGTAGAAGAGTCCATGGCGTGTGGGATCGGCGTATGCATGACCTGTGTTGTGCCCATTAGAAATGGCGATGGCGTAAAGATGGTTCGTACTTGTATTGATGGTCCAGTTATGGATGGATCTGAAATCATATGGGATCGAAAAGAAGTTTTGGATGCCATGAATATATGAGCACACTTGATTTTTCAACAAAAATTGGAAGTAAAAGATTCTCAAATCCAATCTTTACAGCGAGTGGCTGTGCCAGTAGTGGTCAGGAGCTTTCACAGTTTTTTCCACTTACGGATTTAGGCGCCATTGTCACGAAATCAATTATGACGAAGGCGCGAACTGGTCGAATGACCCCGAGGATGGCAGAAACACCAAGTGGAATGCTCAATTCAATCGGACTTCAGGGGCCAGGAATTGATGCGTTCTTAGAGAATGATATTCCGTGGCTAGTTGAACAAAAAGCAAAGGTAATAGTCTCAATAGCTGGAGAGTCAGTAGATGAATATGGAGTTCTTTCAAGACGATTGCGAGCAGTTTCAGGCATAAGTGCTGTTGAGGTGAATATTTCATGCCCTAATGTTGAAAATAGGGGACAGGTATTTGCATGCCATCCAGATACATCAGTGGCAGTTATCGAGTCAGTAAGACGAAATATTGGTGGAGAGTTACCGATTATTGCCAAGTTATCTCCAGATGTAACGGATATTGTCGAGATTGCTCACGCTGTAATAAATGCCGGAGTTGATGGATTAGCACTCATAAATACATTATTAGGAATGGTTATAGATACGACAACCATGCGACCAAAACTAGCTGGGAAAACGGGGGGATTATCTGGTCCGGCAATTAGGCCAGTTGCAGTAAGAGCAATTTACCAAGTGCATCAAGCATTTCCCAATATACCGATAGTAGGTATGGGAGGAGTTTCTAATGGTCGCGATGCATTGGAATTAGTCTTAGCTGGCGCTAGTGCTATTTCGGTCGGTACGGCAAGTTTTGGTAATCCGATGGCTGCAATTAATATCAAAAATCAATTAAGTGAATTGCTCATACAGCGGGGCTTTAATGATTTCAGAGATGCCATTGGCTTTGCGCATCGAGGTGTGCAATGACTTTACCTATAATTCTAGCCCTTGATACTAAAGAGATTGATCAAGCACAGAGCTGGATAAAGGCTGCCTCAGGTCAAATTGATCATTTTAAGATTGGTCTTGAATTTTTTCTTCGGCATGGAATTACTGGTATAGAAAAATTGCGCCAGGGTACAGATTTCAAACTCTTTCTTGACCTAAAATTGTATGACATTCCGAATACAATTAAAGGCGCAGTTGAATCAGTAGCAAATCTGAATCCAAAGTTTTTAACAGTACATGCTGCAGGTGGGGCAAAGATGATTTCGGCCGCGGCCATGGCATTGCCAACTGGTTCAATTACTGCAGTTACGGTCCTAACATCCTTTTCAGAGATAGAGTTTCAAGAGATGGGTCAGAGACAAAGTATCGAGGACACAACTAAGAACTGGGCAAAAATTGCACTGTCAGCTGGTGCTAAATCATTAGTGTGTTCACCATTTGAAGTATCAGCACTACGACAGTTATCTGATTCCGCAATACTAATTACTCCTGGCGTAAGACTAGAGGGAGATGATCCTGGAGATCAGGCCAGGGTAATGACACCAAAACAAGCTCTTTCTGCGGGGGCTGACTTTGTAGTAATCGGTCGATCAATTACTAAAGAATGGGATGGTACAGCAACTCAAATGCAAAAAAAGATCGACTTGATCGCAACTACGCTTGTATAGATGCAACCACCCAAGTTAAGTAACCGTTTTCGAAGGAAAGCAGGTCAAAAGGCAGTTGCTGCAAGACAGGAGCGGGCAAAAACAAAGGAACTTATTGCGACTGGCCAGATATTTTTCTTTGATCTTTTTAGTGATGAGCGTGAATCCATCTCAAGAATGAGACTGATCGATCTACTTCAATCAGTTCCGGGAGTTGGCAAGATTAGGGCTGAACAAATTCTTGAGCGAACAAAGATCTCACCTTCACGTAGAATTGGTGGAGTAGGTCCCAGACAAATTGAATTACTCAGAGAGGAGTTTTTGCTCATGAAGAACTCTCCGAGAAGTGGAAAGTTGCTAGTGGTATCAGGTCCTAGTGGTGTGGGGAAAAGCACTATTACTAATCAGCTTCGCGGTGATGATCGCTTTTGGATTTCAGTATCAGTCACAACTAGGAAAATGAGAGCTGGAGAAGTCGATGGGGTCAATTATCATTTTGTAAACGATGATGTTTTCGATCGAATGATCTCTAATGGCGAATTTCTTGAGTTTGCTGAGTTTGCAGGCGCCAAGTATGGAACTCCAAGAAAACCAGTTGAGAGTGCACTCGCCT